>JANXLQ010000318.1 GCA_025355085.1 Rhodopila sp.
GCTGACGCTGCTGCTCAACGACCTCCGGTTGCCCGCCATCAAGCAAGGGTGGGCCGCCTTTGCCGAGCGGGCGGACAAGGAGGGCTGGCCCGCCGCCCGGTTCCTCGCCGCGCTAACCGAACACGAGGTTGCCGAACGCGACCGCCGCCGCATCGAGCGTCATCTTGTCGAAGCCCGGCTGCTGCCGGGCGAGACCCTCGATGCCTTCGAGTTCGGGGCGGTGCCGATGGTCTCCAAGGCACATGGGGACCGTCGCAAGTTTGGGGGTCAAGCGGCGGTTGCTGTTTGCGAGTATTGATCGTTAGCTGGATGGAACCTCTGCCCGAAGCCGGAACCGAGCGTGCCGTTGTAGACGGCGCAACGAACCTGCAGCAGAAGATCGGCCCCGCGTCGCGACCAGCGCATCTGCTGATGCTTGTTCATCCGCCGGTTCACCAGGAAATTGGCCGTTCCCTCGGTGATCGCCGTGCCAACCCGCAATCCAGCACGATGCCGTTGGGCATAATTGACCAGCCAGTCACTCTGGCCCTTGAGATAACCGTCCAGGGCATGCAAGGCGGTCCAAAGCTTCTTTGAGGGTGCAATGACGTTGTGCGAATTTCGTTCGCCGTCAAACTGAGGCATCGCCGCGCAAATGCGATCAATGCTGATCTGGGCATCCTTTGCTTTGCCGTTCCACAACCGCCAGTGTAGCCGTTCGACCGCCTCGACGATCACCGCCTTCGCTTCCGCCCGTGCCGGATCATCGGCCGCCAGACCACTGGCTGTTTGCTTGAGGTGCTGTAGACGCATGCCGATGTGGAACCAATCAAGAACCGGTGATTCGCTGACGCCAGCATCAGCGAGAATGCGCCGCAGCCCGGAACAGCCGTCGGTAAAGGCTGTCAGCACGGTGTCCTTGGCTCGCCCGACGGCGTCAAGGCTGCAGCGGATCAGCATCTTGATGTCGGTCTCGGCTTTGGCAACGGCGCCGAACACCTGGCGTCCTCCCGTTTCGGTTTCAACATTGCCGACCCGCACCTCCAGATGTCGCTCGCCCTCCTCGCAACTGCGGATGAAGGTCGAATCCAAGGTTATCGTGATCGTTGGTGCTGTCGTTGCCAGTCTGACCCCGGCATCATTCCCGAGCGCCTTGCCGATTTTCAGGGTATGACGGCGCACAGTTTCGGGATCCATCCCGGCGCCGACGGGGACCATGTGCGCCAGCACATCAGCCGCCACCCGGTAGGGCATCAGCGCAGATAGATGGGCCCGAAGCTGATCCAACTCTGGGGTCGAGCGGCAATGCGAGGGCCAACTGACGCCAGCCTCGATCCCGCCGCATCCCGCACAGCGGAAGCGGGGCAGCCGCACCGTGACCTGGCCAAACAGCGTCGTCATCGCATGATCCCGATAGTCTTTCACCCGGCAGACGCTGTTACAGCCGCGGCAGTCCGGCCGACGAATGGCGTGGTCCCTGGCTTGAGCAGCAACAATCTCTTGTTGCAGGGCCGCCAGCAGTCGCTTTCCTTCAGCCAGGGTCAAACCAAGAGTGCCGATATCACCGAGATCATCAGGCCGGTTGATCGTCATGACGTCGACGCATTGTTCTTCCCCATCGGCCGCAGCTTTCACCAACCTCACGATCCAAGCCACGCATCCACCTCAGTCAGAGAACAGATGCCAAAATACCCCGCTCGCTCTCATACCCCCAAACTTGCGACGGTCCCCGATGAATAGGGATGAAGACGTTGACTGGCGGGACAAACATAGCTGTCGCTGTCTGCGTCATATTGGAACTCATCCTTACGGAACAGGCCCGCCCGGACCGAGGGACCGCGCTGCGGCCGCGGCACGTAGGGCACGATCCCCGCCTTCTCGCAGGCCTCGATGTCCTCGATCTTGAAGTAACCCTTGTCGGCCACAACGGCGATCGTCTCAACCCCAAGGATCTCCTTTGCCGGCTCCGCGGTCTGCGCGAGTTGCCCCATGTCGACGACCTGGTTGGTGACCTGCTGCTCGACGATCAGCTTGTGCTTGGTATCAACGGCAACCTGAACATTGTAGCCGACGGCAACATGCGTGCGCGCCGCCATCGCGCGACTGTCAGGATCGGTCAGTGAGATCTGGTCTTCGCCAGTGCGATCCAGCTGCGCCAACATGTCCTGGCATCGCGTGCGCCGCGCGCGGATCGCGGCGATCTTCTCGGCCAGATTGTTGACCCGCGAGCCACTGGTCTTACTCTCGCTGGCGTCGCTCTGGTCGAGGCGCTGGAGGTAATCGTCGAGCGTGGCGTCGGCCAGTCCAATGAACTTCGTCAAGGACGCGCGGGTGAAGTTGCGGTCCTTGTTGTTGACCGCCTTGATCCGGGTGCCGTCCACCGCCAGCAGTTCGCGGCCGAACAGGTCCAGCTGGCGGCATAGCAGCACGAACTGGCGAAAGACCGGGCGGAAGGCGGTGCGGTTATCGCGCCGGAAATCGGCGATGGTCTTGAAGTCGGGCTTCAGATGCCGCAGCAGCCAGATCACCTCGATGTTGCGGTGGGTCTCGGCTTCGAGCCGACGGCTGGACCGCACGCGATTGAGATAGCCGTAGACGTAAAGCTTCAGCAGATCGGCGGGCGCATAGCCGGGGCGGCCGGTCGCTTTGGCTGCTATGCGGGCGAACCCCGCCGCGGTCAGATCCAGTCCATCGACGAAGGCTTCGATAAAGCGAACCGGGTTCTCGGGGCCGACATACTCGTCCAGCGATTCTGGCAGCAGCAGGGTTTGGGATTGGTCGTGGCCGGCAATATGGGACATGCCGGATGCTATCAAGTATTACGCCGCGCCGGAATCCCTTACGGTAGGGTTTTCACCCGGTCTGCAAGATTTATGAACCAAAAACAGGCACGTTGAAATCAGAAGGCTTTTCCGGTGCATTAATCGGGTGCATAAAGAATCCATGATTTACGGGTACGCACGGGTTTTGACCGATGGCCAGAGTGTTGACGCAGGTGCGCCAGTTGACCAGGGCTGGCTGCAAGAAGGTGTTCCGCGAGACGGCCAGCGGCGCCAAGACCGACCGCGGCCAGTTGCGCAAGGCCCTTGACCAGCTCGACACTGGCGATGTGCTGATGGTGACCAGGCTTGACCGCCTAGCTCGCTCGACGCGGGATCTGCTGAACACCCTCGCCACGATCACCGACCGCAAGGCGGGTTTCCGATCTCTCGCCGACGCATGGGCGGACACCACGAGTGCCCATGGTCGGCTCATGCTGACCGTGCTAAGCGGCCTTGCGGAGTTCGAACGCGAACTGATCCGTGCGCGGACAGGTGAGGGCCGCGCCCGCGCCAAGGCCCGTGGCGTGAGGATGGGGCGGCCGCCGAAGATGACGCCGCACCAGATGAAGGAAGCGATCAAGCGGCGGGATGCAGGCGAGCCCATGCGCGACATCGCCAAAAGCTTCAACGTGTCGCACAGCACGATTTCGCGGCTGGCGGACGTAATTGCATGAGGCGTCGTCTTTCTTGCTGGCCAGTTGCCGGTCCATTAAGGGGTCAAATCCGGGAATTTCGTCGCCTCTGGTCATACCTGACCAAGAGATCATCCATGTCGTCGCCGACGCCGTAGCCGACGTTGTGGCTGAGGTTGCGCACGGCATCGAGGCGGTCGAACATGGCGTCACGCTGCCCAATCGCCAGAGTGACCGATACCTTGAGCGCCTGCTCGAACATCCTCACCAAGGCGTTAAAATATCCTTCGGCATCATCCATACCATACTCTTTGGCGAAGCCCGCCGCGCACTCGCAATAGAACACCATCAGCTCCGCCAATCCCTCGGGCTGTCCGGATGCCTTCCTGTAATCCGTAATCGCCTTCCTGGCTGTGGCAACTGAGGTATCCTGATTTTTAATGAGGTCAGGCCAAAGCCAGCGGTCGATGATGGCCTTGTAGGGCGTGAGCACGTCGCCGCCGAGACCGAACCGGGCGTGCAAGAAGATCTGGTTGGCTTTGCTGGCGGCATAGAGATCCTGAATGATCCCGAACAGGCCGGCGCGGTCGAATTCGACCATCTTTCTCTTTACGTCGCTCCACGTCGGCGATGTTTTCTCAGGCTTGACGGCCATCGTGCTGCTCCAGGTTGACGTAGCACGCCCCTGAGATAGGCGACCTCTCGTTTCAAGCTACTTCGCGCTGGAAGGCACAGAACCCGAAGAGAACAATACCCGAAGCTCCTCCGCGGACTTGCCATAAACTTGGATCGTTATGTCTTTTAAGGCCTGTGCGATGCAGGAGGCGGCGGACAAGGTGCGGGTCGCTTGCGCATGGATTGTCCAGCGCGATCAGCCCGACTATCCGGACGCGATGGTGGCGCGGTTAGCAACTGACCGGGTGACGGTCTACTTGATGGTTGCAGCGTCGCTAGTCGGGTTCCCAAATGAACCTTGAACAGACCGAAGGATGGCGCTCCCGAGATAACCAGCAAAGACCTCGCCGCGGCCGTTTCAACGGCCTTCGGTGCTGTCCATGCGACTGGCTTTTGACTGCATGAATCAAAAAGCCAGCAGACTAACGCAAACGTCACTTGGACTAAAATCGATCTCCTGCTTAGAGAAATAAGCGAAACCCAGACTCTTTGGCCTGGCCTTAAAAAACAAAATTCGGAGCGTGGTCGTATATCGGGCGACATCGTAGAGACCTGGGAAATCACAAAAGAGGAAATAAAATGAACCGCCGGGATTTTCTCAGGGCTACAGGAATGGCCGCCGCGGGCGGCGCTTTGGCCGACAGCCGACGGCCCGCGTTAGCAGGAGCCGAGCAGCCCGATCGGGGCGGCAGTCCTGACCAAGGCCCTGTACCCGGGCCGCAGCCGAACATCCTTTTCATCCTCGTCGATGAACTCAGATTTCCGTCCGTCTTCCCCGCCGGGGTCAACAGCGTCGATGAATTCCTGGCTCGCTTCATGCCAAACGTGCATTCGCTGTGGCAGAACGGGGTGAAGTTCGGCAGCCACTACACCGCCGCCTCGGCCTGCTCGCCATCGCGAGGGGTCCTGATCTCCGGCCTTTACAGCCAGCAGAGTTGGCTGCTGCAAACGATCAAGACCAGTCTCGGCCTTACAAGGACCTCGCCGACGCCACCGCTGAACCCAGCTTACCCAACCTATGGAAAACTGCTGCGAGCCGCCGGATACCAGACGCCCTATGTCGGCAAGTGGCACGCATCAATCCCAACCAGCGATCCGTCGCGGCTACAGGTCTATGGTTTCAACGGGCTGACCTATCCGGATCCCGACGGCGCCAACCTGCAAGGCACCGTTGGGGATCACAGCAGCGATCCCATCTACCTCAACGACCAGGACATCAGTAATCAGGCGGTCCAGTATCTAAGCGGCCGGCGGACCGGCGACGATCCCTGGTGCCTGACCGTTGGCTTCATCAATCCGCACGACCAGCAATTCTTCTGGGCCGGCACCGAGTTCCAGACCTATAACGACATGTTCGCGGCGGCCGCGCCCACGAAGCCGATCCTGACCTATTCGACGACGCCTCCGATCGTGTCCTGGGACGCCGATCCGCTTAAATCCCCGCCGCCGCTGGGCTATCCCGCCCTGCCGCCGAACTGGGAGTCCGCGGCGTCCATCAAGGCGAAAAAGCCATCACTCCAGTATTTCGCCCGGACCTTCTCGGATGCGATCTGGGGCGGCGTAAGCGACGACACCAGCCAGTCGGGGTTCACATTCCAGCCCTATCCCAACCCGAACAACGTCGAAAAGCTGCTCGATACCGCGATCGGCGTCGCGCCGTTCCGCTATTGGCAGCGCTGCCTCGACTCCTACACCAACGTCATGAGCATCGTGGATCAGCGGATCGGGGAGGTGCTCGGCGCCCTGCCGAAAGACGTGGCCCAGAACACGATCATTGTCTTCGGCTCCGACCACGGCGATTACGCCGGCGCCCACGGCTTCGTCGCCGGCAAGGTCGGAAGCTGCTATGAGGAGCCGTTCCACATCCCGCTGGTTGTCGTGGACCCAAGCAGCCGCTTTGTGGGCGACATCGAAACCGTGCGGACAGGGCTGACATCCTCGGTGGACATGCTCGCCATGCTGGTCAGCCTCGGGTACAATGGCAGTCGCGACTGGATGACCGGCCGGCTCGCCAAGATCTATGGTGAACGCCACGACATGGTGCCGATGCTCCGGTCCGCGTCCGCGCCAGGCCGGCCTTACGTTCTGCTGGCGACGGATGAAATCGTTCCGGGCTACTTCTTATTCAACGACCCGCCGCCGCACGTCGTCGCCATCAGAACCCAGACGGCGAAACTTGGAATTTACTCCAAATGGAATCCCCTGACCGGCGCGATTGAGCCAGGAAGCTCGGAAGTCGAGTTCTACGACTACAGCACCCCCGAAGGGATTGCGGAGCTGGCCAGCACGCCGGATGACCCGCGGGCTGCACAGATGATGGATGTTCTCCTCAATACGCTTATCCCCACCGAGCTACGGGCACCCTTACCCGGCGCGCTTGGAGCGGCACAGGACATCTCCAAGGACCTGTATCTGCTGTTCCAGGCAGCGTTTCTCAATCTTCCAGGAACCGGAACGACGCCCGCGAGCGACGACCTGCGCAATCTGCTCGGGTTTGGACAGGAGTTCTGACGGCGGCGGCAAGCCGGCCGGGGCATGGCATAGATCTACAGCCAGTGGCTGGTCCCTGATTGCAGCGGCCGGTCGGCCGCCTTGGCAATCAGCTTCTGCCAGCGCGTCCGTGGGGTTCGCATGACTGACGTGGGCGGCTTAACGGCTGGACGTGCCGGCCCCCTGGGCTGTTGGAGCAGGCGGCATCGCGTTGTACATATGGGCACGCATGATCCAAGCCCCACCTCGCTGCTCATATACGGCGTTCCAGAACCCTTTAAGGGCAGGCCGAGATAAGTTCCAATGTCCAATGCCAATAGCGGTATCGCTTGACAGCATTTCCACTCGGTCGATGTGTTTCCGGCCGCCATGGGGATCGAACGGGGCTGGAAGTTGCGGGCGGCACATCAGTCGCCGCGCTATACAACCCGGCTGGACGAGCTGCCGGCCGTCCGCGCATAAGGCCCTCATTGCCGGGCTTCTGCCGCTGCCGTCACCGCGCTTGCCGCGTTCAAGCCGGTCGACGAGATCGAGGGCATGATCGCCGCCGGTCCCCGTCCCGGATGGCGACCGCTACGTTGGGTGGAATTGGCCCGTGTATCAGCTCGTGATCAACGTAATCCCGTAGACAGGCGACGGTTGGCCGCACCTGTCTCCTCGGGAAGAGTACCCGCGGGCGACACCGCAGCCGGTCGCGCTTGTTATCACGCGCAGTTATCGATACGTAATAATAACTATGTGACCGGCTGGTCCGGGGTGCTGTCCACCTATGGGTCTAGGCCATATATCCGTGCGACGAGAAACTCCCGGGGTGATCTGCCTCTCAGGCGCGTTTGGCATCGGTATCGATAAGGCACTGGGCCACATGGACCGCCTGCCTGCCGTCGAATGCCGTCGCATCAGCGCCAACCTGTGCCGCCAGCTCGGGCCTGTCGGTGAACACCTTGCCGCCAACCATGATCCGCACCGCTGGGTTGGACGATTTACGTCGCAGCGCCTGGATGCTCGCCGCCAGGGCGTCCAGCTGGCGATCGCCGCTTGCCGACAGACCCACCACGCCGAACCAAGTGCGGCTGACCGCGTGGACCAGCTCGGCCGCGCTCAGGTTGGTCTCGTGGCGCACATGCCATCCCGCCTTGCGGAAAAAGGCCGCGAGCATGGCCAACCCGAACGTATGCTGCTCGCCTGGACAGGCGGCCAACAGGATCCGCCGTGGCTCCTTGATCGCTGGCACCACCAAAGGTCCCGGCGTATCGAACGTGCGCAGCACTTCCTGCAGCCGGCCAAGCCCCTCAGTGACCTCGGTGAATGTGCAAACATCCTCGGCCCAAAGATCGCCCAAGCGCCGGGCGGCGGGGGCCAGCACTTCAAGCCAAACGGTCTCGAGCGCCAAGCCATCATCGCGCAATGATCTGGCGTAAGCCGACGCGACCTCGGCGTCATGGCGCAAAACGATGCTGTTGAAATTCATCGCCCTCACGTCCCGTGCGAAGGCGACGATGTCAGCGCCAACACGGGCCAGGGAGCAAAGCAGAGGAATGACGCCACCACCCGGCGCCTGACAGTCGACGTGCCGCCATCCCGGCGATGGACCGGCATCGGCGTCCAACAGCAACGCTTCGGCCGCCTGCCGTGTAGCGGGTGTCGAAAGACTAACCCAGGGGCGTTCCAGCCACGCCTGAACGCCCGCCAACTTGTCCCAGAGCGCGTCGACTTGGCAGCTTACACTGCGGACCGCGCCAGCCTCCTCCAGGACGAAGGCAAGATCAAACCCAAGCCCAAGCCGCGCGTGCGTCAAACCGTGATTGTCGCCCGGGCGAGGCGGCGGACATGTATGAACCACCCCTAACAGCGTCTGAGCTCCTCTCGCACACCAACCCTTGCCGCCCGGAACGCCACTGAGCGAGGGCCCGGCGCTCCGCCCAGACTTGGAAGGCCATAGTAGCTGACGCTTTGCAAGCTGGCGACATGCAAACCCTCTCCAATGGCGATGTGAAGAACCCAGCCACCCTGCTTAGCTGGCGCGAGATGAAACGCATGCCGAGGTGAGTAGTTTCATCGCAGACGCCCCCAAACCCGCAGCCGCACCCCTCCTCTAGTGACCGGACCTGAGCAGTTACATAAAGTGTGCTGGAAACCAGTCCTTATTGCGCTTCGGGCCGTTTATCATTGCGCCGCTACAGTTAACGGCCGCTGGCAGCCGCCGCGATTGGGCAGACAGCGTTTCTGGCGCCGACATGGCTATGACAAGCCCCCTGCCCGGCTTGGCCACTGTGTTGCCCATTGGCATCGGGTGCTCCGGCATGGCCCGAACCGGGCGCCGCAATTGTGGCAACTGCCGCCTCAGCGCTCGGCACGCGCGATAACCCCTGATCCCACCGCCAAACGAACGATCACCCTCACGACGAGGGCTCTTTGATACACTATGGCTAATAGTGTAACAGGTTGCGGCCAGCCGACGCTGCATTCCGAGCTTTTTGCTGGTACGAATCGGCCCAAAGTGTTACACTTCTCACGAAATCATGCCCAAACGCCGCAAAAAGCGCCTCGCGCATCCCGTCCCGGTTCAGCTGCCGTTGTTTGCGGAAGCTGCCTCGCTGATCCGCGTGCGCCCAGAGCAAAACGAGTGGCGCTTCTACCGCTTGGAAGTCTGGCCCGATCTGTTCGGTCGTGCGCTGCTACTTCGCCAATGGGGCCGCATCGGCACCGAAGGTCGCCGCCGGCTTGATCCGCATCCCGATCCCGGCGCCGCGATTAATGCCCTTGCGCACCTTGCACAGCAGAAACGGCGACGCGGCTACCAGGATCGCAGCGCATGATCCGAGCTGTCCGCAAGCCAACGCAGACCAAGCTGGTCGCGGTGCCGCAAGTCGGCATGACGCTGCATACCTCCGATGGTGCCCGAAAATATCTTACGGCCGGCGAACGCGATTCCTTTTTGCGGGCGGCTGAGCAGACGGATCGCCAGGCGCGGACGCTCTGCATGACCCTCGCCTATGCCGGCTGCCGCTTGTCGGAAGCGCTGGCGCTTACGGTTGACCGGGTCGATTTCGGCGCCGGAGTTCTGGTGTTTGAGACCTTGAAAAAACGCCGGGGCGGTATCTATCGTGCGGTGCCGGTCCCCCCTGCCCTGCTCGAAGCCCTCGACCTGGTGCATGGCCTCCGCGAAGCGCAAGCGCGCCGTGATAAGGGACGGGGCATCCGTCTATGGTCCGGCTCGCGCATGACCGGCTGGCGAGCGGTGCACGCGGTGATGCGCGACGCTGGGCTGGACGGTCCGCACGCATCCCCGAAAGGTCTGCGGCACGGTTTCGGAGTGGCGGCGGTCTCCGCCGGCATCCCCCTGAACCTTGTCCAGAAGTGGTTGGGGCACGCCCAGCTCACCACCACGGCGATCTACGCCAACGCCGTAGGAGAGGAAGAGCAAAGTATCGCCGCCCGGATGTGGTGACACACCACAATGTGTCGATCATGGAACGAAATAGTAGCGTGCGATTGCCAAGCCAACCGATTGGGGCAAGCTAGCAACGTAGTCATTGCATTCAACGCTAACGCCGTCTATAATTAGAGACATGCAGTTGAATGAGCAACCCTTCATGGTGCGGACCTTGGCGGCGGGCAACACTGGCGAGGCTTACCACGAAGACTGGGGGTGCAAGTCCCAGTATAGCCTGCGTGCAAAACTTAAGAAATTCGCAGCGAAAAAATATCTCTGAAAAGATTGAGATTTTCCGCTGCGTAAGTCCGCTGCATAATCAGGGAGGCCAGAATTACGATAACGCGTTATTCTAATTCCATGCGTCCGGTGCTGGTCATGCGCCTATGAGTTTGGCGGGTTGCGGCACCGCCACCAGTTCGATTGCCCAATCGGGCGGCGCGCCGTGATTGTGTTCACGGTGACCGGCACAGAGATAGACCGGCGCAGGTGCTTTTCCGCATTCCCGACATCGCAAACGCGGGAGCAGTTTCCCAAAACTCACATCGCGGCGCTGCTGCATCAGAAGGCGCACGGGCAAGATTGTCGTGCCCCGGCAGCAGTGCAGTTCGAGCTGGCACTGAGGCCAGTCGGACAGGCGATGCTGGAGGCGGAAGGGCGGCGGGTGCATGGCAGCAGGCTATGGAGAGAACAAATAAAGAACAAGTGCGACGCAGGGATGCCGCGCCCTCCGGGGCAAATTAGCACGTGATAATCCGGTTTATCACGCGCTCAGATTATGCTACGACTCGGGAATGGATTCGCCCCCTACCCTGCCCGCTCTGATTTCGCCTTCCGGCACCGTCGCCACCCTCGAAGGTTTGGCGGCGATCCCGGAGGAAGAAATCTGGCTCGCCAGCCAAAAGAGCGCCCGCACCCGCCGCGCCTATAAACAGGACGTCGCCCACTTCACACGGACGATCGGTATCACCTCGCCGGAGCAGCTGCGCCAGGTTGACCACCGCGCCGTCATCGCCTGGGAACGGATTATGCGCGAGCAGGAAGGTGCCGCCGCCTCGACGGTGCGCCGCCGAATGGCCGCGCTATCCAGCCTGTTCAAGCACCTGGTTCGGCATGGCTATGCCGCGCGCAATCCGGTTGTCGATGTCCGCCGCCCGAACATCAACCGCGAGGAAGGCAGCACCGCCGCTTTCTCGAAGGCGCAAGCCCGCCGCCTGCTGGACGCCCCTGCCCTCGATACGATTGCCGGTGCGCGTGACCGCGCCATTCTTGCCGTCGGTTTACATCCCAAGTCTGTACGGCTGTTTTGCTGACACCAACGACTTTGGCAACGTTTCCAAAGCTTTCGCCGCTGGCGAGAAGTTCGAGCGCTTTCTGTTGTCGCT
>JANXLQ010000354.1 GCA_025355085.1 Rhodopila sp.
TGGCCGACGCGCAGAGGACGCCGCCCAGGGGTGTTCGCTGCGGAATTTGAATCCGCCGTAAATATGAGGGGAGTTATAAGGGCGGTTGGTATACCCTGTTCACGCCAGAATTCGGTAATCCGTTAGGTTGATGATATGAAATTTTCCGATACGGCATCGCAGTATTCAGCTTGTGCGATACGGATTTTGGCTTGCGATGTTCCATGCCGAGCCGGTGCAGCAACGCGATCAGGCCGGATCGGCCCTGATACGCAATGTCGAATTCCTTCTCGATCCAGGCACCAATTACGCGCGTCGTCTGCGGCAGCGTCTCGGTGATCCAGGCTTTCAGCTTATTCTGCTGCTCGCCGCTCAGGCGGCCGACGCTGCCTTCTTAGCCGAAACCGGCCAGTCCCTCGATCCCGTCTTCTTTATACAGGCGATGCCATGTGCGAACCGTGTCGTCGCCGATCAACAGCACCCGAGCAATGACTGCGTAGCTCATGCCGTCGTCCAGCATGACCAACGCGTTGGCAGGACGCGCCAGACGATGCGCGGCCAACCCGTCCCGAGCCAGTTCGGTCAGGTCCTTGCGTGATTCAGGGTCGAGGAAGCCAGTGCCGATCATGCGGCCCAGTCGAATCCAGCTCGGGCTGATTCGCAAAAGGTTTGTTCGGATTTTCAGGGAGTCGAGGTATATATAACCGGTCAGTCCTGATAATACTGGCCTAATTCCGATTGAACCGTGACGGAGCGGCGATCTGGGTGCGGAACACATGCCGTCGCCCGCTATTACGTTCAAACGCGCGGACTCTTTTGTCATCGCGGAATAGACGCCCCGGGCGGGATTGCTGCCGCCCAGGGGTAGATTCTTAGGCCGCTGCGTCAGCGCCAATCTTCCGCTCGAACCGCTTGCGCTCGTTCGGATCAAGATACCGTTTCCGCAGACGGATAGCGACCGGTGTCACTTCGACGAACTCGTCGTCCTCGACGTAGGCGATCGCCTGCTCCAGGCTCATTTTCCGGGGAGGGATCAGCAGCATCGCGTCATCCTTGCCGGCAGCACGGATGTTGGTCAGCTTCTTTTCCTTGATCGGATTCACCTCAAGGTCGGATTCTCGGCTGTGTTCGCCAAGGATCATGCCCTGGTAAACCTTCTCACCCGGGTTCACGAACATCGTGCCGCGTTCCTGAATGTACCACAGCGAATAGTGGACGGCTTCACCCGCTTCGGTCGAAATCAACGAACCGGCGCGACGGCCTTCGATCGGACCTTTCCACGGACCGTAACCGGCGAACAGCCGGTTCATGATGCCGGTGCCGCGTGTGTCGGTCAGGAATTCGCCGTGATAGCCAATCAGCCCGCGGCTAGGAATGTTGAAGGTCATGCGGACCTTGCCACCGCCGGACGGCCGCATGTCGCGCAGGTCGCCCTTACGGCGGCTGAGCTTTTCCACAACGACGCCGGTGTAAGGCTCGTCCACATCGACGAGTACCTCTTCCATCGGCTCTTCGCGCTCACCCGTTTCGGGGTTCTTCCGGGTCAGCACGCGGGGGCGGCCGATCGTCAATTCGAACCCTTCGCGGCGCATCTGCTCGATGAGCACACCAAGCTGAAGTTCGCCGCGGCCGGCGACTTCGAACGCGTCGCTTTCGTTGGAATCGGTGATCTTGATCGCGACGTTGCCCTCGGCCTCGCGGAACAGGCGCTCACGGATTTGGCGGGACGTGACCTTCTTGCCTTCGCGACCGGCCAGGGGCGAGTCATTGATGCGGAAAGTCATCGCCAGGGTCGGGGGATCGACCGGGGTGGCTTCCAGCGGCGCAGTCAGTTCCGGTGCGCCGATGGTATCGGGAATGGTACTCTCGGACAGACCGGCCACGGCGATGATGTCACCAGCCATGACTTCTTCGACCGGCACCCGCTCCAGGCCCCGGAAGGACAGTAGCTTGGTAAGGCGGCCGGTTTCGACAACGGAGCCGTCGCGTCGCAGCACCTTCACCTGCATATTGAGTTTGCCGGTGCCCTGCTCGACCCGTCCGGTGAGAACGCGGCCCAGGAAGTTGTCATACTCAAGAATGCTGGCGACCATGGCGAAGGGCAGGTCGGGTTTCACCGTCGGCGCCGGGACGTGCGACAGGATCATGTCGAACATCGCGGACAAATCCTGGCGCGGGCCGTCCAGGGTGGCGTCGGCCCAGCCGTTGCGGCCGGATGCGTACAACATCGGGAAATCGAGCTGGCTGTCGGAGGCACCAAGCGCCGCGAACAGATCGAACACTTCGGTGTGGACTTCGTCGGGACGGGCGTCCTGGCGATCGACTTTATTGACCACCACGATCGGGTGAATGCCGCGTGCCAGGGCTTTGCCGACCACGAACTTTGTCTGCGGCAGCACGCCTTCGGCCGCATCGACCAGGACGATGGCGCCATCGACCATGTTCAGGATGCGTTCGACTTCGCCGCCGAAATCGGCGTGGCCAGGGGTATCTACGATGTTGATTTTAATATCTTTCCACACCACCGAGGCGCATTTCGCCAGGATTGTGATGCCGCGTTCCTTCTCAAGGTCGTTGCGATCGAGCGCACGGTCCGTCACCGCCTGATGTTCACGGAAGGCGCCCGACTGGCCGAGAAGTTTGTCCACGAGGGTCGTCTTCCCGTGATCGACATGGGCGATAATAGCGACGTTACGGATCTGCATACGGTCCTGGCTTTGGGATGGTGCGGCGCACACTTAGGCGGTAACTCCGCGAGATACGAGAGAAAATCCTGCAATCGAACGCGTTTCTGCCATGCTTAGGCAAATCGTCATGAGAACAGGGTCACGTCCAATCGTGCAGGAAAGCCTCTACGACCGATAAAAACCCGGTTGGATTGTCGGCGTGGACCCAATGGCCGGCATTTTTTATTGCAACGAAGCGCGCGGTTGGGAACTTGGCGCGGATAAGGGAGCGGTGCTCCGGTAATACGTAGGTGGAGTTGGCTCCTGTCACGAACAGGGC
>JANXLQ010000372.1 GCA_025355085.1 Rhodopila sp.
ATCGTCAGATTGCTGGCGAAAGCCTCGATGGCGCGGGTCATCGGATCGACCGGAACAGCCGTTGCTGCCAATTTTTCGGTCAGGCCAAGGGTGTCGGTCGCGAACCGGCGTGTTTCCTCCATCCACTTCTCGACCGGACCGGGCTTTTCCAACAGCTTCGGATACATTTTTTCAATGCCGATATCCCTGATCACTGTGCGGTGCAGGTCGTCGCTGCCCAAAATGCTGGATTCGGTTCGTAACACTTGTTCTGCGTCCACACCGCCGGTGTTCATAAACTGCTGACCGGCGGCCGGACGGAATGTATGCTCCGTGCCGAGCAAGACGAGCAGGCTCGATCTCGCTTTGTAATCGGGTTGTATCGAGAACGCGATAGCAGCGCTTGCCGCCATGACGCAGAAGAAAATCAGAAACATCCGGCCCTTTTGGGCAAAAGCCGTCAGCATCAGATCGCGCATCACCAGGCGCATGGGAAGGGCTAGTGTTTCGTTCATGATTTCGATCCTGCCATGTTGGTGTGTGGCGAGTGGGCGCCGTGTCTTGGTAAAATCCGGCCAGCCGGCCAGTATTCGTTGGTCTGCCCAAGCATACTCATGATCGGCTTTCCCGCCGGTTGCGCATCTGGTCTTCGACGATTGCCAAGCCAAAGCCGGCCACCGCGGTTACATAACGTTTGGCTAGCCGCGATGGCTCCTGGCACAGGCGCCACAGCCATTCCATGCCGGCCGACTGCCACTTCGCTGATGCCCGTCGAACCAGTCCAAGCTCGATCTTGACGGCTTGACCGACACAGAACGCCCAACAAGGAGGGAGCATCCCTCGATATGTATCGACAAACACCTCGCTGCGGGGTGCCCCGACAGCCATGATCAGCAGCGTGGTTTCGTGCGATCGGATGGACTGTGCCAAACGCTCACAGTATCCAGCATCGCGGTCAAAGCCGAAGGGCGGGATGGTCGCCGCGCTGAAAACGCCGTGTTGTTCGGCCCAGGCGGCGACAGCGGTTTCGGTTTCGACGGAATCCACCACAAAGTATAAGCGGTGCGAAGAAGCGCCGGTCGCCATGTGCATCAATTCGCCGGTGATTTCGCAGCCTGTCACCCGCGCGACCTGAAGGCCGCAAAAGCGCGCATAAAGCTGTACGGGCCACCCATCGCACACAATCCGGGCGGCATTCCGATAGGCACGCGCCAGAGCGGGATATCGCCGTATCATTGCAATATGGTCTATATTGGGAGTTACGACCAGAGCAACACCGCCAGGCGGTATCTGCTGGATCGCCGCGCAGGCAATGTCATGGGCTGAGTCCATACTAAGATCCAGACCGAACGGTCGTGCCACGTTCATGCCAGCGCCACCCAGGCTCGGTGCGGGGCCAGTGCCTTGAACATCGCCATATAGCGGGAGGCGCAGACCGCGTAGCTGTATTCCTCCGCACGCTGGCGCAGCAGTTCAAGCGGAAACCTCTCCCGCAACGTCCCGACCTGATCCATCGCGGCGGCAAGCGCGGACGGGCTTCTGGGTTCCACCAGTAACCCAAACCGGCCTTCGTCCAGTATTTCCGCAGGTCCATGTTCACATCGGCTAGAAATGACCGGCGTGCCGCAACCCAGCGCTTCGACAATGACGTTGCCGAACCCTTCGCAGCGGGAACTCAACAGAAAAGCGTCCGCCTGCCGAATGTAGGGCAACGCATTGGCGCGAAACCCCGGGAAATCCACCACTCCGGCCAATCCCAATTGGTCCGCCAACCGCTCCAGCGACTCCTGCAAGGGGCCGCAGCCCAGCACAATCAGGCGGCTATCGGAGTTTTGTCGATGGATCGCCAGCGCCCGGATCATCGTTTCGTGGTCCTTCTGAATCACCAACCGTCCAGCCGTGACGAACAACGGACCCCGGTCCTGCCCGAACCACGGATGATCCGCGATTTCGGCGCTGCGGGTTAGGAAGTCAGGCCCCACCACCGGATTGTTGATCGTCAGAATGCGGTCCTTAGGCAAACCTCCGACTGCTTCCAACTCCCGTGCCACACCTTCCGAAACTGCAACGGCTCGGCTGATCAGCGGCGACAACACGCGATACGACAGGCCGACATAGCGGTACAGCCAATTCTCGCATGTGGCGAAATTTGAGGAGATCGGATTATGCTGGCAAATCACCAGTTTGGTAGAACTGAAACCAATGGCCTTGGCCAGCAACGCGGCGACATTGTTGAGGTCAACGTTCGACAACAGGATATCGGGTTTTTCTGCATGCAGAAAACGTATCAATCCCGGAATATCCATCAGCGTGCGGGAACTGTGTAGATCGACAATGCGCATGCCGACCGGCACCTGGTTCAGCAATTCCCCCCGCAAGCGATGGACGACCAGCGTGACGTCTGCACCGTGCCGGCGGAATTCCTCGGCGATGATCAGGCTCTGACGTTCGACCCCGCCGCCGGACAGATCGTGCAGGTAGATCGCGACTGACATCGCACGCGCCACGGGGCCGGCGGAGTGGCTTTGCGGCGATACGTCGGCAACATTGGCGGAAACCGATACGGACATGGTCAGTCCACCCCCATCCTGGACAACATGCGGGACACCCTGCCGAGGAGTTTTTGCCGGAACCCGGCCATATCGAAGACAAATCGTTTTCCGTCCACCCAGAAGCGCGTCCCATCATGAACAAGCGTGTGCAGCCCATGCGGAAACGGCCCCGCCTTATCGGGCCGCAGGACGGTCACCAAAGACTCCTGAAAATCCGTCTCGGTTAACGTCGTGATCTCGTGAACCGCGACTGCTGCACCATAGGTCGCCGCACAATCCTGACCGGGACGGAACAACCTGCCGCCGGTCTCGAACAACCTGCCTGCTGGGCGGGCGCCCCGGATATCGATCTTGACCGGCCACCGGGCATGTGGCGTCCAGGGACCGGTAAGCGCCGGTGCGTGCAGAAGACAAAGGTTATCATGGTCGCCAAGGTCGAGGTCGGTGCAACCGAGCCAGTAGCGTCCGTTCCATGTGAACAAGGTTGGATCTGCCAGCCTGGAATGCGGGGCGGGATCGCACACGGGCAAGAATCGGCCATCGCCGTCCAGCCGGTAAAGACGGGTGGAGCCCCGCGTGGTCGATTCAGGAATGCAATAGACCAAGCCTTTGTCCTGAAGGGTACAAGGGTAGGAGTGATGCAACCCGTCATCCAGCATGACCTCAGGCGGGCTGAGCGTGTTGCCGTCCCCGGCGACCGCGACAATGCGCCCCACACCATTGGTCAATGGCATTTCCTCGCACAGAATACGGTCGGTCCCCGGCCACGGGAAAGGGTCGGCAAGATAACGATGGGCTGCCTTTGTACGATACCAACGGATGTCGCCAAGACCGCCGCCGGTCAGAATGCGGTCGAGAGGCACCGATGCGGTCCCGATGCTCCACCATTCGCTCATGAACCGCTCGCGCCAAGTCGCCTGGATTGCGTCCAGCCAGCCAAAGCGGCCGCGCGCGGTGGCTGCCGGTGCCGAACCGGCCGGGCCTCGGCTGCGTCCCAGGGCGGCGTCTCGGACGAAGCGCATCGCCAGGCGATCGATGGCTGTCTTGAACGCGCTACGCCGGCCTCGCGTCCCCAGGGTGCCCTCGTCGAGGATTTCCGGCACCGACGACCCTGGTTGATACTGCACCAGACGTACCGTCAACGCATACGGTGCTCGGTGCCAATACTGGCGTAGCAAGCCGGGCCGGGACAGGCTTTCGCCCGAGGCGGTCTCCAATCGCCACAGCAATGCGTCACAGGGCGGGGTGCAGGACGGCTCGAACCTGGGAATGGCGGATTCCGTGAGCGCAGGGTCGGCCAACGCTGCGTCCACGATCCCGGAGTTCTCGATACCCGCCAGTACGACTACGAATGGCGCCCGGCGCAAGGCAGGAAGAAAATTTGGATTCGGCCACGAAAGAGATACGCTGGCGGGTGCCATCTCAGTGCCGGCCCAACCAGCGCGGCATCACGCTCCGTTCCCGGTTTAACACGACGCCAACGGTTTGGCCGCCCAAACGCTCCAGCAGGGTTTTGGCGTTTTCAATTTCCCACTGCCGGCTACGCCCTGCAGCCACGACCAGCACGGACCCGTCGCAGTAGCGGGACACCGCAGCGGATTCGGGTGCCTCGGTTGGCGGAGTATCCAGTACGATGACCGGATGGTTTGTCCGCAGCATATCCAGCAAGGACTGCAACCTATCGCCACCCAGCGCCAGCAGCGGACGCTCCCCCGGACCCAGGCGCGCCCACAACAGGTTCTTGGCATCCCGGGCAGGGGTGATGGCCTCACTCAGCGGCAAGCCGCGGCGCAGGGCGTCACACAATGTTGGGGGTTGAAGCTCTCTTGCCCCCGGGCGTTTTTTTGGAAAGGACCCATTACAGTCGATATAGAGTACCGGCTGGGCGCAATCGTCGGCGGCAACGCGGGCATACCCGGACGCGACCGTGCTGGAACCAATTCCCGGTGTTGGCGATATGAATTGCACTACAAGTGGCATGGCACTGGTCCGGCGCGCCTCAATGGCATAATATAGTTGAACGAACGCAGGATGATGCCGCGAAATCGCGCCAATCCCAATGCGGACGGGGGCTAACGCGTGTTCCTCCGATGTTTGGACGACCGGCGCCGATTTGCGGAGGATGGTGAGTTCGGGGTTCGATATCCTGTTCACGTGGGCTTCTCCAATCCAGATTGACCGGCGATAATCAAAATAATTGAGGCTCCGCCGGCGGGCGAACTGATCTTGACCGCGCCGGTGGGCGGTATTATCGCCCCCGCCGCCCGGGGATCGCTCAGGTGTTCAAGCTACAAGGCTTATGAGGCCAGGCGTTATCAAAACGCATTGTCATCGGCGAAAACGAGCCTTGCGGTTCTCCACACAATCTTGAGGTCGAGCGCCAAGGACCAATTTTCGATGTAGTACAGGTCGTGATTGACGCGATGAACAATCTTATCAACACTATCCAGTGCCCCCCGATAGCCGTTGACTTGCGCCCAGCCGGTGATCCCGGGTTTAACACGATGACGTGAAGCATAAACCGGAACGGCCTCTTCCAACGTCAATCCGCCCGCCGTAGTTGCCAGGGCGTGGGGCCGGGGTCCAACCAAAGACATGTCGCCGCGCAGGACGTTCAGCAACTGCGGCAACTCATCCAAACTGGTCTTGCGCAACCAGGCACCGACGGGTGTGATACGTTTGTCACCACGAAATGTCTGCTGGGTCGCATCGGCGTCAGACAGATGCGCATACATAGAGCGAAATTTCAAAACCTCGATCACCCGGTTGTTATAGCCAAGCCGGCGCTGGCGGAAAAAGACCGGGCCTTTCGATGTCAATTTGATCGCGGCGGCGGCCGTAAGCATCACAGGCGAAATGAACGCCAGAAGCCCGATCGACAAAACTACATCTTCGGCACGCTTGATCAGCGCGCCCCAACCGCCGATCGGTCGTGTGCAGGCCATCAGCAGCGGCAGATCGAATGTTCGGTCGGCCCTTCGTAGCGGCAGATTTAGCCCGTTCATTCCGGGATAAATATAAACATCCACGGGCGCCATCGACACGCGCTGGATGATTTCGCGCATTTGATCCCCTGCCGACCACGGCAGGGCGACGAGCACGGTATCTACTGCATCCTTGCGGATCATGCGCTCCAGGGCGTCGATATCCGCCAGCAAGGGCAGCCCCTGGTAGTTGGGCTTAGCCAGGGTCTCGGCAGTATGTTGCACGACGCCGATGACATCGAAGCTGCGGCGGACGCCAGTGCGGATACGCAGGAGCAAGTCGTGGATCGGTTCCGGTTCGCCGATGATGACGGTCCGATTAAGCGGCTGCGGGCCGGTATGGAAGCGAAGGCGCAGCAATCGGGTCATGGTTAGAGATGCGAAGCCAACTACGAGGAACGTCGGCAGCCACGCACCTTGGAGGGTATCGACACGATCGTAATCCGGCGGAATCCCGATTGTCGTGCTCCCGGGGACCGGAACCAGATGCGGATGGCCGGACAATACCGCCAGACAAAAAGCGGCAAGGGTGCCGAGGGCTACGGCCTGTAGCCACGCTAGTGTCATTGGCCACCAAGGTATGCTGCGGCTCATGATCTCCTGCGGTGCATATAGACCGCGTTCGGCGAAGCTCAGTATCAGACAGATTGTCAGGCTGGCCAGTGGAATGACCACCGCCGAAGAGGTAATTTGCCATGCGGGGTTGAATAAAGCGAAGCACAGAATGGCGGTGCATGCCGTCACCGCCGCGTCGAGCCCAATTAACCGAAGTGTGCGGCTCGCCATGCGCGGACGCGGAGCAAAAAACGAGGCGTGGTCGTCATGCACCCTCGACATGCCGGCAGGTGATACGACGATGTCCATGGCTAAATCCGGTTCGGCCATTCCTGGCATCAGCCTGTTCCTGTTCTGTTGAAGGGCAGCATTCTTTGCTAAGCCACTCCCGGCATTCGCTTTCGGAATTTCCTGGGGCGGATGCCAAAATAGTGAGTGAAACAGCCAGGATTGCCTGGCCTTCGTCTAAAAACGCACTGCAAGGTCCCGGCGGAACGTGGGCCGTCCGAACGAGCGACGCTAACGCGGGATAAGTGGGGTACGAAACCAAAATCTACGTGTACCGCGATCACATGAAACGTTTTGACAGACGCACAATCAACTTTTTCAATACATTCGGTAGGTCGATTAAATTTACGGTAATCTTATTTAATAAGATGGTGGCATCTAAAATATTACATATTCATTATTATATCGTGCATTATAGCATCAATTTTCGATAGAAGGCAAAGTAACAGTGCAGTTTCGACACGGCTGACTAGAAGTAGAACGATGCCATGTCGCCCGTAATCAGTGCGCCAGCCGCTCCGTTGCGGTCTGGCGCACTGGCGGGAAAGTTACCCCTTGTAGTAAATCGGCACTCAGGCGCTTAAAAACGTCTGCAAAATGCAGATTACGTCGTCAGGTTTTTCCTGCTGGACCCAATGGCCTGCACCCTCCAACAAGTGGCACCCGCGCATATTCGTGCAGGCACTTGTCTGCATCCGTTCGATCGCGCCGGGGCTTTGTTGAGTGCCCCAATCGTTGGCTCCGCCAACAAAAAGAGACGGGACGTCGATCGTCCGGCCAGAGAACACCTGTAATTCGGCGTGGCCGATTCCGCCTGTTCGGCAGCGGTACCATTGCAGGCCACCTTGGAAGCCCACCCGCTGGTATTCACTGCTGTACACCCGCAGTTCGGGGTCCGGCAGCCAATCGTTCGCGGCAACGGCCTCGGGCGACGGCATTTCCCGAGCGACGGTTTGGGCCATATTTTCGGCCAGATCCATAATGTAATAGGTCGGCATCCTGGCGAGTTCGCCTGCGGTCCAGCCTTTCAGCCGGTAGGGCCGGTTGCCGGGCCAATCGGCGCTTTTGTGGTGGTAGTAGGCGCGCAGGAAATTATGAATACCCTGCGGGCAGCGGGTCATCTCGGCATTGGCCTCGCGTGTGCCATAGTACCATTGGTAGTGTTTCCGGGGACGATCCAGCGCCGCCAGTTCCGCATCAATCCCCATCGTGGACAGGTCGGCTGGACCCGACTCCGCCAGAGAGGATGGTCCGGCGAACGGAGCGCTCATGAGCGCAACCGAGCGGAAGATGTCGGGGCGCAGCAGGGCGCACCAGGCGGCAACGGAGGCACCGAAATCATGCCCGATCACGGCCGAGACGAATGGACGTCCCAGCGCCGCAAGCAAGCCGACCATGTCACGCACGAGGTTCATGAGGCGGAAAGATCCGAGATCGCCGTCGTAGTCACTGTCCCAGCCGGTGGTACGACCGTAACCGCGCTGATCGGGCGCGATGACGTGATAGCCGGAATTCGCCAGTGCCGGCATGACCTTGCGCCAGGAATAGGCTAGCTCCGGAAAGCCATGTAGCAGCAGGATGCAGGGATGTTCGGGATTTCCCGCTTCCAGCAGATGGACGCGCAGTCCGTTCACACCCTGTACGAAGCGGGCGCGTACGCCCGCCGGAAGCACTGCTTGGTTCAATGCATCGATCATGCTGGGATACACACTTTCATTTCCGCGATGCCATGAATGAAGTTCGAATAGATGCGCCGGGGTTCCGCGACCAGTTCAATCCGGGGAAAACGCTTTAGGATTTCTTCCCACAGAATGATCAACTGCATTTCGGCCAGCCGGTTTCCGACGCAGCGATGTACACCGAAGCCAAATGACAAATGATGGCGCGGTCTGGCCCTGTCGATAATAAAGGCGTCGGGGCGATCTATGGAATCTTCATCTCGGTTTCCGGATATATACCACATCACGACTTTGTCACCGGCTTTGATCTGCTTGCCGCCTAGCTCTGTGTCGGCCACAGCGGTGCGGCGCATATGCACGATCGGCGACTGCCAGCGGATGATTTCCGGAACCATGCTGGGGATTAGCGACGGGTTGTCACGCAGCTTCTGGTATTCAGCCGGGTGCTTGCACAGCGCCCAAAGCCCGCCAGTCATAGAATTGCGGGTGGTGTCGTTACCGCCGACGATCAACAGCACCAGATTGCCGAGAAATTCCGCGGGATCGTTGACCAGGTTTTTGGTCGCCTCGCTGTGGGCGAGCATGGAGATCAGATCGAATCCGGCGGGCCGAGCGGCGCGTTCGTGCCATAAGCCGGTGAAGGTTCGTAGCGCCTCACCCAGGATTTCGAGGCGTTTTTGTTCGGAATCAACAACGCCGCCTGCGTTTACATCGGCGGTGGCGCAATCGGACCAGTAGGTCAGTTTGCTGCGCTCTTCGATAGGGAAGTCGAACAGCGTCGTCAGCATCAGCGTCGTGAGTTCGATCGAGACGCGCTCCACCCAGTCGAACGTCTCGCCGCGGGGCAGGCCGTCCAGCACCTTGCAGACGCGTTCGCGGATGACGGACGACATGTTGTTGAGGTTGCCGGGGGCGACGATCGGGCTGACGACCTTGCGCTGCTCATCGTGGCGCGGCGGATCCATGGAGATGAAGCTGGACCGGCGGAACTCCATCGGGCGGTCGGTGATGGAGATGCCGCCCAGTTTCGCTTCGGAGGAGTAGATCTCCGGGTGGGTTTCGACGGTCATGATGTCCTTAAACTTGGTCACCGACCAGAAGGAGCCGTACATGCCGTCCTTGCGGTAGTGGACCGGATCCTCCCGGCGCAGGCGCTCGAAATAAGGATAATAGACGTCGTCCTGAAACAGGCGCGGATTGCTGACATCGATTTGATCCAGCGGCGTCGAGTAGGCATCCAAGGCAGGATCGAAGTGGACCGGTGCGTTCATTTTGTAACCCTCCTGGCGGCTATGATGCCGTCGAGCGCTTGAAAGCGCGTGTTGTCTCCTGCCCCAGGACGCGACTTTTCCGGGCGATCTATCGCGAACAAGGGCAAAAAATCTGTGGTCAAGACAACACGCGTGAGGTGATCGAGATCAAGTGTGAGGGGACTTTCCGGGGGGAAATTAATGTTGACCCTCTGGCATCCGCACCACCAATCCGTCGAGCGCGTCGGTGACGTCGATCTGGCAGGACAGGCGGGAGTCGGATTGGGTGACGGCCGCGAAACTCAGCATGCTGGCTTCGTTCGATCCGGCTGTGGGCAGGCCGATCCGGTCCAGCCAGGCAGCATCGATATAAACATGGCAGGTGGCGCAGGCGCACTCACCGCCGCAATCCGCATCGATCCCTGGGACGTTATTGTCCACGGCGCCGTGCATGACCGTTTTCCCGACCGGCACCTGGATTTCGTGGGCCGTGCCGTTGTGTTCGATGTATGTGATTTTGGGCATTCGACGTTCCTTCTTAGCGGCGATCTATTACGCCGCGAGTTCCTGCATGGACACTGACATATCTTCGATACGCGCGCGAGTGAGGCGTTTCCGCTTGGCGATGATGCGCCGGCCGCCCATGAACTCGGGGGCGGCATTGACCGCCTCCACGGCCTGGACGGTGCCATCTTCGGTCAGGTGGAATAGCGCGAATTTGCCCGCCGTCACGTCGCCGCGGATCACGATCTCGGTTGCGTCGAACGGCATCCCGGCGATTTGGAGCCGCAAGTCGTACTGATCCGACCAGAACCAAGGGACCTCAGGCGTGGGCGGAGGCTTGCCGCAGATCAGCGAGACAGCTTGCTTGGCCTGCTCCAGCGCATTCGGCACGCTTTCCAGGCGACCCATGCGGTCATACAGCGGCAATGGGCGGCTGGTGCA
>JANXLQ010000383.1 GCA_025355085.1 Rhodopila sp.
AAGGGTCGGGCCGGCCGCCCCAGCGCACCATCAGCACGTCGCCGCGACCCGGGGGCGGGCGGCGGAACAGCGTGTATTGCGACACATCGACCATATCGAACTTTACCCTGATGCCGACATCCCCCAGCATCGCCTGCACGGCCTCACCCATCTGCTTGTATTCGGCGGTGTTGAGGAGCAGCCAACTAATATCCACGCCATTCGGATAACCCGCCTCGGCCACCAGTTTGCGCGCCTTGTCCGGGTCGAACGGATACATCGTTTCAAGTTCCGGTATGTGCCACGGCGATGAATTTGCAAAATACTGCGCACTCGGGCGGCTGGCGCCAAAGCCAAGGCCATCGGAGAGAGCCTGACGGTCGATGGCATGCATCATCGCCTGCCGCAGCTTCAATTTCCCAACCGTTTCGTGGCTGGTGTTCAGCCCAATCTCCCACGTGCTGTTCTTCTCGTTCACCTGCACGGCGAACCCGGCGGCTTTCGCTTCGGCGATCTGTCGTGCCTCGATCAGCGCGACCGTAGCCTGACCGGAGCGCATCGCGTTCAATCTGGCGCGCGCGTCTGCGACAAAATTGTGGTCGAAAGCGGCTGGGCGGCCTTCGATGCCGTCCCAGTAGCCATCGTAGCGCCGCATCTGGGTGCGGACGTTAGACTCGAAGCTATGCACCCGGTACGGCCCGGCGCCAATTGGTTTGACGGTCGCACCGAAGGCATTGTCCGTCAGCGAGGCCGGGCTGATCATCATCCCCGCCTGACCGCCCAGCAGATACGGCATCTGCCCACTTGGTCCCTTCAGCCTAAGCCGTATCGTATCGTCGGCAACGATCTCCACGGCGGCGATTTGCGACATCGCCTCGATCGTTGCAGCACCGGCCCGGTTGCCCAGGGTTATGGAGCGTTCGAAGTTGCGAGCAACCGCCGCGGCGTTAAACGGCGCACCGTCGTGGAAACTGACGCCCTGTCGCAACGTCAGAGTGAACTCGGTCAGGTCATCGTTGTAACGCCAAGAGGTTGCAAGGCCGGGTTTCGGTTCGCCGCTCGCATCCAGCCGTACCAGCGCATCATAAACCGCCATCAGCACGCCCTGAGCAAAGCTGCTGTTGTTCTGCGGTTCCTGCGGATCGAGCGTCTGGTTGCTGACCGCGTCGAAATAAATCAGCGTCCCGTTCGGATTGGGGGGTGGGTCGGCCGCCATGGCGTGGCCGACACCGCACAGCGCCAAAATCGCACAGCCAGCCATCAGTTTTCGCATGTTCATTTGCATCCCGCACTGACCTGCACATCGTTGAATCTGTCATCGCCCAGCGGCAGGAAAGGCTTCAGGCCCAGGATGCAGCCGGGCTTGTAGGCATAGACATTGGACCGGGTCATCAGCGGCATGTTAGCAACGTTTTCCACCCCCACGCGACCGATTTGCCGCAGCACCTTCACTCGTTCGGGATCGCTCGGAAGCATGGCGCGGGCCTTGGCAACCAGCGTGTCGATCTCGGGGCTTGCGACCCCGATCGGGTTGTAGGTGGCGCCCGTGGCGATCAACTCCTGAAACGTTTGCAGCGGATCGGCTCGGCCGCCCCAGCGGGCCATCAGGTAGTCGGCGCGATACGGGGGCTTGCGGAACAGGTTGAACTGCGAGGCATCGACAACGTCGAATTTCACCCTGATGCCAGACTCCGCGAGCATTGCCTGCAACGCCTCCCCAAGTTGCTTGTATTCGGTGGTATTCAGCAGCAGTTGCGTGACATCGACGCCGTCCTTGTAACCGGCTTCAGCCAGCAGCGCCTTGGCCTTCTTTTGATCGAACGGATAGATCGTCTCCAGTTCCGGATCGTACACCGGCGAGGTCTGCGCAAAGAACTGCACCGTCGGCCTGGAACTGCCGAAACTTAACGCGTCGGCCAGCGCCTCGCGATCGACGGCATGCATGAACGCCTGACGCACTCTCAGATCTTTCAGCGGGGTGCGGTCGAGGTTGACGTAAATGTCCCACACGCCGTTCTTTTCGTTGATCTGCACCGTCAGGCCGGCGCCCTTGGCTTCCGGTATCTGCCGCGGATCGATCAGCACGACAGTCGCCTGTCCGGACCGCAACGCATTCAGGCGGGCGCGGCCGTCAGGAACGTAATGATGCTCGAACCCCGCAGGGCGGCCTTTTATGCCACCCCAGTATTCATCGTTTCGGACCATCACCGTCTTCACGTTGGATTCGAACGATTTTACCCGATACGGCCCAGACCCGACCGCTTTGAACGAAGCGCCGAACCCGTCACCGGTCACGGACGCCTCGCTTGCCACCATCCCGGCGATGCCGCCCATGATGTATGGAATCTGTCCGCTCGGTACCTTAAGCAGAAGCTTGAACTCGTGGCTGCCGGTTACCTCGACCGAGGCGAATGCCTTGATGGAATCGACCATCGCGCCGCTCGCCCGCGTGCCGAGGGCCATGTTCCGGTCGATGTTGCGCTTAACGATGCCGGCGGTCAGGTCCGTGCCGTCGTGGAACTTCACGCCCTGACGCAGCCTGAAGGTGTACGTGGTCAAATCGGGGCTGGTCTGCCAGGATTCCGCCAGGCCCGGCCCAGGGTTTCCGGCCTCATCAAGGCGCACCACGGTGTCATACAACGCCAGCAGCACTTCCTGGGAAAAACTGCTGCCGCTCTGCGGTTCGGCCGGATCGAGCGTCTCGTTGCCCACGGCATCGTAATAGATCAGGTTGGCGTTTGTATTAATTTCGGCTGCGCGCGCGACGCCAAGGGCGGCCCAGCCCACAAGGGCCGCCACAATCCAGGTCTTCATCATTTACACCCCGAGGCTATACGCACGTCATTGAACCGCTCATCACCCGCGGCCAAATAAGGTTCCAGGTTCAGGATACATCCCGGACGATAGGCATAGACATTCGCACGCGTAATGATCGGGATGCTCGCGACGTTGTCGGAGATTGAACGCGACAGGTTTTGCATCACTTCCACCCGCTTCGGATCGGTTGCCGCCATGCCGCGTGCCAGCGACAGCAGCCTATCGATCTCCGGACTCGCGGACCCGCCAGGGGTATACGACCCCCCCGTGCCGACGAGTTCATAAATGGTCTGCACTGGATCGCTGCGGCCACCATAGCGCGCCATCAGAATATCGCCGCGCGGCGGCTGCTTGAAAAACAGTGGGAACTGCGAGACATCCACCACGTCGAACTTCAACCGAATACCGACCTCCCCCAACATCGCCTGCAAGGCTTCGGCGATTTGCCGGTATTCGCTGTTGTTCAGCAGAAGCTGGGTCAGTTCGAACCCGTCCTTCAGTCCGGCTTCCGCCAGCAGGGCTTTGGCTTTCGCCTGATCGAATGGATAGCGATCCTCCAGCTCCTTGACGAAGAATGGCGATTGGCCGGACCAAAGCTGCCGGATCGCCTTCGCACTGCCGAACGTCAGCCCTTCGGCGATTGCCTCCCGGTCGATCGCATACATGATCGCCTGTCGCACCCGCAGATCGCCGAGCGGCCCTTTCGACAGGTTGGGATAGATGTCCCATAGCGCGTTCTTCTCGACCACCTGAAGAAACAGGCCGGCCGCTTGGGCCTCTGGAATTTGCCGCGCATCGATCTGGACGATATTTGCCTGCCCGGAACGCAGCGCGTTAAGCCGGGCGCGGCCGTCAGGTACATAGTGATGTTCGAATCCGGCGGGGCGTCCCGCTATGCCGCCCCAATAGGCGTCATTTCGCGTAAGGATTGTCCGTACGTTCGCCTCGAACGATTTCAGTTTGAAGGCACCGGTGCCAATCGCCTGCAACGAGCCGCCGGCAGCCCCATCCTGCAGCGCCGCCGGGCTGATCATCATGCCCGCGGTGGAGCCGAGCCAATATTCAATCTGTCCGTTGGGCGATTTCAGTTTCAGCTTAACCGTATCGTTCCCCTGCAATTCAATGGCCGCGATCAGATTGGCAGCCTCAAACACAGTGTTACCAGCTCGGCGGCCAAGCGACATACTGCGTTCGAGATTCCGCTTTACGGCCTCTGCATTAAATGGGGTGCCGTCGTGGAAGGTGACGCCGTGCCTCAATTTGAGGGTGATTTCGGTCAGGTCTTCGTTGCGGGTCCAGGATTCCGCCAAGCCCGGGCCGGGAACACCGGCATTATCCATACGAATGAGTCCATCGTACAACGCCAACAGCACCTCTTGCGAATAGCTGCTGTTGTTCTGCGGATCGGCCGGATCGAGCGTCTCGTTGCCCGCGAGGTCATAGTAGATGATTGTCGCGCCAGTGTTCGGTTCGGCGGCGTTGGTTTCGGCCGCGCGTGATGGTCCGACCGCCCCGAAGGCAACCCAGGTGACGATTACCGCTATCGCGGCGGTCATAGTAATCCGCACGTTTCCCCGCCCTCTGGTTGGGCCATGACTGCGGCACGGCGAAATACATTGCCCAACGCACGGTCGATGGCTACGCCATACCCTACGTCAAAACTCCCTGTTTTCGCCGTACCTCTCAGTTAGGCCGGTCTTTGATATCGGAACATGACGTGGCCGGAGCCGGCTGTCCACACGTAGGCGACCGCTTCATCCCGCAACATTCGATCACCCGAGCCGCTGAGCACCGTTTAACCTGCGATGCCGCTGAAACACAGAGGCAACGAGGGCGTCTTAGCGCGACATTGTATCGGTATGCCGTCGGCGCCGAAATGTCCGGGATTGGCTAAGCCCGGCGATTCCCATCCTTCACAGGCATCATCCGCCTATTTTTCCAAACTTGGCCTCTGCACGAGGCGCGAGGCCAGGGTGCGTCGAACGGTCATCGCAGGTTGGCCGGTGCCCGGCAAAAACTTTGAGTTCGCTGCCCGGAACGTCATCGATTCGGCCGCCAGGCGCTGAAAGTCCTTGCACCAGAAATGCGACGAGATTTTCCGATAACCTGTTGTACGATACCAGCCCGTCGATGCCTGAACCTCCGGCCACATCCGACGGAACCGCGAGGGTAACCATTAGGCTTCCCCCCATCCAGTAATAGCGCCAAACAACCTCCTGAAGAGAGAGATGCGGCAAGGCATCCTGAAGCGCGGCAACAAACGCCTCGCGGACCCGCGCGTAGTAGCGGGCCAGCATTTGATTCACTTCCGGCATGGCCAGGACTCGGCCTAATGAGTATTGAACCACAATCGCCCGGGCACTGGCACTGGCAGCATCGGTCAACTGTAAGGCAGGCATCGCATAGGCCATGACAATGCCTTCGAGTGCTGGTTTATCACAGGCGGCGGCCAGACAGGATTTCAACCGCGCCAGGCGTTCCTCATTCAAAGGGACAATGCGGCGAAGGAACATTTCCTCGAACAGTTTTTCTTTGGAACCGAAATAGTAATTAACGGCAGCGACGTTGACGCCTCCCGCAGCCGCGATGGACCGCAACGTCACCGCCGAAGGGCCCTCGCGGGCAAACAGTTCTTCGGCCGCGTCCAGAATGCTTGCCCGGGCGCGCTCACCGGGCGATGCGATTGGCCGCTTCGTTGGTATGCTTAGATCCATGATGGCCCCTGGCATTGGACGAACGGCGCCCGATTGCTGAGAGTTAGGGCAAACAACCGCCCACTTCAATCAAACGATTGATTAAATCATTCGATTGACTTTTGTGGAGGCATACCGAATATGCGCTGATAATCAGCCGGCGTGTTCACGCCGCGCCGCACAGGCCGAAGGGAAGAATGTCATGTCGCAAACGACGGACCGTCCGCAGACCATCGCCGAAATGCCGGCACAGCGCCCGGCAATGCCCACAACCGCCGCGCAAGCCCGCGGCCGTTTTTTCAATACCGGCAACGCGTTCAACGTACAGCTTCCGCCGGTTCCCGATCATCTGTTCATCGCGGAGCCGATCGCCGCGCTCGCCCCCGAAACGCCGACCAGCCTGATTGCCTGCGATCTTTCGCAGCAACTGGCCTGCCCGTTCCCGGCCACCACACCTTTGGTGCTCGCACGGTATGCACGCATCCGGCCGGACGAAAGCCTGACGGCAACGTTCGCCGCCAGCGGCATAATTTGCTATGTTATCCGCGGCAGCGGCAGAACGACCGACGGTTCCGAACGCATTGAATGGAACCCGGGTGATTTGTTTATCCTACCGGGCGGCCCTGCGTACATCCACTCGGCCGACACCGACGCGGTGTTGTGGATGGTCACGAATGAACCGCAACTTGCCTTCGAGCATTTGAGACCGCCCGCCCAAGGCACGGCCCCTACCGCCATCGTGCATTTCACTGCCGGCGAGATCGAGCGACAGATAGCGTTCATCTATGAAATCGGCCGCACAGAGGAAATCCCGGGATCGGCCTTGATTTTCTCGTCCGAAGGACAGGAAGCCAACCGCAACATCCTGCCCACGCTGACCCTCGCCATGAATTCCTTGCCGGGCGGCGTAACGCAGCGGCCACATATTCACAATGCAGTCGCCGTTAGCCTGATCATCAAGGGTGACAAGTGCTATTCGGTGATGGACGGACGCCGCAAGGACTGGGCGCCGTGGGCCACCAGCATCACGCCGCCAACCGCTGTGCATTCGCACCACAATGGCGGCAACGAGCAAGCCATGTTCCTGATCGTGCAGGACGGCGGCATCTTCTACCATGCGCGCGCCATGGGTTTCGAATTCGCCGAACACCCCGAATAAACGAACACCTCGCATACGCGACCGGCCCAAATAAGCGACCGGCCCAAATAAGCGACCGAACGGAGGAAAAATAATGTCAGATCACACCACGACCTCTCGCTTCATCGTCCGCAGGCTGCACCCGGCGCTCGGCGCCGAAGTGCGCGGCGTCGATATGCGCCAACCGATCGATGCCGCCGCATTCAGCGAACTGCATGACATCTGGATGGAACACATGGTGCTGGTGTTTCCCGAACAGCATGTGACCGATGCCGAACATGTCGCCTTCACTCGCTATTTCGGGGAGCCGGAAATCTTCCACCAAAAGATCATCAAGTCGGAGCGGGTAAAGGAAATCTTCCGCGTCTCCAACGTCGATGAAAGCAACAACCTAATGCCGCCCGACGACCCGATATCGCAACAACTGTCGCTGGCGCAATTTTGGCACACCGACAGCAGCTACCGGCAGTCCCCCTGCACCGGCGCGCTGCTGCACGGCGTGGAGATCAGCCGCAGCGGCGGCGAAACGCAATTTACGAACCTCTATCAGGTGTATGACGTCCTCCCGGACCTTCTGAAAAGCCAGATTGAGGGCCGGAAAGCGCGGCACAATTTCGGCAACATGCATGTACTGAAGCCACTAAAGCCGCTTACCGAAGATGAGAAAGCTGCGATGCCGCCGGTTTGGCAGCCAATGGTTCGAAAACATCCGGTCACTGGCCGCAAGTCACTGTACATAAGCCCGATCTACAACGACGAAGTCGAAGGGATGACCCGGGAGGCCGGCCAGAAACTGATTGCCGAGCTGACCGCATTCGCTGCGGACCCCCGGTTCGTTTACAGTCACAGGTGGGAAACCGATGATATGCTGATGTGGGACAATCGCTGCACCATGCATCAGGTGACCCCGTTCGATCCTGCCGAGCGCCGCGTCATGCATCGCACGACAATCGTCGGCCAGGAGCCGGTCATAGCCGCCTGATCGATTGCGCCTACCGGCCCTCCGTGCAACTGGGGTTTCGGTGGGAGCCGCCGAGCGTTCGAAAGCGCCGCGGCCAACGCATCGGCGACCGAGCGGGGATTGCTGTTCAACACTATCGCCAGCAAGGTCTATCGCTGTCGGTCCAGGAACGCCGGTGACAAAAATCGGCGACGCCTGCGGGTCGGTCGGCCGTTATGAGTAGGGAACGAGAATGCTCAGGATGACACGCCGCGCCTTGATTGGCACGCTTGCCGCAACACCGCTTGCAACGCCCGGGATCATCCAGGCGCAGACCGTGTCGGAGCCGATCAAAATCGGTCTGCTGAGCGACGTTGGCGGCCCGTACCGGGAAGTTGGCGGCCCCGGCAGCAAGGTTGCGGCGGAAATGGCGGTCGAGGATTTCGGCGGCTCCGTCCTGGGCCGTCCGTTGCAAGTGATGCAGGCGGACGATCAGAACAAAGCAGATGTTGCCGGCTCGTTGGCGCGGGAATGGATCGATGACCGCGGCGTTAACGTTTTGGCTGATGGCGCTGCGTCCTCCGCCGGGCTCGCGATCCAACAAATCGCGCGTGAAAAGAAGCGCATCTTCCTGATGAGCACACCGACATCGACCGCGTTGATCGGCAAGCAGTGTTCGCCGTACGGCTTCCAGTTCGCAGCCGACACCTATGCACTGGCCAAGGGCGTTGGCGGCGAATTGTCCAAAGCCGGCGGCGACACATGGTTCTTCATTACGGCGGATTACGAGTTCGGTTACTCGCTGCAAAGCAATACCGAGCAATTCATCAGGGAAGCCGGCGGCAAAATCGTTGGAAGTGTCCGCGCGCCGCTCGGTACCGCCGATTTCTCCAGCTACCTCGTGCAGGCGGCCGCCTCGGGCGCAAAAGTGATCGGGCTTGCGAACGCAGGTACCGACCTACAGAACTGCATCAAGCAGGCAGCCGAGTTCGGGATCGTTAAGAACGGCCAGAAGCTCGCCACGCTGCTGATGATCGTGCCGGATGTACTGGCGCTCAGTCAGGATGTTTGCCAAGGGCTGGTGCTGACCAATTCGTTCTATTGGGATCAATCGCCGGAAACCCGCGCCTGGACGAATCGGTATGTCGCGAAGATGGGTAAGCCGCCGACCGAGTATAACGCCGGTGCATATGCGGCGGTGACGCACTGGTTGAAGGCGGTAAAGGCAGCCAACACGCTGGACGCCGATGCCACCGCGGCGAAAATGCGGGAGACTCCGGTGAACGACTTCTACAACAGCAACGTCCGCATCATGCCGAACGGCTGTGTCCCGCACACAATGTACGTTTGGGAAGTGAAGCCTTCGTCGCAGGCGAAGCACCGTTGGGACGTCTTCAAACTGATCGGCACGGTGCCCACGCCCGACGCCTATGCACCGACCGGCACATTCGGTTGTACGCTGGGTCAATCTTAGTCTAAAAGGCGCACCGATGAACGCACCCTTCAGCCGTACCCTGCCCGATCTTCTGTTTGAACAAGCAGAGCGTTACGCCGATGCGCCGGCCGTGATTTGCGGCGATCGTGTGGTTTCATACGCACATCTGGCGCAACGGGCGGGCCTGATCGCGGCGGGTTTGCGCCAGCGGGGCGTGCGGCGCGGCGACCGCGTCGGCCTGCTGATCAACAACCGGCTGGAATGGCTGGAGGCTTTTTTCGGCGCAGCGATTGTAGGCGCCGTCGTGGTTGCCTTCAGCACCTGGTCAAAGCGGGACGAACTGGCCTGGTTGCTGGAAGATTCAGAAGTCAGCGTGCTGATCGCCCTCGACCGCTTCGGCGATCAGCCGTTCGCCGAGGATTTGCGCGCGCTCGTTCCGGAAGCCCTCGGCGCCGCCCCCTGGCGGTCCGTCACCTATCCGCATCTGCGGCATATCGTTCTGCTGGGCGGTGACGGGTTCGAGTCCTACGCGGACCTTGCCGGCCCCGAACCGCTGGGACCGCTACCGCCCGGCGAAGGCCCCAGCGCGGCCGACGATGCAATCATCATCTACACCTCGGGGTCCAGCAGCCGGCCCAAAGCCGTCCCTCTCGCGCATTATGGTATCGTCGAAAACGGTTTTAACATCGGCGAGCGCCAGGGCTATCGAGCCGGCGAACGCGTCCTGTTGGCGCCCCCTCTGTTCTGGTCATTCGGGTCGGCGAATGCGATGTCGGCAACCCTGACGCATGGCGGCATACTTGTGCTGCAATCGCGATTCGAAGCCGGCGAGGCGATCGCGCTGATCGAACGGCACGGCTGCACAGCGATCTATACGCTTCCGTCCATCACCTCGGCGATCATTACGCATCCAGAATTCAAGCCGGAACGGGTCGAAACCCTGCGGACCGGGGTCACCATCGGCGCACCGCAAGACGTTATCACCGCGGCAACAGTACTCGGCGCCAGCGAGATATGCAACGTTTACGGACAGACCGAGAGTTACGGCAATTGCTGCGTCACACCATACGATTGGCCGTTGGAACGACGCGCCAACTGCCAGGGGCCTCCGCTTCCGGGCGTGCAAATCCGCATCGTGCATCCGGAGACGGGTGCGGTGCTGCCGAGCGGAGAGAATGGGCTGATCGAAGTGCGGGGCTATCTGCTGCGTGGCTATCAAGGCAGCAGCGCCAGCCAGGACGAAGCGGTCCTGACCCCGGACGGTTTCTTCCGCACTGGCGACAGCGGTCATCTGAACGACGCCGGCGATCTGCTGTTTGCCGGCCGTGTATCGGAAATGATCAAGAAGGGCGGTATCAATATCTCCCCGGCGGAGGTGGAGGATATACTAATGCGCCACCCAGCGGTCGCGCAGGCCGGTGTGGTTGGTGTTCCCGACCGGAACCAGGGTGAATTGTTGGTGGCCTTCGTGGTGCTGAAGCCCGGCAGCACATCCACCGGGGCAGAATTGGTGGCGCATTGCCGCGCCGTGGCCTCGCGTTATAAAGTCCCCGACAGTATCGAGATACGTCTCACGCTGCCAGTGACTGCAACGGGTAAGCTTATGCGCCGGGATTTGAAACAAATAGCCGTCGAACAACATCGGACATTGGTTGCATGAGCAAGGAAGCATGGGGCCGCTGGGGCGCGGACGATGAGCGCGGGGCACTGAATTTTATCGGTACCGAACAGGTAAAACGCGCCGCCGCGCTTGTGCGGACAGGTCAGGTCGTCGGCCTGTCGCAACCGCTTTCGCCGAAGACTCCGGTGCCCAAACACCGCGCCGGCATCCAGCATTTTATGGGCCGCGATGGAGGCGACTATGCCGCAGGCGCGCGACGTCCGGGCGGGTTTCAGTTTGCCGAAGACACCGTCGTGTTGCCGCTGCACATCGGCACGCATATCGACGCGCTGTGTCACGCCTGGTGCGACGATTGCCTCTATAATGGGTTCCCCGGCCAGGGTACACGCAGCACCACGGGCGCGTTACGCTGCGGGATCGACAAGATGGGGCCGATCGTAACACGCGGGGTACTGCTCGATCTCGTCCGGTTGCGCGGCGCGCCCTTGGGTCCGCGTGAGTCAATTGGCCGCGCGGATCTGGAGGCTGCAGCGTCGATGGAGATTGAGCCGGGCGACGCCGTGTTGATCCGAACCGGCTGGCTGGAGAGCCAGACGACCGAAATATCGTTCAACGAGGAGCCAGGTATCGACGTGGAAGCGGCCCTGTGGCTCGCGGAATGTGGCGTTGCCATGGTCGGTGCGGACAACTTCGCGATCGAGGCCATGCCGTTCCCCGCCGGGACCGTATTCCCGGTGCATCAACGATTGATCCGGGATTACGGCATACCGTTGCTGGAAGGCCTGGACCTGCAGCCATTGGCGGGGCATGGACGTGACACGTTTCTGTTTGTCGCCGCCCCGTTGCCTTTCGTGGGCGGTACCGGAAGCCCCCTGGCCCCGGTCGCCGTGCTTTGATCTGGGCCGGGGGTACTTTGACCGAATTTCGTAGAGAAGAAAGCGAGGAGTTAACCTATGCCGTATAAAGTCCAACCCGGTGTAATCGGCTGCGCGATCCGCCCCGCGATCGCCGCCAGGGACCGGTCGCTTGAAGAAATTATTTACGACACGACGCAACAGGCGCTGGCCGATGCCGGCCTGACGATCGACGACATCGACGGCATTATCGTCGGCAGCAACGATCAGCTCGACGGCCGGGCGATCTCGGTCATGATGGCGTCCGGTGCCGTTGGCGGCGTGGACCGCGATATCCTGTCCACGCCCTCGGGTTCCGAACACGCGTTCATCCTGGGTGCGCTGCGCGTCGCCACCGGGCAGTTTCAGACGCAACTTGTTGTCGCCTGGAGCCCGACCGAGGCGTCATCGATCCAGGAGGTCGAGCGGCTTGGCGCCGATCCGTATTTCCATCGCGCATTGCCCCTCGACGAGCTGTCCGCACATGCGCTGCAAGCATCGGTCCTGGAGCAGAAAATCCCCGGTGTGCGAGACATGGCGGATACCGTCCTTGCCAAGAACCGGCGTCACGGCGAAATCGCGTATCCCGGTGAACATGGGCAGCCTGGCCCCGCGCGCTGGCCACTCGCTGCCGGGACGACAACGCGCCCTGTAACGGGATGTGTGGCGATGGTGCTCGCGACATCGGATTTCATCGCAAAGCGCGGCCTGACCGACGTTGCCTGGGTCCGCGGCATGGGATGGGCGACCGAACCAAGCTTCCTGGGGGACCGGGATCTTAGCGCGGCCCCGGCATTGGCGGCGGCCGCGCTGCAAGCCTACCAAGAGGCCGGCATTACCGATCCGATGGCGCAACTGGACGTGGTGGAAGTGACCGACGCCACGCCATATGCCGAACTTCTGGCCTATGAGGCGCTGGGGTTATGCGCCCGCAACGATTGGGCAGCGCGTGTCGGCGACGGAACCTTCGCCCATGACGGCAAGCTGCCGGTTAACCTTTCCGGTGGCGTGCAAACGTTCAATCCGGTTTTCTGCACCGGGCTGATCCGGTTCGCCGAGATCGCCAACCAGGTGCGCGGGCGTGCCGGCGCCCACCAGCACCCCAACACAAACAACGGACTTGCGCAGGCCGGCAGCGGTTTTGCCATGCAGTACCAGGCGGCCATCGTGCTTGGCCGTGAGAAGGAGGTTCGCACATGAGCACCGATCGGGTTGGCATCATCGGGATCGGACAATCGCGCTTCACCGCGCGCCGCGATGACGCAAGCTATCCGGACCTTGTGCGCGAAGCCGTGGTGCTGGCAATGAACGATGCCAAGCTCGGGTTCGACGACATCGAGGCGGTGGTCTATTCGCTATCGCCTGACGCGATGGTGGGCATCGGCAACGCCGAACGGCTAGGCGTCGAAGCGGTGGGCGCACGCAACAAACGATTCCTGCGCATCAACACCGGGGGCGCCACTGGTATCTCCAGCGTTGCCGCCGCCTATTACCACATCGCTTCCGGAGTATGCGACGTCGTGCTGACGGCCGGTGCCGATAAGGTAGGCGAATGCGGTGATTCCCAGACAGTGCTGAACAAGATATGGGACCCCACCTACGAACGGCAATTGCCGCTGGGCACCATCAACATGCTGGGCATGTCGGCCATTCGATACATGGACCGCTACGGCATGACCGAGGAAGACATGGCGCGGGTGACGGTGAAGAACCGCCGGCAAGCCTCGCTTAATCCCAACGCGCATCTGCGTAAGGTCGTGACCATCGATGAAGTGCTCGCATCGCGCTACATCGCCTGGCCGATCAAACTGATGGATTGCTGCCCGCAGTCGAGCGGCGGCGGCGCGCTTGTGTTGGCATCGGAACGTTATATCAAGCAGCACAACCTCGACGCGGTGTGGATCACCGGGCTTGCCCACTGCTCCGAGTCATACTGGCTTGGCGACCGGATGGGCAAAAACCCTGCTGCCGATCATGCCGACGCGTTCGCGCTGGGGCGGTCGTTCCAGCGTGCGTACAAAATGGCCGGCATCACCAACCCCGGCGAACAGGTGCATGTCGCCGAACTTTATGCCCCGTTCAGCAATACCGAATACCACTCAATCGACGCCGCCGGTTTAGCCAAACCCGGTGAGTCGATCGCGATGCTGCGTGAGGGGCAGTTCGAATTGGGCGGCAGGCTGCCGGTGAACGCTTCGGGCGGAACACTATGCACAAATGCAATCGCCGTTACCGCGATGATCAGGGTGGCGGAGGTCGCATTGCAGGTCTGGGGACGTGCCGGCGGGCACCAGGCAAAGGGCGCCAGGGTAGGAATCGCCAGCGGTAACGGCGGCGACCACCAGTTCTTTGGTACAATGGTTATTGAGGCGTAAGGAGACTGACTATGGAATTGATGACCCGCCAGGAAACCTGGAATATTACCTACAACCACGCGCTGGGTGAAACCGCGAGCTGGTTCTATGCGCAAATTCGCGACCATTCGAAGATTTATGGCCGCCGTTGCGCCGCTACAGGCCGCGTGCTGGTGCCGCCGCGCTCGTTCTCCGACCAGACGTTGGAACCGACGACCGAATGGGTCGAAGTCGGCCCGGGTGGACGCATCGAGGCGTTCACGATCGTGTATGAGGAATTCCAGAACCTGCCGCCGCCGCCTTACGCTTTTGGTTACGTGCTGCTGGACGGCGCCGATACCGCGTTGGGTGGATACTTCAAAGGCCTTGATCTAACCGATCCCGCGAAGGCCGCCGAACGCCTTAAGATGGGCACCAGGGTCGTTACAAAATTCGCGGAACAACGCACAGGCGACGTGCTCGATTTCTGGTACGAAATCGCCTGATACGCAGCGAACCGGCCGATCCAGGCGCTTGACCACAAGCGCCTGGATTGGAACGAAGGCGACGGATGTCCGCACAACGGACAATGTGCGATCTCTGCGGCCGGCGCCCATGAGCAAACCTCCCCTCACGCAATTTTTGAGACGAAGGTCGCCGCGATCCGGGAATAGCGGCTGGGTCGTTTCGATCGGTTTCCTGGGCGCGTTGACCGATGCATTCGTACCGGACTTCGAGATATCGCACCTGCTCTTTCCAAACGCAGTGCCGATGGGCGGCCGATTGCGCAACCTGATGTCTGGAAATTTCTGTCATGGCCTTGAGCGGGGTTAGCGTTCCATTTGAGATAGGGTTGGGTGGAAACCGCCCATTGTTCGTCGATTTCGACGAGGACGGCGGTGACGAGGCGTAACAGTGCGTCTGTGCTGGGAAAGACGCGTATCTTGATGGTTCTGCGCTTTAG
>JANXLQ010000400.1 GCA_025355085.1 Rhodopila sp.
TGGCCCTGAACGTCATTCAGAAGGAGGGGTCGAAAGGATCGCTTCGCGGCAAGCTCAAACGGGCGGGATGGGACGATGCCTTTCTCCGTCAACTTCTGGCTGCTTTTTGAAATGCGATTACCCTGACGGAGAAGCACAGCCGCATCTGCCGTTCGGATAAGCCGGAACGGCCATAGTACGGCACGAATCGCCCGCCAGCGGCACCGCGCGCGAAGCGCCATTCTTGCCTTCTCGGTGCCCTCCATTATTCCTCGTTCTGTCTCTGTGTTAAAAACCGCTTGCTTCAAACCGTGCGGCAATCTGGCATCATCGATAGTTGCTCGCGCCTTTCGGCCATATACCCGCCTGACGACCCGGCCCGCCTGACGACCCGCCTCGGGATGCGTGACATCCGGTAGCGGACGAGCCGGGCCATGGCGAGGAGGGGCATATTGGCCGAACCGCTTATTGTTGGGCGCCGCCTAAATTCCTTTCGTCCAGATTTATAAATGATCCATATTTATCAAAGGCATCTTCTACCCCGGCTATCAATTGCGGCCATCAGCCTGTCGAATCAGAAAGGCCCGAAAAACACTGTCAAACCTCCCGAACCAGGCCCCGATTCGCCCGATCCTTCCTTGTCACGCCTGATCCGCGCTTATCCTCTTCATCCACCTTCAAAAAGCCTTCGCTCAGCCAGACCCCAAAAACCCCGTATCCCCTAGACAGAAATGAGGTGCGATTGCGAAAGGTGACCAACAGGATCACGACCGAAGGCAGAGCGCCAGCGTCAACGTTGACCAAAATTGCTTCTTCCCCGGCAAAGCGACCCCGGTCAATTGCCCCCAAACCCGGATCACGATTGATTCACCTGTTCGCCGCCGCCTGCTTGAACAACCGATCTGCTGCCGTGGCCATCGGCGGCAGAAAGGTCAACTCTCTTGGTAGAAGCACAGCGACGCAAAAATCCCCTTGGACCTACCTGTAGTCATGGGGATTTCTTCGCTGCACCCGCAATAAAAATCCCCGCAGCAAGCTGCGGGGAATATGTCCCGAAATTGATTCAACTCTAGAATAACGAATACCCGCCATCGATCACGAACGTATCTCCGGTATGATATTTCGACGCCGAACTCATCAAATACACCGCAATGCCACCAAAATCATCGCCGTCGCCCCAGCGGCGCATCGGCACCCTCGGCAACACCTTGGTCTTGAAACCATCCGTCTGCACCGCGTTGGCAGTCATATTCGTTTCAATCCACCCCGGCAGGATAGAATGCGCCCGCACGCCATGCCGCGCGAATTCGACCGCCATGGCTTTAACCATGGAGATGACGCCGCCCTTTGTCGCCGCGTAATGCTCGCTGCGAGGCGCCGCCTCGATCGCCGCCAGCGAGGCCGTTCCGACCAGCACACCGCCACCGCCGCGCTCCACCATGTGTTTCGCAGCCGTGCGGAACGTATAAAACGCTCCATCCAGGTTGACCCGCGTGACGCGGTGCCACTCGGCGCTGGTCATCTCCAGGAACGAGTGCCCGCCACGACCGGAGACACCGGCATTGGCGAAACATCCATCTACCCGGCCAAAACAGTCCAACGTGCGGGCGAAGGCCGTCTCGACCGCCGCCTCGTCACCCACATCGCACTCCAGAGCCAAAATCTTGCGGCCGGTCGTTTCCAGCTTCGTGACAGCGGCGGCGTTCTTGGCGGCATTGGTGCCCCAAATGGCGATATCCGCGCCCGCCTGAGCCATTGCCAGGGCCATCCCCAGGCCAATGCCGCTGTTGCCGCCGGTGACCAGGGCCACCTTCCCCGTCAGATCGAATGGGCTGTACGCCAAGGCGCGACTCCTTTCCTGTGTTTCCAGGAACTGACTCTAACAGGTCGATCTTGGCAGGTGAACAGATCAGGGTTACGGTCGCCTTAAAAGGAGATCGGACCATGATCGTCACCGCTGACAGCATCGTCGCGCAGAACACCAACCGCCGCAGAACCCCGAACGGCTGGATCACCACCTTCATCGGCAAAAACCGAGGCACACTCCAGGAAGGCGAACAGGCCCCGTCGTCCGAAGGCGTCTATCCGATGGCGTTCCTGGTCGAAAAAGACGCCGCCGCGGTCGTGCATCCGCATTTCCATTCGGCCGACCAGTATCAGGTTATCGTCCAGGGATCGGGCAAGCGAGGCGTCCACGACGTCGCCAGTGTCGCGGTGCATTATACCGACGCTTACTCCGCCTACGGTCCGATCGTCGCAGCCGGCGAAGGCA
>JANXLQ010000365.1 GCA_025355085.1 Rhodopila sp.
CCCACGACTTCCTGTGCCGAGGCCAAGCAAAGTCGTGGGTGACCGGGCCAAGCCCGGCCATGACGGAATCGATAAAGCCTCGTCCAGGGAATAAATATTCTCTGCCGACCGCCTAAGTTGACGCCTATGGGGACGCGTTCCCGGCATTTGCTCCCTGCGCCCACCACTGTATCATCGGCCGAGCGGAGGAAACGCATGTACGACCTGAATGAACTAAAGGACAAAGTCGCCGTCATCGGCGTCGGCAATACGAAATACGGCAACTTCCCCGAGATCGACGATTACGGCCTTGCCGCCCACGCATTCCGCAACGCCGTGAACGATTGCGGTATCGACAAAAACAAGATCGACGGCATGCTCGTCTCCCGCATCCCGTACTACGCCCGCATGGGTGAGGTACTCGGTATCAACCCGCGCTGGACAATCACGCTACCCGGTCACGGCCGCATGTCCGGCATGGGAATCATCGAGGCCGCCACCGCCATTGCCGCCGGACATTGCGATTACGTTGCACTTCTGTACGCGAATATCGGCCGCTCCCGCCGCGTCAATTACGGCGGCGACGAAAGCCCCGGAACCTGGGACCCGTGGGGCTTCACCTCGCCCGGCGCCGCCCATGCCCTGGCATTCCGTCGCCACATGGAAATGTATGGCACCACGACGCGGCAGCTAGCGGAGGTTTCGGTCGCTATCCGGTATCACGCAGGACTCAACCCCGACGCTGTCATGCGCAATCCGATTACCATCGAAGACCATGAAAGTTCGCGTTTCATCGCGGCACCGTTGCGGCTATTGGATTACTGCCTGATCAACGATGGCGCCGTTTGCCTGATCCTGACGTCCAAGGAACGAGCCAAAGACTTCGCCAAGCCGCCGGTCCTGATCTCCGGTTTCGGTGCGCAGGAGACATACAGCCCGTCCTCGATCGCCAATTTCGACCCCGATTTCTGGTATCCGGCAATCAGCGCGGCTGGCAAGCAGGCCTATGAAATGGCCGGAGTGACCCACAAGGATGTCGATGCACTGATGTGTTACGACAATTTCTCGCCAACTGTGCTGTTCAGCCTGGAGGGCCTGGGTTTCTGCGGGCAGGGCGAATCAGGCCGGTTCGTGGAAAACGGGGCGCTGTGTCTGGGTGGACGCCTGCCGGTAAACACCGACGGCGGCCACCTATCGAACTCCTACATGCAGGGCTGGGCCTTGAACGTCGAAGCCGTCCGCCAGCTTCGCGGTGAGTGCGGCGCCAGACAAATCCCCGGCTGCGAGGTTGTCCAATACGTGCAGTCCACACCCTGCACGCGGACCATTATCTATACGCGCGGCTGAAGGAGAACCGTTCCATGAGCTACAATAAGCCATTGCCGCGTATAGACACGCTGAACAAGCCATTCTGGACCGCGGCCAAGGAGGGACGATTGTTGTTGCAGCATTGTCCCGCCTGCGGCGACACGCGGTTTCCCCCGGGGCCGGTTTGTCCGAAATGTCTGGCGGGGGATCAGGATTGGATCGAATCCTCGGGGAAGGGAACGCTGGAGTCCTGGGTCGATATGCACCGGGCGTATTGGGATGGGTTCAAGGACGATCTGCCGTATCGGGTTTGCCTCGTGCGGCTGGAGGAAGGGCCGATGATTGTCAGCAATTTGATCGATAAGACCGACAATTTGCGGATGGGCGCTCCGGTCAGGGTCGTGTTCGATGCGGTGACAGAGGATGTGACGTTGCCTGGATTTACGCTGGTTTGAAACCATTGCTTTGGCGTGCGGCCTCGGCTCTGTCATCGTAAGAAAAGTGCCGGCCCGTGGCTTCCCCAAGAATGGAAGCGCGCGGGATCATCGCAACGGTCCCGCGCTGCGGCCATCGGTCATGGCTCAGGCGGGGCGACCGGTTAAGCCATCGGACTATCGAAGGGCAGCAGTTCTCATTTAGATGTCCGCGGCCGCGATTACCTGCCTCGTCATGCTGCGGGAAAGCGCATTTGAAGCGTGAAACGAGAAGAACCGGCTAACGGGATTTGATATCGTGTTTCATCAAGCCGTTCACAATAAAGCGACGACAGCCTCCCTTTGGCCCATCGGGGCCCCGGCTTCCCCGGGCCGCGTTATTGCTCCATAGTCTGCGGTAGGAGGGAACCATGTCCGATGTCCTCACCCCGCTAACGATCGATCTCTTGGCTTGGCTCGCCGCCGAACCCCGAGACTATTTCGACGTCATGGACGCCTGGCGAACCTCGTGTCCCCGCCTGACGATTTGGGAGGACGCGATCGATGCCGGCCTCGTGAGGCGAATCCACACCATCGGCCAACCCGTCCGAATTGAACCGACCGAACGTGGACTGGCTTTGCTGGCCAATCGCAGCCGATAACGAAGTTCCTTGTTTGTTTCACAAAAGCCGGGGAAAAACGGCCCCTGGACGCATGTCGGGCAGTCTGAAATAATCACGTACCGCGTGGTAAGTGTCCGATGCAGCTTCGTGTCGGCGCGGAAGGAAAAACCAGGGAGATTGAAATGCTGCGTGCTTCACTATTGGCGACCGCACTTACACTGTGTCTCGCAACCGCCGCGTCGGCGGCAACCGTTCAGTTCAAAGCCTTGCTCGACGGCAAGTCGGAAGTGCCGGCCAACACTTCGGCCGGTTATGGCGATCTACTCGCCACGTTGGACACGGTGACCAAGTCCTTGACCTATACGGTGACGTTTGGCGGGCTGAGCGGCCCGGCCGGCGCGGCGCATTTCCACGGCCCGGCGGCGGCTGGCGCGAATGCCGGCGTGGCGTTGCCGATCGGGGCCAAGGGTCCAACCAGCCCGGTAACCGGGACCGCCACCCTGACCGACGCACAGATGGCCGATCTGGAAGCCGGCAAGTTGTATGTGAATGTGCATACGGCGGCAAACCCGGGCGGCGAAATCCGCGGCCAGGTCGTGAAAGTCGGCGGCGTGATGATGCATGCCAAGGACGCCGTCAAGGCGGCCGTCAAGAAGTAGATCCTCTATCCGGCCGGCCGGCCCTTCGTCAGCGCCGGCCGGGGCTTTATTTTGGCGGTTGTGCGGCAGATGAAGATTACCATTCTGGACGATTACTTCGATACCCTCAGAACGCTGCCGTGTTTCGGCAGGCTGGCCGGGAAAACGGTTGAGATTTGGAACGATCACGTTCAGGACACTGACAGTCTCGCTGAACGCCTCAAGGACACGGAAGTCCTGGTGCTGATCCGCGAACGCACCAAAATCCAGGCGCCGCTGCTTCAACGTTTGCCGAACCTCCGCCTGATCAGCCAGCGCAGCGTCTATCCTCATATCGACATAGATGCCTGTAACCGGCACGGCGTGATCGTTTCCTCCAGCCAGCATGCCGGCATCCCATCCTATGCCGCCGCCGAATTGACCTGGGCGCTGACATTGGCCGCCGCCCGTCAATTGCCCCAACAGATGGCCGCCCTGAAATCCGGACGCTGGCAAATCGGGGTCGGCACGTCCTTGCGTCACAAGACGTTGGGCATTTTCGGATACGGGCGGATTGGCACGGCGGTCGCCGGTTACGGGCGGGCGTTCGGAATGAATGTGCTGGTGTGGTCCGGCGAAGAGTCACGCCAACGCGCCCAACACGATGGCTACCAGACGGCGGCTTCCAAGCAAGCCTTCTTTGAGGCCAGCGATGTCCTTTCGCTGCACTTGCGCTTGTTTCCGGCAACCCGGAACATCGTTACGGCGACAGACCTCGACCGAATGAAACCAACCGCGATCCTGGTCAATACCAGCCGAGCGGGGTTGATTGAGACGGGTGCGCTGGAGCAGGCGTTGCGGAGTGGGCGGCCCGGTATGGCGGCGGTCGATGTGTATGAGAATGAACCCGTCACCGGCACGAATAATCCGCTGCTGACAATGGACAACGTTATTTGTACGCCACACATCGGCTACGTAACGCGGGAGGAGTACGAGACCCAGTTCTCCGACATCTTCGACCAGATCGTCGCCTATGCCGCTGGAACACCGATCAACGTCGTCAATTCGCGCGACCAGACATTCATATCCGGGGAACCTGTACTGCGTGGTCCGGCGAAAACCCGGGGCGTGTTGCCATAGATGCGCCCCTCTGGCTTAAACCCCGCTACAAGCCATCCGGAGTGCCGCCCATGCCCGTCAACCCCGCCGACAGCCCCATTCTGGGCACTCTTTACGGCAGCGACGCCATGCGCGCCGTGTTCGATGAAACGGCCTATTTCCAGCGCATGCTCGATGTGGAGGCTGCACTGGCCCGCGTTCAGGGCCGCATGGGCATCATCCCCCCGGAGGCAGCCGAAACCATCATTGCCGCTGCGAAAATCGAAAACCTGAGCATCGATGACCTCGCAGCCAGCGCCCGCAACGTCGGATATCCGGTTGTCGGGCTGGTCAGCGGCCTGTCGAAAGCGGCGGGAGAAGCCGGCGGCTGGACCCATTGGGGGGCGACCACCCAGGACATCATGGACACCGCCACCGTCCTGCAGGTCCGCACTGGCCTAGACCTGATCGAGACCGAACTGCGGGCCATCCTGACCGCGCTGGTAGGGCAGGCGAACACCCACCGCAACACCGTCATGGCCGGGCGAACCCACTTGCAGCAGGCGCTGCCGGTCACCTTCGGCCTGAAATGTGCGATCTGGGCGATGCCGTTCCTGTCGCATCTGGATCGCCTGAAACAACTGCGCGCCCGCGTCCAGATGGTCGAATTCGCCGGCGCCGCCGGAACGCTCGCCTCGCTCGGTGATCAGGGCATCGCGATCATGGAGGCATTAGCGACCGAACTCGGGCTCGGTGCGCCGCTGGCCCCATGGCATGTCTGCCGCGATGCACTGGCCGAGGCGGTCAGTCTGCTGGGGCTGATCAGCGGAACCTTGGCGAAAATCGCCACCGACATTATCCTGCTGGCGCAGACAGAAGTCGGAGAAGTCGCCGAACCCTACGTCGCCGGACGCGGTGCGTCCTCCACCATGCCGCAAAAACGCAACCCGATCGCGTCGGAATACATCCTGGCGGCGTGCCGGATGGTGCAGGGTTTGGTGCCGGTCATGCAGGGCGCGATGGCGCAAGACCACGAGCGCGCCACCGGCCCCTGGCAGGCCGAGGCACTGGTGTTGCCACAAGCCTTCGTCCTGACGCATGGTGCCCTGCTGCACACCAAAGCCATCGCCGAGGGCATGGTTGTCGATGCCGGACGCATGAGGGCCAATCTCAACATCACCCAAGGCCTTATCGTTTCTGAGGCGGTCATGATGGGCCTCGCCCCGGTTATGGGCCGTGGAGAAGCGCATCACGTCGTCAAGCACGCCTGCGATGCCGCACTGACGCAGAAAATCTCCCTGGCCGACGCGCTGGAACGCGATCCGGCGGTTTCGTCGCGGCTGGATCGCGCGGCTATCGAAAAACTGATCGACCCGGCAAATTACCTCGGCAGCACGCAGGGTTTCATCGACCGGGTTATCGCCGGGGCGTCCCGCTGAGGCGATCGTCTCGCGCGCGGGATTTCGAAGTGACCGAAACCCGCGCCGCGCCCTGACCCGGTAACAGATGCGCGACGTAAACGTAAAAATTATCCGTCAATAACGAAAATGTCAGTGTATTTCGGCATTGGTCGCATTGCTTCGGGATGTGGGTGTATGATGTAATTGTTCCGTCAAGCGCTGTGGGGGTCCAAACGAAATCGGACGCGATTCCGGCAGTTAAACCATATGTGAAGTGAGAAAAGCATTGGCCAACTGGCAAGAAAAACTGGCACTGACCGCACAGCGAAACCGCCAGGAAATAGTCAAAGCCAAACTCAGTCGAAGAGAAATGATCCGGCTCGGTTTACTAACCACAGGCGGGACGTTAATAGCGAAGTCAGGCCTGAGCGCAACGACAACCTCCAGCGATGGGTCGCTAAATACCGACGGCCGTACACTGTCCAGCGTTGACAATACGCCATCGAGCCCCGTGGCGCGGCCATGGGTGCAGCCGATGCCGGTGATACCGGTGAAAATGCCAGGTGATCCGCAGGCGTTTCTAGGTGGACCGCCGGACGGCTATACGGTGATCGAAGGTGCCACGGAACGCGTTCCGCATCAGCTTTTCACCTATGACCCGCACACTAAAACCTACGGAGGCAAGTTTCCGCCCGAGAAATTCTACGAGATTACTATGAAAGAGGCGCAGGTACAACTGCACCCCGATTATGGAATCACCACGATCTGGGGCTTCGACGGACGGTATCCGGGGCCGCTTGTCCAGGCACACTACGGCGAACCCGTGTTGGTGCGTTTTCACAATAATCTACCCTCGGTCAAAGTGCCGCAAGCTTTCGGCATAGCCGAGATAGCCCCCCATCTGCATAATGCACATACCCCGACCGAAAGCGACGGCTTCCCCGATGACTACGTCAATTCGATCAATGATCCCAAACCCTTGAATCCTCACGGCTTCAAGGACCAGCATTATCCGAGCGTCTATGCCGGCTGGAACGCCATGGGCAATCTGGTGGGAAACCCGGGTGAGGCGCTCGGGTCGCTTTGGTATCACGATCACCACATCGATTTCACGGCGCAGAACGTTTACAAGGGGATGGCTGGTCCCTATGTCCTATTCGACTACCTGGACACGGGCAATGAAACCACTGGCCTGCGCTTGCCGAGTGGCAAGTATGACGTGCCGATTTTCTTCAACGACTTCCTGTTCGATCGTGATTTTCAGTTGGTGTTCGACCTGTTCAACCTCGACGGGATCTTGGGTGACCGGTTTACCGCGAACGGTGCTATTCAGCCGCACTTCGATGTCGATCGGCGGCGTTATCGCCTCCGGCTTTACAATCCGGGCCCGTCCCGGTGGATTGAGTTGGCGCTGTTCGACGGCACGAACCTCGTACCGTTTTGGCAGATTTCGACGGACGGGAATTTACTCCCGGAGGCGGTTCCAGTCACCAGCGTGCGCCTCAGCGTAGCGGAGCGCGTTGACGTCATCGTGGACTTCAGCAAGACGAAGGCATCGCGGCTTTATATTGTCAATCGACTGGAGCAGGTCAACGGACGCGGACCCACCGGCAAGATCCTCAACCCCGGGATTCCCCTCGTCCAACTGAATATCGGGGCGACCGCGCCAGATTACAGCCGCGATCCCGCAGATCCGAAGTTGGCACCGTTCAAGCTCCGCGAGCTGCCCGATCCTGATTTCAATGCTTTGCTGGCACGCGCCGCAAAAGCGAAAACCCGCGTATTCAGGTTCGAGCGGGGGCAGGGCGCGTGGCAGGTCAACGGCAAATTCTATGATGGGAGCGTAAGCGCCAACCCCGCGCAAGAGTCGGAAGAGGTTTGGGTCTTCCAGAATGGCGGCGGCGGCTGGGCGCACCCGATCCATTGCCATTTCCAAGAATTCCGTATCTTGTCGCGCAATGGCGTGGCGCCCCAACCTAATGTGTCCGTCAATGGTTTCATTGGATATGGCCGAAGGGATGTGGCTCCGCTGGAGATCAGCGAAGAGATCCGGATGTTTATACGCTTCCAGGATATGAGTGGACGTTTTGTCATGCATTGCCATAATGTGGTGCATGAGGATCATGCCATGATGGTACGCTTCGATATTGGCTAAGGCGACAGCCAAATTTTACGGTTCCTCGCCGTTTAATATGGGTGAAAATGTATTCACGCGGGTAGCCGCAGGTCGAGTTTGTCCGCCAACAGGTAGAACCATGGCTTTGAGGTTGCGGATCGAACAGTTGCCCCGCGCCTTGGCCTTTGCGGCCTGGATCAGGCTGTTGATGCCTTCGATCAGGCCATTTTGGCGATCCGGCTGTCGAACCAGCGCAGGATGCCGTCCCCGTAACGTTTTATGGTGTATGCGGCGTCGATCATCGGCGACAGCCGGCAATGGCTCGCCCGGAAGTACCAACGCCAGATGCTGTGTCGGGAGGCTGTCGAGTGTCGCCCGCTGGCGCTCCGACAGATTGTGCAACCGATTAGCTAAGTGTAGGGCATTACCTAAGCGGGTTATGTCCCGCGCCACTGCGGGTTACTGCCGCAAATCGTGGATTCGGGCCTCCGCATCCTCGCGGGGCATTTCCAGCGCCTGTTGGGCAATGTCCCTTGAAAACCCGGCACGCGCCAACAAACCCAGTTCTTTGTTACGAACAATCGCGTCGGCGTCCTCTGCCATGCGGTAAGACCCGATGCGGCGCTTGCGCACCAGCACCAGCGCGGCTGCCAGTTCTGTTTCCGGATCGGCATCGGTAGCGGCGCGAGCCATCTCTGGCGCCACGCCCTTGGCAACCAATCTGGCCTGGATCGCTCGGTTGGATTGGCCGGACCGGACAAGGTTTTTTGCCCGACTCTCCGCGAACGCTGCATCGCTGATCGCCCCGGCCTCGACCAGTCGTTCCACCACGCCGCCAATCGCCGCCCGTGCCGCGGTAATCACCGGTTCGGCCGCGTCCGCGTCGGTTTGCGCCCGCGCCCAGCGGTCGATCTTCTGCACCAGGACTCGCCGCAGCCCGCCCTCGGTCGCCGCATACCGAGCGAGATAGTACAGCGCCGCCTGATAAAGGCTGCTGGCATCCGGTGCAGGAGGAATGGAGTCTTTGGCCATAGATGCCACGATGCCCGAGGCCTGACGGGATGCAAGTGATTTCCCTGATCCAAGCGGTCGCGAGCATCCCCGCAATTCTTTGTGCAAGTCCTCTGCTGCGGAACCTTGGTTTGCCATAACCTTTGTTTGACACAGAGTCATCCTTCGCCAATGATCGTCGTTTCCCTCGGACCCGCCCCGAAAGGTCGCGGATGGGTGATCTGCCGGGAAAGACTGCAAACAAGGGCTAAACCGGATGATATCCGCTCTGCTACCGAACTACGCTCGTGCTGAACTCGCTTTCGAGCGGGGTGAGGGCGCTTGGCTGTGGACGGTCGATGGGCGACGATTCCTGGATTTCGGGTCGGGCATTGCCACGGCCTCGTTGGGACATGGCCATCCGCACCTGGTGAAGGCGATAACCGACCAGGCTGCCAAGGTGATGCACACATCCAACCTGTATCGCATTCCGCAGGCTGAACGGCTGGCCCAACGGCTGGTCGATGCTTCGTTCGCGGACAGCGTGTTCTTCTGCAACTCGGGCGCGGAAGCGAATGAGGGCATGATCAAGATGATGCGCCGCGCCATGTCGGACAGCGGCCGGCCGGAACGCTTCCGGTTCATCTGCTTCGAAGGCGCGTTCCACGGCCGCACCCTGGCCACCCTCGCCGCGACCGGCAACCCGCACTACCTCGAAGGCTTCGGCCCGGTGGTCGAAGGTTTCGATCACGTCCCGTTCAACAACATGAACGCGGTGCGCAATGCAATCGGGCCAAACACCTGCGGCATTATTGTCGAGCCGATCCAGGGTGAGGGCGGCGTGCGTCCGGCCGATATGCAGTTCCTGCGGGATCTGCGCGCGGTGTGCGACGAATACGACATTATCCTGGGCATGGACGAAGTGCAGTCCGGCATGGGCCGTACCGGCAAGTTGTTCGCTCATGAATGGTCGGGCATCACGCCGGACGTCATGACCTCCGCGAAAGGCATCGGCGGCGGTTTTCCGCTCGGTGCCGTCCTGGCTAAGGAACGATTCGCCAAGGCGCTGGTTCCCGGCACCCACGGCACGACCTACGGCGGCAACCCGCTGGCATGCGCCGCCGGTAACGCCGTGATGGATGTCGTCATGGCGCCGGGATTCCTGGAAGAGGTCGAGCGCAAAGGCCGCAAACTGCGCGGCGAACTGGACATGATCGCCCGTGAGTTCCCAACCGTGTTCGTCGATGCTCGCGGCATGGGTCTGTTGCTCGGTCTGAAGGCGGCGATTCCAGTGGGTCGGATTCAGGCGGCCTGCGTCGCCGAGGGCCTGATGGCGATCACCGCCGGGGACAACGTCCTCCGTCTTGCCCCTCCTTTGGTCGTTACGGACAACGACATCGATCAGGCCGTTGTCATGCTCCGCAAAGCCGCGACGAAGGTGGCGGCCGGTATCGCGGAGAAGGCAGCGGCACAGTGAGCAGCACGCTCCGCCGGACTTCGGACGTACGGGGCAAATCAACCGGAGAACAGAATGCCCCACGGCATTTTCTGGATCTGCGAGACTTCGATACGGCCACGCTGCGTCAGATGCTTGACGTGGCGTCGGGCTTCAAGCGAGCAGGGGCAGGGGGGGCGTCGCGCCCCCTCGCCGGCAAGACGCTGGCGCTGATATTCGAAAAACCGTCCACCCGAACGCGCGTGTCGTTCGAGGTCGGTATGCGCCAGCTTGGCGGCGAGGTCATCGTGCTGTCCGGCCAGGAAATGCAGCTTGGGCGCGGTGAATCCGTGGCGGACACGGCGAAGGTGCTGTCGCGCTACGTCGATGCGATCATGCTGCGGACCGACAAGGTGTCAAAGCTGCAGGAACTGGCCGACCACGCCACGGTGCCGGTGATCAACGGCCTGACCGAGGCGTCCCATCCGTGCCAGTTGATGGCCGACGTGATGACATTCGAGGAACATCGCGGCCCGATCGCGGGGCAGGTGGTGGCGTGGTGCGGTGACGGCAACAACGTCGCACGAAGCTGGATAGAGGCGGCAGTGCGCTTCGGGTTCACGCTGCGTCTGGCCACTCCGGTTGGGTTGCGCCCGCCGCAGGAACTGGTGGCCTGGGCGCGGTCGCAAGGCGGCACCATCGAACTGACTGACGATCCGGAAACCGCGATCGCGGGGGCGAGATGCGTGGTGACGGACGCCTGGGTGTCGATGTCGGACGACCCGCACACCAGCCGGCATAACCTGCTGGCACCGTACCGCGTGACCAGCCTGCTGATGGCCAAGGCCGCCCCGGATGCGTTGTTTATGCATTGTCTGCCCGCCCATCGTGGCGAGGAAGTGGATGCCGACGTGATCGACGGTCCGCATTCCGTGGTGTTCGATGAGGCGGAGAACCGGTTGCACGCGCAGAAAGGCGTGCTGGCCTGGGTGATGGGCGCGGCGCGGTAGCCCGGGATGGTGTATGATCGCTATCCGGATGGAACTGGCTAGGTGTCGGTTCCCGGGATCGAACACGCCAAGGGATGGCGGGTGCCGATCATGCTTGTTCTGCTGTGCCTAACGATTTGTCATAGAGCCGAGGCGCAGCGCCTGCTCCTTCCCCTCAGCGGAGCACATGGAGAAGGATAGCGCGGGGTATCGGTTGGTTCCGGTAGCGTGGAGTGCGGCGCTGTAGATTACCGCCTAAAACGACAGGATCGCCGCCACCCGTTCCAACACGGCCTCCGCCAGCCCATCCGGCGCGGTTGCTATGAAGCGGACATGCCTCGCGACGTGATCGATGCTCTTGGTCTGGTCGGCCAGTACGACCCCCGAGACTTTACCACCAACCGGTATCGGTACCTCGAACGGCCAGTTTCGCCGTGTGCCCGTGATCGGGGCGATAAAGGCGTAACCTGTCAACGCGTTAAACGCTCGTTCTGACAGCACCAGCCCGGGTCGCTCGCCGGAGTGCTCGCGCCCGGCATGTGGGTCCAGCACGATACGTGGGTCCAGCACGACACGTGGGTCCAGCACGATACGTGGGTCCAGCACGATACGGACGAAATCGCCACGATCCGGCACATAGCCGTCAGTTGCCACTAGACAAGCTCGCGGCCGGCTGGAGGTCCGAAGTCAATCGGGTCCGGGCGGTTCTCCGGCTTACACGCTGCAAGCAGGTCCGCCAGCTTGAGGCGCTGGCGCCTGATCACGAGGTGATCGCCCTCAACCATCACTTCGACCCGGGAGCCTTCGTTCAGACCAACTTGCTCCAGCATCGTCTTAGGCAGCCGGACTCCGACGCTGTTGCCCCATTTTTGTAGCGTAACCGCCATTGCAACCTCCATTCAGGATATACATAGTATATCCACGATTGCAAATCAAGCAAAACCGATACCGGTTGATTTATCGGCCCCTCTCTTAACCGTTCGTAAACCTTTCCCCTTCATCATGCGTCAGTATGTCAACACCACCCGTCATCATTATCGCCGAACCAGACCCGATGATCAGCAGCGTCCTGCGGGTGGAGTTCAGTCATTGGGGCTTTGCCGTGTTGCTGGCCTCCAACGGCCCGGAAGCCGAGGACTACGCATCCCAGACCGTTGCCCACCTGGTCGTTCTCGATACCAGGTTGCACTTTGGGGCCTACGATGCCTGCGTCCGCATCCGGCGGCGCCAGGGTTACGCCACCAGACCGATCGTGTTGACCACGCATGAACCGTCAAAAAGGATCGATGCGGTGGCTGACAAAATCGGCGCCACGGTCGTGCTCCCCAAGCCCTATTCCGTCAGCGATCTGTTCAGCGCGATCGAACCGTTTGTTCCCTCCGATGACGTGTTGCTCACGCATCGGCCCAAGGGAGGGGGCGTAAGTGAACCCCGGCAATGGGCCGTGGCGCCCCCGCCATCCTGGCAAGCTGGTGCGAACTCTGTCCTGACCCGAAATGGGCGGCTTCTACCTATCGTTCGTGGCAACAGCGTGAAGGTTCCGCTGATGCGCACCACTTGACTTCGATGCCTGGTAACGGCGCAAGCCACCCTGCTTTCCTCGTTCCTACGCGGCGTTTTCGATGGCCACAGCCGCGCTTGGCGACACAGATCGATATCTTCAGATACAAATTCGACTGTGGCCCCGAAATCAGGGGTGGGTGGAGCCATTACCGAATTGATGCCGAATTCTACAAACCCCCGTCAAACGCCGCCTTGCGCACTTCCGTAGCCAGCCGGTCGGCGCGCTCGTTCATGTCGTTGCCGTCATGGCCGCGCACCCACTTCCACTCGACCCGGTGGATTTCCGCCGCTGCCAGGATGCGCTTCCACAAATCGATGTTCGCCACCGGATCGCCAACCGATCCGCGCCAGCCCTTGCGGACCCAGCCTGCGATCCAGCGGGTGATGCCGTTCTTGAGGTACTGGCTATCGGTATGGATCACCACATGGCAGGGGCGCTTCAGCGATTCCAACGCCTCGGCCGCCGCGGTCAGTTCCATGCGGTTGTTCGTCGTTACCGGTTCGGTTCCCGATAATTCCTTGATCACATCGCGAAACGTCAGGATCGCCGCCCAGCCGCCGGGGCCGGGGTTCGGCTTGCAGCCGCCATCGGTCCAAACCTGCACGACCTTGTCGGGATCGGGCGGCAGAGACACGACGATTTCATCAAAGGCCATAAGCGCGTCCATTCCTGGCAGACGTGTGGAAACGCAACCGGCGCAAATATTCCATCGGATCTTTCCGCGTCACCATCGCGCCGGCCGGCGTATTCAACCAGTCGAAAACCCGGGTGAGCAAAAAGCGGATCGCGGCCCCCTGGCATAGCACCGGCAGGGCGTCCTGTTCATCCGCCGACAGCGGCCGCACCGCTTGATACCCCCCCAGCAGTGCCTTGCTTTTCGTCACGTTGAACGAAAAATCCGGCTCAAAGCACCACGCGTTCAGGCAGATTGCGATGTCGTACGCCAGCAGGTCGGTGGAGGCGAAGTAGAAATCGATCACCCCGGACAGCCGCTCGTCCAAAAAGAAGACGTTGTCCGGGAACATATCGGCGTGGATATGCCCGGCCGGCAGCCCAACCGGCCAAGCAGACAGAATCGCCCCGAGCGAGCGGTCCAGTTCTTCGGCAAGCCCTGGCTGTACCTCATCCGCCCGCGACCGGCAGCGATCCAGCAATGGCATCCAACTCCGCGGTCCGAGTGCGTTGCGGCGTGCCGGTGCGTAGCCGGCGCCGGCCAGATGCAATTTCGCCAGCGCCGTCCCGACCGGCGCACAATGCGACTGCCGCACCCGCCTGGGCCAAACCCCCGGCAGGAACGTGGTGATCGCCGCATACTTGCCGGACAGGTGCCGCAGCGCCGCGCCGTCGCGGCCATGCACCGGTTGCGGGCAAACCAGGCCATGCAGCGCCAGATGCTCCATCAGGCCAAGAAACCAGGGCAAATCATCCGGATCGACGCGCTTTTCGTACAGCGTCAGGATGAAGTCGCCGGCGGTGGTGCGAAGGGAAAAGTTCGAGTTCTCGACGCCCTCGGCGATGCCGCGGAAGGCGACCATGGTGCCGATGTCGTAGCCGGCCAGAAAATCCGCCAACCCCTCGTCGGTAACCTCGGTATAGACCGCCATCGGCGTGTCAGTGCGTCCAGTTTTCGATGCGGCCGTACTTGAAATTATCGGCATACGCCTTCGGCTTGATCCGGCGGGTCTGCGGTAGCTCGACCTCGTACTGGATACCGGCGCGGCCGGCGTAGGCGATGGCTTCCTCGCGCGTGTCGAAGGATAACTTGACCTGGGTCTGGGTGTCTCCACCGCCGGTCCAGCCCATCAGCGGGTCCGCAACGCGGCCGTGCGCCGGAACGAATTCGAGTGCCCAATCCTGCGTCTTGGCCCAACCCGACTGCATCGCGGTCTTCGGCGGCTGGAAAATGCGGGCACGCATGGACAGAGTCTCCGATAAGCTTAAGTGGTCGGGGCGGCGGGACTCGAACCCACGACCTCCTGTACCCAAAACAGGCGCGCTACCAGGCTGCGCCACACCCCGACGGTAGGAACGGCCGGACCCTATGGGCGGCGGCGTTCCGATGCAAGAAGCAATCGCGTTGAATGCCCTGTCGTGACCGGATTAGCTGTCGTGACCGGATTAAATGTCTCCCGGGGGTTACGGCGCGTTGCCGAAAATCCGCTGCTTCACCGTGTCGCCCACCCGGATATCCAGTTTCGCCGCCGCGCCCCCCGCGAGTTCCAGCGTCGCGCGCACCGGCCCGCGGCTGTCGATTACAGCCAAACTGCGGGGTGTGGTGTTCTCGGCAATCGTGCGGATCGTCCCGTCGGCGTTGATGAACACCATGTCCAGCGGCACCAGCGTGTTGCGCATCCACATCTGCGAGTCGCGCGCATACCCCCAGTCGAACAGCATGCCGCCATCGGCCGGCACGCTGGTGCGGAACATCTCCCCCACGATCTGCTGGTCTTGTTTCAACGCCATCTCGACGTTGAAAACGTGTTCCGGACCGCCGTGCCCGGCAATCGTCAGCTTTTCCTTCGGCAGCTCGGGCTGGGGGCCGGTGGGTTCCGGGGATTGGGCCATCACGGCGACAGGCAGAAGGGCGGCGAGCGCCAGTAGGTAACGGCGGTTCATGCGGTGGGAGTCTCCTGGATCGGGTGCGGTATGGGGTCAGGTGCCGTATGGCGTCGCGGATCGGCCCGGCTTCGGCGAGGCGCGGTAGCCGGTCGGGAATGGGATGGTTGTTCAACGTGCCCCAAATCAGTGCCCAGCAGCGTCCACGGTCCAAGGATTGTAGCCGCCGCTGCCCGTGACGACCAGACGGGTCGTGCGTTGTATCAAAGCCTGCCCGCAGCCCCTTGGTCGCGGCATAGCCCATGCGATCAATTAACTGTGCCCTTGAAGCCAACTGAACCCATGTTTAAATCAGCAGCAACAGATAAGGAACATGGATGAACAAGGTCAGGGGTTCTGTTGATGGCGATGGGAACGTTGATGCAATTACCAGTGATCGGCCCGATGAGAAGAAAGTGGTCAACACCGTCACCATGACGAGCGGCGCCGATCGACCCGGCAAGACCCCGGCGCCCCCAAACGCTAAGTCCGTTTCATTGGAAGCAATCCTTCGCACGGAGGAATTGGGCCGCCGGGCGTACCGAGCGCCCGACTACGAGACAGAGAACCGAGCGCTCACGAAGGTGGTGCGAGC
>JANXLQ010000028.1 GCA_025355085.1 Rhodopila sp.
CCTCTTAATCGCGGAGGATTTGTTACAACGCCCCACCCAATCGGCTATTTTGGTGCATCTGGGCGATTTCATCGATCAGGGGCCGAACAGCGCCGGAGTTGTTTCTCTGCTTTCGGCCGGGCCGCCTATCAACGGTGTCCCGGTGGTCAATCTACTGGGCGATCACGAACGGATGCTGTTGGACGCACTCGCCGGCGATAGGCCCGCCGCCACCGATTGGCTTTGGGCAGGTGGGAGAGAAGCTCTGCCAAGTTGGGGATTGAGCCCCGAACTGCCGCGTGAAAAATGGGAATCGGCTTTGCCGGCAGCCCATGTGGCGTGGCTGCGGGGATTGTCATTGACCCATCGCGAGGGAAACTATCTGTTCGTGCATGCGGGACTCCGGCCCGGGCAGCCCCTGGGGGAACAGTCCAGGGATGATCTCGTCACGATGCGAGAACCGTTCCTGTCAACACAGCAGGACCATGGGTGCATCGTCGTGCATGGCCACTCCTCCAGCCCTTCGGTCCATATCGCGCCGAATCGGATCGGGTTGGACACCGGGGCGGGAATCGGAGGTCCGTTGACCTGTGCGGTATTGGAGGACGACCTACTGGGTCTGTTGGCCGTCTGATACCAACGGCCCTATATCTTGACCGTCGGCCCATTCTTGTCATGGCGGGTGCAGGGCCGCATCTACGCCTCGTGATGTTTGTTCTTACAAAGATGGGAAGGCAGACCTTCGCCTGCCATGACGGGTCAAACATAGGACTGTTGGTATGAGCAAATCTGGTTTCCGGTGTGCAAGACCGCTTAAATGCGGCCTTGCACACGGTTAGTTGTTACTTACCCAGCGTCTTACGCAGGAAGCCGGTGCGTGACTGGGCGCCTGCCTGCATAAACGACGCATCCTGACCGGACAGAATAAACCGTGCGCCCATGTCGATATAGCGCGGCATGATCGCCTCGTTATAGATGCCTGCCATGCCGGGGAATTTGTTGTGCTTCTCACAGGCGGCGATCATCGTGCCGTAGGCTTCGGCCAGACGGTCGTTACCGAAATCGCCCGGAATACCCATTTCCGCACACAAATCATTCGATCCGATCAGAAGCACATCGACACCCGGCACCGAAGCAATCTCGGCGGCATTGGCGATCGCTGTTGGGGTTTCCAGCATCACCACCGTTAGATTGGCGGCATTCAGCGCCTTCACCGCGTCGCCGGTGCTAAGTGTGCCCAATTGATAGTGCGGCCCCCAGCCGCCAACCGAGCGATGACCGATCGGGGGATATTTCAGTTTCTCGACGACTTCGCGGGCCTCGGCGGCGGTATCGACGTGCGGCATGACAATGCCCATGGCGCCATTGTCCAGCGCGCGTGTGGCGATCGAGTATTGCCCGTTCGGCACGCGGGCGATCGGGGCGATCCCGGCGTCGAGCGCGGCGGCGGAGATCTGGGCGCAGGCGTCCAACGACATCGAGCCATGTTCCATATCCAGGAACAGCCAGTCGAAGCCGGCGGTGGCCATCATCTTGGCGATTTCGACGCTGCGGGTGGTGCGGATACCGACACCCAGCGACAGGTGGCCTTGCTCCAGTTTTTCGCGGGCGACGTTGCGGACAGACATGTGCGTTTCCTTATTTTCGTGGTGCGCCGAATATATCGATTCTTCGCCTCATGACCAAACCGGGTGACGTCTTACGACCGTCGCGGTCAGAGGGTGGCGACGACGCCCTCCAGCCGAAGCGCCAGCGCGCCGAAATCCTCGGGGCATTTTTGCCGTATCCCGGGAACGCGCCGCGCGGCCAATTCACCAAGGGCTTTGCGGCCTCCACCGGGTCCATCGGCCACACCGAGTTGGCGGGCGAGTGGTTCGAAATATCGCTCTTTGACAGAAATATCCTGCCGAATAGCGGCCCATGCCCATTCTTTTGGCAGATCAAGCCCCGCGAGAACCCAGGTTTCCAATTCCTCCCAAGCATTGACTGCCAAAAAACGCCGCGAACCGCCGAATGTCTTCTCAAGTTCGTTGAGTCGGTTCTGCCGTGTTTGAATGCCATCGCGATCAACGCACAGAACAAAAATATCGATCATGCGATAACGATCGAAAATTTCAGATAGCCGGTCCTCTTTCATCGCCTCGGTCACGCCTTGCAGGAGGGGAGCGGTACAGACGACAACCCTGGTGTTGGGACGCTCGAAATTCGCGAACAGACGCTCAAACAATGGCTTCAGCATGTACTGGTCCTTCCGGAAATCCTCCGGAATGATCAGCACCTTCACGAGTCAGATCCAACCACGGGATCATCCGATAGGACCAACATGTCCTCCATCCAACCAGCCGCATGGAGTTTACCCAAGCCCTGGGTGGCGCGGAGTTCGGCGGCGTGCGGCAAATCAGCAACCCGGGCAATTATTGCTCCATCAGACCCTTCAGGACGGAAAACCACCGAGGTACTCTGAAAGGTAACGTCGCTTACCATGCCCAATAGATCGGGCGAATGCGTCGTCGTCACGACCTGAATGTTTCCCTTTTCTGCCTGCGTTTGCCGTTCGATCAGATCAAGCAGTAGCCTCAAACGGGTTGGGTGGATTCCATTATCGATCTCTTCAAAGAAATACAGGCGGGCCGGCGGTTTGCCTAACGGCGGAGTGCCCAAAAGTGAGGCAAGCATCGCAAGAAATCTCAATGTTCCGTCCGACGCGCTGTAAGCCGAGACCAAATTGCCATTCCGTTCTTTCAGCGCCAACTGCACCAGGCCGCTGACAGGGTCGAGCGGAAATTCGAAATCGACCACGTCCATGGGCGTCAATTCACGCATCCACTCCATCAAGACCGATTTTTGTCCAGTATCTACACAGATCGCCTGCAAGACCGTAGGCAAATTCTCACCGCTATCCCCCAACACCCCCTGCCCAGGAAAAGCCGGTTTACGCATCAGATCGGGGACAAGGTCCAGGAACCGAATGCCGGCGAAAATATCCAATAGATCCTGGGCGCGCTCTTTATGAATACGACTCGCCGACTTGAAATCTCCGATCTGAGACAGCCCGGGCTGATCCGGGCGGGCCAGAAGCCGATGTCCGAATTTTTTTTGGCTCTCAGTTTTTGCCATACGGAGGGCGAGATGATTTTCGTCATCCTGGGCGTCAACCGGGTCATCCGCTCCCGGATGGCTGGAGTAAATTGCCTCCCACCCGATATGCAGCGATTCCGCCACTACTCGGAAGCCACCACGTCCCTGCTCGCTTTTCTCCACCGCGATATGATAACCCCCGGGGCGTCCACGGACCAGGAATTCAACATCGATTTGGAATTTTCTTTGATTGAAGCGAATGATCTCCTTGGCGGCCCCACGCATTTGCGCCCACTCAGCCTGTCCGCCCACCCCGTAGCGTCCACCAATGATCTCGGCCAGCGTATATCCCCGGCCGATACCATGTAAAAAGCGAAATACGTCGCGAATGTTGCTTTTCCCACTCGCATTTGTCCCGACAACGAGCGTAAACCGCCCGACCTTGAGGCGGGCGTCCTGGAAGTTTTTAAAATCACGCAGTCTAATTTTCGAAATCATTTTAATATATAACAATCGATCGTGGTCGCGATCAACCGGTTTAAGGCCGCCATATCCATCGCATGATCGGTTTCATTCGATACCGCGACCGTCAGGCGCTGACCGCGCAAGATAAACAGTTTTTGGTCGGACGCACCGGATGCCCAGGCGGTATCGCGTGGCAAATCCGGGAACCCGCCCCCAATGTTGGACCGGAAGCATGCAGCATAGTTGGTGCCGGTGTGCGACGGGGTCAGCGCGTAATCCACCCATCCTTCGGGCAGCAGACGCTCCCCGTTCCAAACACCGTCGTTCAAATACAGCGCACCGAGTTTGGCGTAGTCCCGCAACGTTGCGTAGCCCGCGCCGGACGCGATCAGGTTGCCGGCGATGTCGGCGGAATGCTGGTAGCTGCTCATGCCCAGCCGATCCACCAGCAAGCCGTAGGCCGTCTCATAATAGGGCAGTCCCCGTCTCTGTATTTGGTCGCGGATGATCGCACCCAGCACGTTCATTCCGCTGTTAACGTAACGAAACACCGAACCGGGGATGGTTGCGACCATCGATCGTTGCGCCGCCGCGAATGCATCGCCGGCATCCTGATAGACGCCGCTGTTCTCAAATCCAATATGGGTGGACCCGTCTTCGTGCCGCACGGGAAAGCCCAGGCCGGACCGCATGCGCACCAAATGATCCAGCGTGATCAACCGGTGTATGCCCCGGGGATCGGACCACAGCGGCGCCGGGGCCGGATCGTGCATGGATCGCAGCCACCCTTGATGCACCAGCCGGCCGATGACGGTGCTGGTGATCGCCTTGGTCATCGACCAGCTCGGCGTCACCCGATCCGGCCGCCCGAACGCGCTGTATCGTTCGGTCAGAACCCGATCGGGGGAGGCAATCAGAACACCGTAAACGCCGGAGGAACTGGCAAAGAACGCATCCAGCGCGTCCGCCAAAGCCGATGGCACCTGGCTCGCCTCCACCGCATCGCCATGCGGCCATGCCTTGCCAACATTGGGTGCCGGCCGAACAATCGGCGCGGTGTCGAAGGCGGGGGCGGCGTGCGGCCCCAGCAGGATACTGCCGAACCCCGGACGAGCCAGCGCGTGGCCGACGGTTTCGCCCCAGCGGACGGTGGCGCGCCGATCCGGCGCGTCCGTTTCGATCAAGAACCGGCCGGCGGCAAAATCCGCGCCGGCCTGTGCCTGGATCGAATGGCCCGTCGTGTGGGCACTCAGGCCGGAGGGAAGCTGCGCGACCCGCAGACGAAAGTTGCGGTCGGCTGTGGCGCGATCCAGCCCGCTGACAAACATCATGTCGGCGTAACGTTTGGCCGCGAAGTTTACCGTCCGCTGCCGCAACGCCGCCGCCGAACCGTCGTACACCACCGGATCGACCGGCCCGGTGGCGGACAGATGCGGGGTGCGGTCGAAGATCGTTTCCATCCACGACGGTTGTGTCATTGCGCTGCGACCGTATCGAAGAAGCGGGTCTTCATACCCTTTTGGTTTTCATACAGCGACCCTTGCAGCACGGCCGGCGGCAGCGGCAGGCGGATCGGCGCGGGTGCCAGCCTGGGTTGCCGCGATTGCCCAGCCACCATCAGTGCATCGAAGGTCTCGATCCCACCAGAAAACCCCAAGATCGGCCAGGCATCCGCCGCTCGGTATTGAAACAACATCAACCGCCGGTCGCGCGCCGAAATGTTCGGTGCCGATCCATGCACGGCACGGACGTGATGCACGGTGATGCTGCCGGCCTTGCCGGTCAGGGCGATGGCTTTGCTGTAGTCCACATCCCGGTTCTCCGGGTCCATGGCACCGCAGAAGACACCCTCGGCATGGTGGTCGAAGGTGGGACCTTTGTGACTGCCCGGAATGATCATCAGCGGGCCATTCTCCATCGCCATGTCGTCGAAACTAACACCGACGGCTGCGAGGGTGTCGTTGGTGTGCGGGTAGAACGCCCAGTCCTGATGCCACTCAACGGAGGCGCCGAACCCGGCACACTTCATGTTCAGCTTGGCGGTGTCGAAACGGATATCCGGACCCCACAAGGCTTGCAGCACAGCAATGATCTTCGGATGCCGCGACAGCGCCGCATATGCCGGATCATGCAGATGCGCTGCCTTGATGCGCCGCACTCGCGGATTATCGGCCGAGTGGCTGTCCTCCAGGTCATAGATGGCAGTGTGCCCGGTCAGCCCCCGGGCGCGTTGAACGAACTCGCCGGTGACCTCGGACAGGGTGCGGACCTCCTCCGGCGTCAGCACGTCCGGCACAACGATGGCGCCGATTTCGTTGTATTCCTCGATCTGGGCCTTGGTAAGCATGGGTTCCTCCGGGCTTTGACCCAACGCTACACGCCCGCATCTGTTTTGTCATCGCGCCGGCATGCGGTGTGTCGGTAGCACACGATCTGTCCGGTTTAGGTAGCACACGATCTGTCCGGTGATACTGGCCCTTTTGGAGGGCCAGGATGCGCTGGACGGAAGCCCGGCAGGGTGTGCGCGTGATCAAGTTCCGGAGTGTTTTGGGCCGCTATGAATCGACCGCCCTCACGCAGATCGAAGCGGCTGAATTGCTTGGCATCACCGAGCGGACGTTCCACCGCTGGTGCGTTCGCTTCGAGGCTGACGGGGAGGCCGGGCTGCTGGACCGCCGGCTTGGCAAGGCGTCGCCCAAACGGGTTCCGCGTGACAGCGAGCAAGAGATCGAGCGGTTGTATCGCACGCGCTATCAGGGTTTCACGGCTCAGCATTTTCACGAGC
>JANXLQ010000034.1 GCA_025355085.1 Rhodopila sp.
GAAATTTCACCACGAAGGCACGAAGCCACGAAGTTTCCAATAAAATCGGCAAATTCGGTGCTGGGTGTTCGCTTTCTTCGTGGCTTCGTGACTTCGTGGTGAAACAGGCGCTTGCTCGTACAGCCATGCCGAGCCGGCCAAGGTAATAAAAAGCCATTCACCCGATTGCCCTGCGGTGCGGCTCGATTGGAGCAACGCGGTTGTGCTGTCTGATCTCCGCTTCGACTATCCCGAACTTCGGTTTCGGGCTTATGCGCCGATCGGCGACCGCCTCTACATGGTCGCTTACACCATGCGGAACGAGAGATACCGCGTGATTTCCTTTCGGAAGGCGAGTGCAACTGAGGTCAAACGCTATGGCAAAAATCAAACCGATCGATCCGCATGACTATGAGGATAAGCCAATCGGCGACGACGACAACCCGGAGTGGACGGAAGAGGATTTCGCCAACGCGCGGCCGTTTAAAGAGGTTTTCCCCGAGCAACATGCCGCGATGAAGCGTCAGGGTGGCCGTCCCCGGCTTGCCTCGCCCAAGGTTCACATCGGATTGCGATTGGCCGCCGATGTCGTCAACGGCATCCGCTCGGCCGGTCCTGGCTACAACGCCAAGGTTGAGAGGGTGCTGCGGCAGGCTTTGGAATCGGGCCAGTTGTAGGGGGTCATCACACGATTTGCTGAAACTGCGCGCTGGGTCCTTCAGCGCCTGTTAATTGTTGGGTCCGAGCCGTGCTGGTGCATTGGACATATTCGACGCGAACGCTGGTCGTGCTAAAGGCTGGCGGTAACGTCCAGGAGCAACCAATGCCTACCGTCTCGTCGCATGCGCTGAAAGCCATCTCCCACCTGATTGCCCGCCGTATGGGCAGCGAGGAAAGCGAGGCCGTTCAGGTCGCAGACCACCTCGTTCGCGCCAATCTGGCAGGCCACGACAGCCACGGTGTCGGGATGTTGCCGACCTATGTGCGATTGCTGCACGAGGGCCTGTTGGTGCCCAATCAGGTCGCCGAAACCGTATTGGATGCCGGCGCGCTGTTGGTGATCGACGCCCGCCGCGGTTACGGCCAGCGCATGGCGGCCGACGCCGTTCGCCGTGCTATCGCCAGGGCCAAGGAAACCGGCGCCTGCGTGCTGGCTTTCCGGAATTCATCGCATATCGGCCGCATCGGCACTTATGCGGAACTCGCCGCAGCCGAGGGCTGCGCTTTCACCGCATTCGTCAATGTCGCCGACCATCACGATGTGCAGGCTACGTGGGGTGCCGCCGAACCGCGCCTGGGCACCAACCCGTTCTGTGCCGCCGTGCCGGGTCCGGATGGGCAAGCGGTGATGCTGGACATGGCCACCACCACGATCGCGGCCGGCAAGGCCCGTGTCGCCTACAATAAAGGCGAGACGATCGCCGATGGCTGCCTGATCGACGATGCCGGCAATCCGACGAACGACCCCACCGGCTTTATTCGCGACAAGACCGGCGCACTGCGATCATTCGGCACGCATAAGGGCTCCGGGATGGCTGTGATGTGCGAGATCATGGCCAGCGCCGTCGCGGGCGGTCAAGGCGCGTTCCATGCGGCCAAGGGCGGCGTGCTGAACTCTATGCTCGCCACGATTATCGATCTTTCCAAGCTGGGTGATCCCGCCGCCATTGCGGCCGACATCCAGGCAGTGAAGGCGCATGTTAAATCCGCCCGCCCTGCCCCCGGTTTCGACGAAGTCCTGACGCCCGGAGAACCGGAAAAGCGAAACACCGCCAAGCGCCTGGAACAGGGGATCGAGGTGGACGACACCACCTGGCACGATATCCGAGCCGCGGCCGAAACGCTGGGGATTACCGCCGTTGAGTTCGATCGGGCCGTGGGCGCCAATCGGGGGTAGTGCGGCGGGGCACACCCTCGGATCGGTAAAGACATGGATGGCGCGCCTTCGGGCACCATGACGATGCGAGGGCGCCTTCGGGCACCATGACGATGCGAGGGCGCCTTCGGGCACCATGACGTGGAAGGTGATCGCGGCCGCCAACACCAAAATGACAACTGCTGCGCCGTGACATGCCCGCTTGAGGGCAGGCGCCGCCTCACTCACAATGGCGCATGCGAACAAACAACCCTGCCATCGACCGCACCATGTGGTTCTTCGCCATCGTCTATGCGGTGGAGGGAATCGGTCAGGCAAAATCCGGCATTCTGTGGCAACCCTTGTCGCATTGGCTGAAAGAAAGCATGCGCTGGGATCCGACAACGATCAGTGCCTCGCTCGCAATTCTGGACCTGCCCTGGATCATCAAACCGGTTTGGGGTGCGATCTCCGATTTTGTGCCGCTGTTCGGCTACCGCAGGCGACCGTACCTTGTGCTGGCGAACATCGCCGCATTCCTAGCCTTTGTAGCGGTCGCGGCTACCGACACCGCCTCGGCGATGATCCCGGCTTTAACCGTCACCGCCATCGCCATGGCGGCCTCCAGCACGCTCTGCGGTGCGCTGCTGGTCGAAACCGGCCAGAGAACCAACGCCAGCGCAACTTTCGTCAACCAGCAATGGCTTTGGTACAATATCGCCCAGATGATCTCGGTGTTGATCGCCGGCTACCTGATCGAGGTCCTGCCGCCCATTGGCGCCCTGCACACCGCTGCCGCAATAGCCGCCATCGCGCCACTTGCCATTATCGGCGGAGTCTGGCTGGTTCAGGAACCGCGCTCCGGCATCGACCTGGCGGCGCTGCGCACACGCATGGACGCGCTGCTGGCCGTGTTCCGCAGCCGCAACCTGTTGTTCGTCGCGGCATTTTTGTTTCTGTATTATTTCAGCCCGCATTTCGGAACACCGCTGTATTTCCAAATGAGCGACCGGCTGGGGTTCTCCCAAGGTTTCATCGGGGTTCTGTCGGCGATCGGCTCTGCCGGCTGGATCATTGGCGGCCTGCTGTATCGCTGGCGCCTGAACCGCCTGAGCCGTTCGGCCCTGCTGCGCCTGAGCATCCTGGGTGGCGTGCTCAGCACCCTGTCCTGCCTGGCGTTGAGCAGCCCGGCAACCGCCGTGGTAATCTGGGTGTTCAGTGGGATGACCAGCATGATCGCGATGATCGCCACGATGACCCTGGCCGCCGAATCCTGCCCCGAGGGTGCCGAAGGTTTCGCCTTCGCCGGCATGATGTCGATCGTCAACCTGACCAACCCACTCGCCGATACGATGGGATCGGTATTATATCAGCACGTCTTTAACGAGCAACTCGCACCGTTGATCATCGTTTCGGCGGCGACAACGGCACTCGTGTTTTTCCTGATACCACTGATGGTGGAGGGACGCGTGCAACCGGCAGTTTGAACCGTACGGGTTTCACGACGAAAAGCTATCGTTGTGGGGCCCCTTGTATCGCCACGGGACTGGCGCGGCGGCACGTACAACTGTTGCGTTGCCTTGCACAACGGCTGGCCGGTTTTTTGAAGTCATGAGTAACGCCCCGACCCGCCAAGGCTGCGATTGCCATATCGGAGCGACCCCGGCGTGGGCCTGTTGACCATCGCGATCCGTTCACGCCGACAGAAAGGCCGGCATAACGGTCTCCCCTGGGAGATAGACAGAGACGCGACCGACAGGCGCTCGCGTATCACGAGGCCGGCGCGTGGCGCGCTAAGCCGCGGTTGATGCCGCGTTCAGCATTTGGCGCAATCTGGCCGCACCGGACGGACCCTTGATCGCCTCCCGCCAGCTTGCCTCGGCCACCCGCTGATGCGCGGCGATCGCCTCATCCGCACCGGTGATCATGGCAACGCCGGTTTGTGCACCGGGATGCGTGTCGGTACGAAATGGGTTGATCCCCAGGCTGACCCGATCGCGCGCGCGCAATATCTTGAACGACGAACTCGGCGGAGAACCTGCCAGCAAGCCGAACTGTAGCCCCATCGGTTCGGTTTCCATCAACGTCGCGATGTTCGCGACCTCCTGCACAGCCACATTGCGGCAAATGCGCCGGACGCGGTCAGACATATTGGACGACCCACTGACGATCCCGGCGTCGATCAGGCGTTGGACCGCTGGCAGCGACACCATCGCGATGATGCTGGGCCGTCGCATCGCATACATCCGCTTCCGTGCCGCCAGAATGCCCAAAACCTGCTCGGCCATACTGCGCATCGCCATCCGCTCGGCACCAGCCTGGTCGGCGGACTCCTCGAACGCCTCGGCCAGAGCGTTATCGTAAGCGTCCGATGTGGTCAGATAACAAAGCGGTCCGGCCAATTGGAGAACCTGATCGGCGGTCTCTTCAATTTGCCGAACGCGTTCAAAGTAGCCGATCGGGCGGTTATAGTACTCAACCCCGATGCCGAGTAGCGACAGCGGCGAAATCTTCAGCAATTCGGCGAGGCGTTTGATGGTATCGAGCTTGATAACCTCGCCTTTTTCGTAACGGTACAATGCGGCACGGGACACACCGAGTCGGGCGGCGATCTCTTCGGCACGAAGGCCGGACTCCAAGCGAAAGGCCCGAAGCTGTTGTCCGATTTCGGTAAAACGCATCGACATTGAATGCCCGCCCCTACGCAACTTATGCGAGTAACATACTGAAAGATCGCCACTTAACCGGAAACCAAGCCAACCACCACCCGGAAATCACACAATCCCAGGCTGAGGCTGTCTCAGAATTCGCGTACTTGATGCTCTTTATGGCAGACACACACTGAAATTCAATACTCTTTCATGCGGCGCGACTCGTTTCGCCCGTTCCAACAGAGATCAGGTCTTTTCCCGGATGCTGTGCGCAGCCATGCCTTCGATCGCCAGGATCAGTGCCGAGTGATCGAGTTCCGCCCCACCGTGGGCGATACAGGATGCGAACATCTGTTGGGCGATCGCCGTATTGGGGAGCGAGAGATTGAGCGCCTTTGCAGAGGACAGCGCCAAATTCAGGTCCTTTTGATGTAGTTTAATTTTGAATCCGGGGTTGAACGTGCCGTTCAGCATACGTTCGGCATGAATTTCCAATACCCTGGAAGACGCGAACCCGCCCATCAGAGCCTGACGGACCTTGGCCGGATCGGCGCCGGCTTTGGAAGCGAACACCAAGGCTTCCGACACCGCCTGGATGTTTAACGCGACGATAATCTGGTTCGCGACCTTGCAAACCTGACCGGCACCGGGTTCGGACCCAACGTGGGTGATATTCTTGCCCATTAGGTCGAACAGCGGTTTGGCCAATGCGAAGGCTTCGTCGGGACCGCCGGCCATGATGGTCAGGCTGGCGGCCTTAGCGCCCACCTCACCGCCCGAGACAGGTGCGTCCAGATAGGCGCAACCCAGCGCGTTGACCCGCTTGGCATAGCCCTTGGTCTCGATCGGGCTGATCGAGGACATGTCGATCACCAGTGTGCCGGCCCGCAGCCCTTCGGCCACGCCGTCTTTGCCGAACAGCACGGCCTCGACGTCGGGGGTGTCTGGGAGCATCAGGATCACCACCTCGGCAGCGGCGGCGACGTCTTTCGAGGTCGCGACAACCGTGGCGGCGGCGCGGATTTCGTTGGTCAGGCTGGACCGCTCCGGCACGATCAGGTCGTGGCCGGCGTTCTTCAGGTTCAGCGCCATCGGGCGGCCCATGATACCCAGGCCGATAAATCCGATCTTCATGTTGTTTACTCCGTTAAAGGGGCATTTTCCCGATGTTGTCGTTCAGCCGCCACGCTGACAGTGCCATGGCGTGTCAGACGTCGAATTGTTCACGCCAGTTCAGCCCGGCTACGGTGTCCCCGGCCGGGCGGTACTCGCAGCCGACCCAGCCTTTGTAGCCAAGCTCGTCCATGCGGCGGAACACATAGCGCCAGCCGATTTCGCCGGTCCCGGGCTCATTCCTGGCGGGAACGTCGGCGATTTGCATGTGGGCGATCACAGGCATGAACTGTTCCATGCGCTTGGTGATGTCGCCCTCGGTAACCTGAACATGGTACACGTCGAACTGAAGACCGAGCCGGTCGCGACCGATCGCTTCGACGATGGCGGCGCCCTGCGCCTGGGTGTTCAGAAAATAGCCGGGCATGTCGCGATGATTGATCGGCTCGATCACGATGCGCACGCCGGCAGCTTTCGCCTGTTCGGCAGCCCAGGCCAGGTTGGCGGCATAGACCGCCGCTGCCGTCGTCAGCGACACCCCGGCGGGCACGATCCCGGCCATGCAGTGTATCTGCCGGCAGTCCAGGGCGGCGGCGTAATCCAGCGCCTTTTTCACCGACTCGTGGAACTCTGCCTGACGGCCGGGAATGCTGGACATGCCGCGCTCCCCGTTGGCCCAGTCGCCGGGGGGCATGTTGAACAGGACCTGCGTCAACCCTTCCGCACTCAGGCGTTCATGTAGCGCAGCGGCGGGGAAATCGTATGGGAACAGGAATTCCACACCCTCAAACCCGGCGCGGCGGGCGGCGGCGAAGCGGTCGAGGAACGGTACCTCGTTGAACATCATCGACAGGTTGGCAGCTAGACGCGGCATGACGGACCTCCTTTCTTCCACTGGTTCTTCATTGGCATCGACGACTGGTGGCGATGACGGAAAGCAGCGCGCCCCCCTTGCCTGCCCGCCCAAAACACGCAACGACTGACCTAAGCGGGGACAGAAGCTACAGGCGGGCGATGGGCTTGGCCAGGGGTGGCGACTGTTCGGAATGCGAGAAATCGCGGATGGAGCATCATGATCGCGGAACGAATACTGATGGGCCTGCTGCTGGGCGGCGTGGCGATCGGCTGTGTACTGGTGCTGTATCCGTTCCTGTCGGCGCTGCTATGGGCCAGCATCCTGGTCTATACCACCTGGCCGGTGTTCGAGTGGCTGCGGCTGCATCTGCATCTGCGGCGGTCGCTTGCAGCACTGCTGATGGTGGCGCTGACCGCGGTGGTGCTGGTGTTGCCGATCGCCGTCGCCGCGCCGGGAAGTGCCGAGGACATATCGATGCTGCGGCATACGATCATGGACGGACTGCGCGCCGGGTTGCCTGGTTCGCCCCAGTGGGTTTTCGACGTACCGCTGATCGGCAACACGATGGGCGATCTGTGGAACCGTTGGGCCGCCGATATCAGCGTGATGCTGGAGGCGCTTCGCCCCTATTTCGGCATCGTGGTCGAAAATGGCCTAAGTCTGCTGTTGAGCATCGCCAACGGCGTCCTGATGTTCCTGTTGTCACTGTTCGTCGCCTTCTTCTTTTATGTGTATGGAGAACCGATCGCCGACCGGCTGCGCCTGCTTCTGCACCGGATTGCAGGATTACAGGCTGAACGGCTGATTACCGTTACTGGCGCGACCGTTCGCGGCGTCGTCTATGGCATTCTCGGGACGGCGGTCGTCCAGGGTATTCTGACTGCGTTCGGGCTGTGGCTATCCGGTGTCCCTCGGCCGGCACTGCTGGGCGGGATCGCCGGTGTGCTGTCGGTATTGCCGGTCGGCGCGCCGGTGATCTGGATTCCCGCAGCACTCTGGCTGATGGGCAGCGGTCATCTCGGCTGGGGAATATTCCTTGCCATCTATGGAAGCGGTGCGATTACCGGTGCCGACAGCCTGATCCGGCCGTGGTTCATTTCCCGTGGCGCGCAGTTGCCGTTCCTGCTGACATTACTGGGAGTACTCGGCGGCGCGTTGGCGTTCGGGTTGCTGGGCATCTTTCTGGGGCCAGTGCTACTGGGGATCGGCTATACCTTGGTCAACGAGTGGGCGCGCGGTGCCGACCCGAGGGAAGCCGCCGTCGATCACTGATGCTCCGGCTTGCCGGAGGGTTCGGTCCGAAGTGGGCGCGGTGTGAAACTTCCTCGCGCCACCCATGTCATACACATGGCGGGAAAACCTCCATGCTCTGTATTGCGCAACCGAGGCAATTTTGCAGGCCGGAAAGGACCAGCCCATGTTCGCAGTCATCTTCGAAGTAAATCCCCGGCCCGAGGCATGGGACGAGTATCTCGGTCATGCTTCGGTTCTGCGTCCTGAATTGGAGGCGATCGAAGGCTTTCTCGCCAACGAACGCTACAGGAGCCTCCGCCGGCCCGGTTGGTTGGTATCGTTGTCGATCTGGCGCGACGAGAAAGCACTGATCCGTTGGCGCACCCACGCACTACACCACGAAATCCAGGGTAAGGGCAGGTCGTCCGTTTTCGCCGGCTACCATCTACGTGTGGGGGAGATCGTAGCCGATACCGGGACGAAACAGCCGCTGACGCAGCAACGTTTCGACGCCACCGAGGTCGCCGCCGACAAGGCCGTCAGCATAACAGAACATGCGCTGGACGCGGCACTGCCGGCTGACGGAGACGCCTTCGACAGCATCGCCCGGCCCGGCAACGGTTTATATCTACGATCGTGGCGCAACCTGGCCATGGCCGAAGCCGGGATAGCGGACAGACCCGGCCGCCATCGCGTGGTTCGGGTCATTCGCGATTACGGCATGTTCGCGCGCGCGGAAGCGCCGCAGTATTTTCCGGCATGACTATTCCGGCATGACTATTCCGGAGGGGCAGCAGGAAGTCGCACGTTACCTGACCGGATTGGCCGGCAAGCCACCGGCGGAGACGCATATCTCCGCTGTATTCGTTGGGAACGAAACGGTTTGGAAGCTGAAGAAGGCTGTGCGCCTGCCGTTCCTCGATTTTTCGACATTGGCGGCGCGAGAACACTTCCTGAGGCGGGAACTGGAATTGAACAAGCCGGCGGCACCGGGGATCTATCGCGATGTCGTCGCGATATCGCGTGGTCCGGACGGCACGCTGGGTTTGGGCGGTGAACCCGCGGTCGAGTGGGTTCTGCGTATGGCGCCGGTTCCTCCGGCGGATTTTCTCGATGCGATGGCATCCGCCGGTTCATTGACGCCCGGACTTCTCGACGATCTCGGCGATTGCGTCGCGGCCTATCATAATGGACTCGCACCAGTGCCGGACCGCGACAGCGCAGGGTCCCTGCTGCGCATCGCAGAGGGCAACGCACGGTCCGCCATCGCCGCCGGACTGCCTGCCGCCGAGGTAAACGTCTGGCGGAACAAAATGGAATCTGCCATCGAACAGTGCCGGGACTGGCTGGCCGAACGATCCGCCGCCGGATATGTCCGTCGCTGTCATGGCGACCTGCATCTGGGAAACATCTGCCTGTGGGCTGGCAAACCCATACCGTTCGACGCGTTGGAATTCGACGAAGACCTTGCCACGATCGATGTCGGTTACGATTTAGCCTTTCTACTGATGGACCTCGATCAACGGGCCGGGCGGAACGCCGCGAACCGAGCGATGAACCGCTATGTCGCCCGTGCGGGCGATATAGCCATGCGCGGATTCCCGGTTTTTCTGTCTCAACGGGCGATGATCCGGGCCCATGTGCTGAATTCTATGGGCCGGGACGCCGGCGCGTATTTCGAAGCCGCTCGGACATACCTCGATCCCGCGCAGTCAATGATCGTTGCGATCGGCGGGCTACAGGGAACTGGTAAATCAACCCTCGCCCGCGCATTGGCGCCCGGGATAGGCGCTGCACCCGGCGCGCTGATTGTGCGCAGTGACGAAATTCGCAAACGCCTGCATGGGGCCGGACCAGAGGATCGGCTTGGGCCCAATGCCTACACGCCCAGGGCCAACGCTGCGACCAATCGCGCGGTGATCGAGCAGGCCCGCGTCGCCGCTGACTCGGGCCATGCCGTGATCGTGGATGCAACGTTCCTCGATCTTGCTGTCCGAATCGATCTGGCGAACGCTGCGCAGCAACTCGGGACGCCGTTTGTGGGGGTGTGGCTGCATGCCCCGATGGCGGTGCTGGAGGAACGCGTCGGTGCGCGCCAAGGCGATGCATCGGACGCGACCGTTTCGGTGTTGCGACGTTCAGCGAAGAACGATCCGGGACCAGGCGACTGGCAGGCGGTGGACGCCAGCGACGGTGCGCGGGCCTTGGAGGCCGTATGCCGAACGATACGGGCTAACAGCAAGGCGCCCTGAGGTTGATGCTCTGTCGATCTAGCCACCCGCCATCGTCATCCCATCGATCCGGATCGTCGGCGAGTCGGTCCCGCGCCGAAACACCAGATCCGAGGCGGCCACCATGTTGGCGAACATTTCCATCAGATTGCTTGCCACGGTGACCTCGGCGACCGGTTCGGCGAGCGCGCCGTCACGGATCATGTAACCGGCGGCACCTCGGCTGTAGTCACCGGTAACACCGTTCACGCCCATTCCGATCATTTCGGTAATGTAGATACCTTCCTTGATGTCCGCCATCAACTCGGCCGGCGTTAGGGTGCCAGCCCCGAGATAAAGGTTGGATGTCGAAGCCGACGGCGGACCGCTGGTGCCGCGTGACGCATGTCCCGTCGGGGTCATACCAAGCTGGCGGGCGGAACGGCTGTCCAGCAGCCATGTCGTCAGGACCCCGTTCTCGATCAGCATACGGGCCCGGGCCGGTGTGCCTTCACCATCGAACGTGCGGGATCGCAGCCCCCTCACCCGCCTGGGATCGTCATGGATATTGATACCGCCGGCAAAAATCCGCTGGCCTAGTTTCTCTTTCAGGAAGCTGGTTCCCCGCGCGACTCCAGCCCCGTTGATCGCGCCGGCCAAGTGCCCGAGCAGACTGCCGGCCACGCGGGGGTCGTAGATGACGGGGATTTTTGCGGTGTTCGGACGGGTCGGATTCAGGCGCGCTATCGCCCGTTCGCCTGCGCTTTTACCGATTTTCTCCGGATCGTCGAGGTCGGCGAAATACACGGTGCTGTGGTAGTCGTAGTCGCGCTGCATGCCGGTACCGCTGCCTGCCAAAGCGGTCGCGGAGATGGAGTGGCTGGTGCCGGCCCGACGGCCGGCAAATCCCGCCGATGTGACCAGCACGACCTCATTGCGGCTGTATCCGGCTTCTGCGCCTTCAGAGTTGGTGACGCCGTGAACCGAGAAAGCGGCTGCCTCGGCGGCGGCTGCGCGAGCGGCCAGCACATCCGGCAAAGGTTCGGTGGGATCGGCCATATCCAGATCGGTGCCGTCGGGCGGCGCCCAGGTTTCGGCCAGCCCGGCAAACGGGTCTTCGGGAACCACCCTGGCCATCGCCACGGCGCGTTCCACCAATGCGGCGAAACCGGCGGGGTCTAACGAACTGGAGGACACGATCGATGCACGTTTGCCGACAAACACGCGCAGACCCAGGTCTCGCCCTTCGGATCGTTCCAGGTGCTCGATCTTGCCCTGGCGGGAAGCGACCGACAACGAGGTGCCGTTCACCAGCACCGCATCGGCGGCATCGGCGCCGGCAGCACGGGCCTGCCGAATCAGATCGGATACGAGGGATAGATAATCGGTCATGGTGTCGGTTTCTCCGCCGCGAGCTTCCACACGTTCATAGTGGGTTTGGATTGGTAGCCATAGATGGGGTGTGGGAATCGGATTGCAGCACGGGATGGCGAACCGCGCAGCTTGACACTGCCCGCGCCGGCCTCATCATCGCCGGAACAAGGGGGATGGGCATGTCCAGGCTCGACGATTGCTACAATGTGTTCGATCTGCGCGAGGCGGCCAAGCGACGGTTGCCGAAGGCGGTGTTCGAGTTCGTGGACCGCTCCACCGAGGATGAACTGGCATTGCGTAACAATCGCCATGCGTTCGAGAAAATCAAGCTGAAGCACCGGGCGCTGGTCGATGTGTCGGGCCGCTCCACCAAGACCACCTTGTTCGGCAAGGAGATCGCATTGCCGATGGCGATCGCGCCCACCGGTGCTGCCGGGTTGTGCTGGCATGAGGGCGAACTGGAGCTGGCCAAGGCAGCGGCGCGGGCAAAAATTCCGTTCACCCTGGCGACCGGCGCGATGACCTCCATGGAGAAAATTGCCAAGGAGGCTAATTTCCGGCTGTGGTTCCAGCTTTATGTGTGGAAGCAGCGGGAGTTGTCTTACCAGTTGATCGAGCGCGCCAAGAACAATGGATTCGAGGCGCTGATCGTCACAACCGATACCATCGTCCCTCCCAACCGCGAATACAACGCTCGGAATGGGTTTTTACTGCCGTTCCACCCGACGTGGCGGTTCACCTGGGATATCATGCAGCATCCGACCTGGTTCACAACGGTGTTGCTGAAGTATCTCACGACGATTGGGATGCCCCGGAATGAGAACTATCCAGAGCCCTATCGTCGTCCGATCGGCACCGACCCGGGAACGCGAGAGGTGATGCGGCAGGATTCTCTGAACTGGGACGACATCAGGATTTTCCGCGATAAATGGCCCGGAATTTTGATGTTGAAAGGAATCAACCGGGTGGACGACGCGCTGAAAGCGGTCAGCTATGGCGTCGATGGGATCATCGTATCCAACCACGGCGGCCGGAACATGGACAGTGCGGCGGCAACCTTGGATATGCTTCCGGACATCGCTCAGGCAGTTGGCGATAAGGCAACGGTCATCCTGGATTCCGGCGTGCGGCGCGGGTCGGACATCGTCAAGGCGTTGGCGCTAGGTGCGAAATGCGTGCTGACCGGCCGCGCTACGCTGTACGGCACGGCGGCGGGCGGCCAAGAAGGTGCGTCGAAGGCAGTCGATTTCATCCATACGGAGATGAACAAGACCATGGCCTATACCGGCTGCAACGGCGTGGATGAAATTTCAACCGACATCTTCTTCGCCGACCGGGAGAGCAACCGCTTTATGGCGGGCTGAACAGACATTTACGTCCGGGCTGCTCGCTCGGACGGGGTATAACCGGCGGTGCGCAGCATGGTCTCCACGCCTTTGTAGGCGGCATCCCGGGAAATTTCAGTTGCACGAGGCCTATGACAACCCTGTTCGGTGACGTGTTGAGCCAGCTAAGGCCATACATCTAGCGTGCCTCCTGACCTTGTGACGGCAGGAGACGCGCTAGATCAGGCCCAGCAGGTTAACCGTGGGTTGGAGCGAGCGGCGGCCTAGTCGTCATCGACGAACGGATTTTTTGTCCCGCGGAACTGTATCCGGATAGGTGTGCCTGGCAGTTTGAAATGATCTCGCAGGCTGTTTACCAGGTAGCGCGAGTAATCCTCCGGCGTTTGCTCGGCGCGGGTGCCGAACACCACGAAAGTCGGCGGCCTGGCCTTCGCCTGGGTCATGTAACGCAGCTTCAAGCGGCGGCCACTGATCAGGGGAGCCTGATGTGTTTCCAACGCATGCTCAAACCAGCGGTTCAGTTCCCCGGTGGGAATGCGCTTGTTCCACACGTCGTGCGCGGCGCGAACGGCGGGCAACAGACGTTCCATGCCGGCGCCGGTCAAAGCGGAAATCGTGACAACCGGTATGCCCTTCATCTGGGCGAGACTTTCTTCCAGCCGCTCAGTGACCAGCTTGCGCGTAGCGTTACGGTCTGGAACCGCATCCCATTTGTTCAGGGCGACGATGCAGGCGCGGCCCTCGCGTTCGACCAGACGGGCAATCTGTAGATCCTGGTCGTCGATGCCGCGCACGGCGTCCAGGCACAGCACCACGACCTCGGCCATTTTCAGGGCCTGGATAGCGGAGCTGACGGACATCTTCTCCAGCTCTTCTTCGACCCTGGCGCGGCGTCGCATGCCGGCCGTATCGACCAGTTCGATATCGCGTCCGTTTTCATCGGACAGGATCGTGGCAACGGCATCGCGGGTCAGGCCGGGTTCGGGGCCTGTGATCATCCGCTCCTCACCCAGCAGGCGATTGATCAGGGTGGATTTGCCGGCATTGGGACGGCCGACGATAGCCAGCTTTAGCGGCCGGGTGTCGTCGAAATCCTCGGGTTCAAGCGGCGGCGGGGGTGGCAGACGCTCGGCGATTTCCGACATCAGGTCGGCTACACCGTCGCCGTGTTCGGCGGAAACCCCAACCGGGTCGCCCAGGCCCAGCGAATAAGCATCCAAAATCGAGGACGTGGCGATGCGGCCTTCCGCCTTGTTGGCGACCAGCAGCACCGGTTTGCCCTGACGGCGGAGCCACTGGGCAAAATGCTCGTCCGCCGGAGTGACACCCGCACGCGCATCCAGCACGAACAGCACCAGATCGGCCTGACTGACGGCGCTGGCAGAACTGGTGCGCATCCGCCCGTAGATGGAATCGGGGGCGGATTCTTCCAGGCCGGCGGTATCGATCAGCCGAACCATGCGTCCGCGCAACTGCGCCTCGGCATCCTTGCTGTCGCGCGTGACGCCCGGTGTGTCGGCGACGATCGCGATGCGCCGTCCGGCGAGGCGGTTGAACAACGTGGATTTACCGACATTGGGCCGTCCGGCGATAACGACGATAGGCAGCATGGGCGACGACATTTTTTTCTACCGTAGCGCCAACAGGCGCCCATCGTTGGTGGTGATCAGGACAGTGCCGTCCGCGACCACGGGAGCGGACGGAGCAGCCTCTTCCGATAAGCCGATATGGCCCAGGATTTCCCCGGTGTAAGGGCTGACCGACAAAGCATCCTCACTGATGCCGGTTACGATCAGGCGGTCGCCGACCAGCAGCGGGCCGTACCAGGTCAACGTGTGCTTGCGCTTGTCAGGGTCTTCCCAACGCGGCAACTGAGCGATCCAGGCGATACGGCCATCGTTGATGTTGATCGCGGCCAGCTCCTGCTGGGCGGAGATGACGAACATCCAGTCGCCGGCGATGGCAATCGCATCCTCGCCCGCGACCTGACGGTCCCATACCCGTCGTCCCGTCGGCACGTCGTTGCACACCAGCAGGCCGCCCATGCCGATCGCATAGACCAACCCATTGGCAATAACCGGCAGTCCGCGAATCGACAGAAAGTCGGCGACCGATGCACGGCCCTGAGAGGAACCGAGGCTGTCGGTCCAGACAACGGACCCGCTGTCTGCCCGCATACAGGCAAGCTCACCGGAACCGAAGCCGGCGACGACCAACCCCCGGTAATAGGCAGCGGCGGGCTGCCCCAACATGGAGGTAACCGGCTCCGCTGCCTGATGGACCCATAGTTGGTGGCCATCCGCGGCGGCGACGGCGAACAGGCGATCGTCGATCGTGGTGACGAAGATGCGGCCATCCGCGATCATGGGCGCGGATCGGGCGGGCGCCCCCAAATCATGGCGCCATTTTTCCTTACCGGACGCAACGTCCAACGCCACCAACGAGGACAAGCCGTTCACGGCGTATAAAGTTGTTCCGTCCGCGCCGAGTCCGCCGCCAACATTGGTGCTGTCATCGGTGTCCTTTGGCTTGGTATCGACACGCCACAGACGCTTGCCGTTTGTGAGCGCGAATGCCGAAACCACGGCATCCGAATCCATTGTGAACACTGTGCCGTTCTGGACGACGGGTTGTGCCATGATAATTTTGCGGTAACCGCCACCCTCGCCGATGTCGGCCCTCCATGCCTCTTTCAGTTGGTCGCTGGCTTCCAGATGCCCCATGAAATGGGCCGGATTGCCCCCGGCCTGCGGCCATGCGGCATTTCGGACTGCCGGGGGCAGCACGACTTTGGGTGCATTTTGGTCCACGATCAGGCCGCGACGATCGACGAAGACCGCCTCTCGCCTGCCCGGCAGAATGGTTTTCTTCTCGCCGAACCACGAGTCGACCAACGAGCAGCCACCCAAAGCGAACGGGGCGAGCAGAGCGGATCGGCGGGCCAGCATGCCGGCTTTGGAGAATGCATTCAGGCTCACGCCAAGGCTTCCCTGTCGGTTGGATTGTTCACCGGTCATTTCGCTGCCGGGGCGCCAAGGCCAGCCAAGAGAGCTGAGGCACGGGCGCGTAGGCCGGATGGCGTGTTAGCGTCGAAGGTCAGCGCCTGCAACGTCGTGCGGGCGTTATCGACCTTTCCCTGCCGGAGGTCGAGCATCGCCAGTTGCTCCTGCGCCAGGGCAGACCATGCGTTGCCGGGTTCAGCCAGCGGCTTCAACCGAGCTTCGAGTTGCACTGGATCGCCGTGGTCGAGTTCTCGTGCGGTCGCCATCAGGCTGGCGAAATCGCGCAGGAGGCGGTCGGCGCTAGAATCGGCGGCGACCGCATTCCATAGCGCGATGGCGCCTGGCAGATCGCCGGTGTCGGCCTTAAGGCTGGCTTCACGGAGCCGAGCCAGGGTCTTATAGCCTTGGGGCGCGGATGCCGTCAGTTGTTCGAGCGGCGCGATCTGGCCGGCCTTGGACGCATTCGGCTGCTCCAAGGCAGTCTGTATCGTCACGAATTTCGCGGCGGCTGCGGTATCCTGCTGGTTCTGATAGCGGGTCCATAGCTGCCAGCCAGCCGCGACGGCGACGATCGCCACCGCTAGGGCAACCATCAGCCACGCGTACTTTTTGAACAGCTTTTCAGCACGCTCGGCCCGGAGGTCTTCCTCGACCTCGTCGAAAATATCAACCACGCGGATTTTCTCGCCTGCCTGTGTCTGCCACGGCGCCCGAACGCCGGCGGCGGCGGACCATAGCGGCGTCGGGTTTTGGCCGCAAACCGGCGGTTCGGCAAGGATTCATTTACTTTTTGGGTTCATGATGGGCGGATGAAAACCCTTCTTCTCCTGATTTTCCTCCCTTTGGCCGGCTGCGGCTGGTCGGACAACCTGATCGCCACGGCTGCTGTCGCGGTGAATGTGGGCAGCGTGGCGACCATCCAGCGCACCCCGGCGGATGCGGCGTATTCCTGGTGGACGGGCCGAGATTGTTCGGCTGTGCGGCTGGATCAGGGCAAGACGTATTGCCGGCCGGTCGAACCGAAGCCGGAGCTGCCGGTGTTCTGCACGCGGGGGCTGGGGGCGGTGAATTGCTGGCAAGACCCCGGCACAGTGCCAGGAGACCCGCACGGCGTAGCGGACGGGCCGGCGGAGCTAACGGAGGCGCAGGAGGCCGACCGCCTTCGCAAATGGCCGTGGTGAATATCATTGAAATGGAGACATTGAGGTTTGCGATGAATGCCGCTATAGGATGTGCGTCGCCTCCTGACGGGGGTGCGCGGGACCCGTAGCTCAGCTGGATAGAGCGTTGCCCTCCGAAGGCAAAGGTCGCACGTTCGAATCGTGTCGGGTCCGCCAACTTTTCAAATGTTATTGGTTTAGCGCTTTTTTTTAGGACGGCCAAACGGCGATTGGCCGGCTGATCGAAAGCCTGGCCTATGTTCTTGCTCGGTTTGGATCGTGATTCTTGAACGGCTTCTGACGTTCGTGCTCTGATTGCTGTTGCTGGCTCCGGCGGGGTTGACCACGGCGATGCGGCCGGCGGGCTTACGGGAAAGCGGCGGGTTGGTGACCACCCCGGTCGCGATCCTGCTGGCAGGCACGTTACGCGCGGCGTTCGTCAAGCCGCTGTTCCTCATCATGATGATGATGATGCGATTCCATGCGTTGACGGAAAACCAGCCGATCGATCAGCAGTGGGACGCGCGATTGTCCAATGCGTCTGACAAGTTCCGCAGTCTGGGTACAGGATTTTCTATGCCATCGGGCGCGAAGGAATTCTGACCGAATCGGGCTTGAACGACGCTCTTATCACTGACTGTCAAGGTTACTGAACCGCGTCGGGCCGCACCATCTTCCTTGGATCGACGATGCTGTCGAACGCCTGCTCGGTCACAAAACCCAACTGCAACGCCGCCTCTTTCAACGTCAGGTCATGGGCGCTGGCGTGATGGGCGATCTGCGAGGCTTTGTCGTAACCGATCACCGGCGCGAGGGCGGTGACCAGCATTAAAGAGCGTTCAACATACTCCCTGATCCTGGCACTGTTGGGCCGCGTGCCCTCGATCAGGTATTTCCGAAAATTCGTGCAGCCGTCGGTCATGATCGTGATGGAATGCGCGATGTTATAGATCATGAGTGGTTTATAGACGTTCATCTCCAAATAGCCGCCAGCACCGCCGAAGCCGACCGCCACGTCGTTTGCCATGACCTGTGCCGCGATCATGGTTAGTGCTTCGGCCTGAGTTGGATTGACTTTCCCCGGCATAATAGACGAACCGGGTTCGTTTTCCGGTAGTTCCAATTCGGCGAATCCGGCACGAGGGCCGCACGCCATCAGGCGAATGTCGTTGGCGATTTTGTAGAGCGAAACGGCCAAAGTACGAAATGTTCCCGACAGTTGCACCAGCGCGTCGTGCGATCCCTGAACGGTGAATTTGTTCGGCGCAGTTACGAATGGCAAACCGGTCGATATTGCGATTTCGGCCGCCACGGCTTCCGCGAAACCCTCGGCTGCGTTGATGCCCGTGCCGACGGCGGTGCCACCGAGCGCCAGGTGATAGACCGATTTTAGGGCGTCATCGATGCGTTCGATATTGTCGCTGAGCATTCCGGCGTAGCCCGACCACTCCTGCCCCAGAGTGATCGGCGTTGCATCCTGCATATGGGTGCGGCCGATCTTAACGATATCCTTCCAGTCCTCCGCTTTGGCGGCAATGGCGTCGCGCAGTGCGACAACGGCTGGCAGTAGGCGCCCGGTCACGTTTGTCGCGGCGGCGATATACATCGCGGAGGGAAACGTATCGTTGGACGACTGCGACATGTTCACATGATCGTTGGGATGGACCGGCGTTTTGCTGCCGAGGGCAGTGCCGGAGAGTTGGCAGGCGCGATTGGAGATGACCTCGTTGAGGTTCATATTGAACTGGGTGCCGCTGCCGGTCATCCAAACATGCAGCGGAAACATGTCCTGGTGGTGGCCGGCCAAGATTTCCTCGCACACCCTTACGATCAGACCGCAGGCTGGTTCGGGCAGTCTGCCACCTTTATGGTTTATGACCGCCGCCGCTTTTTTCAGGATCGCATACGCGGTAATCATCTCCCGCGGCATCAGGTCTTTGCCGATGCTGAAGTATTCCAGGGAGCGTTGGGTCTGGGCGCCCCAAAGTTTGCCGGCGGGAACCTCCACAGTGCCAAGACTATCGGTTTCGATTCGAACTTCGGTCATATGCACAAACCCCCTCCTGAATTTCTATAAGGGCACGGTCTCGGTGCGATACCAGCCGCCGGAGATATCGAAGGTGCCGCTTGCCATCCTGGTTCGGTTAAACCGGGTCCGAGGATGGGGCTTATACAGCGACCCTGTGTCCTGACCTGTCACCGTCTTGGCAGGCGAAGGCCGGCCATCCACGAATCGCGATGCTGGTTGGGACTAATACCAACCAGCATTGACGTTGACGTACCGCCATCCAACCCGTCATGCCGGCGAAGGCCGGTATCCACGTCTTTTGTTCGTCCAAACAAAGACGTGGATGGTGCGCCTTCGCGCACCATGACGACGGGAATAGTGCGCCTTCGCGCACCATGACGACGGGAGACACCATCGCCGCTTTGCCAAAATGAGAACTGCTGGAGATACGGCCCTGTACCCGACATGACGAGAAGGGACCGAACGGTCAAAACATTGAGCCGGTGGTATAACCAATGGAAATCGAGTCCAGTACCTCCTGGTGTACGTCCATCCCCAGACCGTCGATCGTTGGCTCCCGTCTTAGCGAAATGCCGTCCACGGCTGGGCCGTCCCGCACCATTGCCTCGACCACCGAGCGATCCAGCCCGGGGTTCAACCCGCGGAGCATGGCCGCCGACCACTCGGGCCGCAGCAGCGCCAGCGCTGCCAGCATCGCGTAAGCGCCCCAGTGCGAGACACCGGCCGCGATCAGAAAGTCGGCCGGGACCACGCAGCCGATTTGGTGTCCCAGCGGGATATGCCGGTCAACGGGCACGCTGCCCATTCCGATTTCGTTGCCGCCGTCCCCGATTGCGATGGTTCGCCAGGGTCCGGCGCTGAACAATTCTTCCAACGGCGCGGCATAGGGGGAAATGTCGGTGCCGCGCATGTTCCTCGGGCGTCCGTCGGCGGCGGGTCCGCAGCGTTCGATGGCGATGACCCAGTCGATGCCTTCCTGTCGCCAGAGATCGACCAGCGACTCCACCGTGCCGCCGGGTGGCGCGGCATCGATCGGAACGGCACCGGCGCCGGCGGCATCCAGGGCAGCCCTGCAGGCCGACTGGCAGACAGTGTCCGTTGCCAGCCGGCACGATAGTCCGGCGGCAATCAGACCGAGCGCCAACAATGCGGCACCGGCTGGTCCGTCAGTCTCGGCGGCGGGTGGATCGCCGCCCGGGACGAAGAATCCGGTGATCAATCCGATCCTTGGGGCGGGCGTTTCCGCCAGCGCCGATGCCGCGCCCCACAGGCCGCCTCTGGCCGCCCGAAAGACAGCGTCCATGCCTCGCCCGACATCGCGGTGGATGCACGCTTCGATCTCTCCAATCAGCATTTTCATGTCGCTTCGCAGGGCAAGGAGCATGCCGCACAGGCATTCTCACCCGAACCGGGAAAGCGGAATAATGCTTCGAACCACACCACCGAACGGGCCGAAACCCGGCCTACAGCGCTGCCAGAGACGTATTCCGAAGATCGGTAATCAGCATGCTCCCCGGCGCGTGGGTGATGCAGAACTCCGGCTTTATCTGAGCAATCACCGCTTGGGGGGTCACACCGCATGCCCAGAACACCGGCATCTCGTCCGCCGCGATCGGCACGGCATCGCCGTAATCGGGTTTCGCGATGTCAGATATCCCGATCAGTTCGGGGAAACCAAGATGCACCGGCGCCCCATGCACCGACGGAAACCGTGTGGTAATCTGCACCGCCCGGATGGCATCCGCCGGCTTAAGCGGCCGCATCGAAACAACCAGCGGCCCACTGAAAACGCCTGCCGAAACGCACGGGATGTTTGTGCGATACATCGGCACGTTGGAGCCGCAGGCGATGTGGCGGACCTCGATCCCGTCCTCGATCAGCGCTTCCTCGAACGAAAATGAGCAACCGATGGCAAAGCTGACCAGATCGTCGCGCCAGACATCGCGAACATCGGTGGGTTCGGACACCAGTTCGCCATGACGCCATATCCGATAGCGCGGCAGATCGGTGCGGATGTCGAGTTCGGCGCCCAGCGCCGGGAACGCGGGCGAACCCGTCTCCGACACCGCCAGCACAGGACACGGTTTCGGGTTCGCGCGGGCAAACCGGAGGAAATCGTACGCCAGCGCTTTAGGCAGGATCACCAGATTGGCCTGCACGTTGCCGGGCGCCAGCCCCGAGGTCGGGCCGGTGAATGCTCCCGCCCGGATGCGGAGCCTTTCCCGCTCTCCGGCATTGGCGGGCACGCCGGACATGGCGTTCATCGTCGGCCTCCATCTCAGAGTGGTTTCACTACGCTAGAACCCGTGCTAGTATGGCGCAACAGGAGGATTAAAAACATGAGTTCCCCCCCGTTCCAACTCGGAAAGATTGGCCATGTCGCGCTGTATGTCGCGGACATCGAACGCTCCACCCAATGGTACACCGAGGTCCTGGGCTTTGAAGTGTCCGATGCGTATGAGGACGGCATGATGCCGGGCGGAGCGGCGTTCCTGCGCTGCAACCGCGATCATCATGGCGTGGCGCTGTTTAAGGCGTCAGAGAAGAACCAAGCTGGCGCCGGACTGCATCACATGGCGTTCGAGGTTCCCACGTTGGACGACGTTGTTCGCGCCCGCGCCCATCTGCACAAGCACAATGTCGAAGTTGACTTCGATGGCCGCCGCCGCGCCGGGGTGCAGATCGCAGTCGAATTCCGCGACCCCGACGGACATCGGCTGGAGATTTACTGGGGCATCGACCAGATCGCCCCCGGTGAGCAATCCCGCCCGGCGGAGGAATGGAAAGGCGCGCTCAGCCTGGAAGCCGCGATTGCCGATCCGGTGAAGGGCCAGGACACGAGCCTGAAAGACCCCAGTCTGCTGAATGGCTGATTGGGGAGCAGCCAGGCTGCCGCAGCTACAATGCCGCCGGCCGAGCGCGTCAGAATCTTTGACTCGAAGCGTTCGTGCTTTGCTCCAACCGGTCCCATCGTGGTAACGTTGCCCGATGGGATATTGGGGTAAAATCATCGGCGGCACCGCCGGATTTTTTGTTGGCGGCCCCTACGGCGCGGTAATTGGCGCGGTACTGGGCCACGCCGCCGATTCCGGGCCGGTTGAAAGCATCCGCAACCCGTTCGCGCAGGGAACCGCTTACAACCCGGCGCGCGTGGCCGGGATGTTCGGCCGGCGGGAGGAAGTGTTTGCCATTACCGTCACCGTTCTCGCCGCCAAACTGTGCAAGTGCGACGGGCCAGTCACGCGCCTGGAAATCGATGCCTTCAAACGCAACTTCCGCATTCCGCCGGCGTCGGCGCGCGGCATCGGGCGGCTATTCGATCAGGCGCGGGACAGCACCGAGTCGTCCGAACTCTATGCAGCGCAATTAGCCGACGCGTTTTCCGACAATCGTGGCGTCTTGGAGCAGGTGTTGACCTCATTATTCAACATCGCCCGCGCCGATGGCCAGCTAAACGCACGCGAACAGGATTTCCTGCGTCGTGTGCATCGCCGGCTGACGTTGGATCAGGTTTCCTGGGATCGCGCGTTTGGGGAACAACCCCGCTCCGCGCCACAGGCGGACCCTGCCGACGACCCATATTTGACGCTGGGCGTTTCCCGTTCCGCCAGCGGCGAGGAACTGCGCGCGACGTGGAAACGGTTGATGCGGGAAAACCATCCGGACAGCCTCGCGTCCCGCGGCGTTCCCGCCGATTTTATCGCCCGCGCCAGCGACAAGGTGGCTCGGATTAACGCCGCCTGGGACCGCATCAAACGGGAACGCGGGCTTTGAGGCGGCCAAGGCCCCCGGCTTGGTTGCGGGAGGTGCCGCTGCCGGCGTCCAACCGCCCTGCCCTGCCGATCGTGGAATTACCAAGTCCGAACCAGGATGAGCGTGGATGCCCGGTCGATATGTTGATTCTGCACTACACCGGCATGCAGACGGCACAGGCGGCGATCGACCGGTTACGCGACGCCGATGCAGCGGTATCCTCGCATTACGTCGTCGATGAAGATGGCACAGTGCTTCGGCTGGTGCCGGAGGATCGGCGAGCCTGGCATGCCGGCGTGTCGCACTGGCGAGGGAACGCGGCGCTGAATGCCCGTTCGATCGGGATCGAAATCGTCAATCCCGGTCATGAATTCGGTTACCGGGATTTCCCGGTCCTGCAACTCGCCGCCGTGTGCGATCTGTGTTTGTCGATCCTGACGCGCCACGACATTCCGGCGCGCAATGTCGTGGCGCACAGCGATGTGGCGCCCGACCGGAAGGAAGATCCCGGAGAGCGGTTCGATTGGCGGGCGCTGGCGGAGAATGGCGTTGGACTCTGGCCGGAGGATTCGCCGGACCTCGGGACCACGGGGCCGATTCGCGACGCGGTGACGTTGCGCCCGGTTCGGGCGGCGCTGGCCGAAATCGGGTATCGCGTTGCGCCGGAAGGAGCCTTGGACCCGGCCCTGTCCGGCGTGCTGCGGGCGTTTCAACGGCACTGGCGGCCAGAGGCGATCACCGGCCAAGCGGATGATGGGACGCTGGTGCGCCTGCTGGGCGTAAAGAACCTTGTGCGAAGTGGTTGACGTGAGACGGAGGGACGGGTATTCCGCCGCCTCTCGCTGGATGGCGACGTAGCTCAGCGGTAGAGCAGGAGAATCATAATCTCTTGGTCGGCGGTTCAAATCCGTCCGTCGCTACCATCCAAATTTCTCTTCACTGTCGATCGTAAGAGCGCGACGCATTCGCTCTTCGGCGATCGATCTCCGAAGGGTTGCGCTCGACAGCCGGAATGGCATTTCAAATTCTAGGCTAATACCACCAGTCTTGCAGATGGCGGCCGGGCGCTGACAGCATGGCGACCTTCAAGCTTCCCTGCCTACCCTACTCGGCGCTAAACCTCACCCATGTCTCTTCTGGTAATCTCCGGCGCCGTCATCCGCATGGGCGGTCGCGTCCTAATGAACGAGGCCGACCTGACGATCGACCCCGGCCGTCGCATCGGCCTGGTCGGGCGGAACGGCGCGGGCAAATCCACCCTGCTGCGTGCCATCGCCGGGGAAATCGCCCTGGACGGCGGCGACATTCGCCTGTCGTCACGCGCCCGCATGGCCACCGTCCGGCAGGAAGCACCCGAGGGTCCGATGTCCCTGCTCGACACCGTCCTGCAAGGCGACCCTGAACGCTTGGCGCTGCTGGCCGAAACCGAGACAGCCGATCCTCATCGGGTCGCCGAAATCCACGAACGCCTGGTGACAATCGGCGCCGACTCCGCCCCGGCCCGCGCCGCGACCGTTCTCGCGGGATTGGGCTTCGACGAACCGGCCCAGGCACGGCCGGTTGCCGAGTTTTCCGGCGGCTGGCGCATGCGGGTGGCGTTGGCAACGGCGTTGTTCGCCAACCCCGACCTGTTGCTGCTGGACGAGCCGACCAACCATCTCGACCTGGAAGCCACGATGTGGCTGGAGACATGGCTGGCACGGTTCCCCGGGGCGGCTTTGGTCGTCTCGCATGACCGGGGGCTGCTGGATCGGGCCGTGGAGGCCATCGCGCACCTGGACAAAGGCAAAATCTCCGTCACCCCCGGCGGTTTCGACGAGTTCGTCCGCATCAAGACCGAACGCGCGATGCAGCAAACCCGCGCCGCCGAACGCGTGGCGGTTGAACGCGCCCATATCCAGTCCTTTGTGGACCGCTTCCGTTACAAGGCATCGAAAGCCCGGCAGGCCCAGGCACGGATCAAAGCGTTGGAACGCCTGCCCCAGATCGAATCCGTGATCGAGGACGCGCCGACCCGGTTCAATTTCCCCGAACCGCAGCGCCTCGCTCCCCCCATCCTGGCGTTGGAACGGGTGGATATCGGCTACGGCACGACAAAAATTCTCTCCAACGTGTCGTTGACCGTCGATATGGATGACCGCATCGCCCTGCTTGGTGCCAACGGCAACGGCAAATCGACGCTGGCAAAACTGCTGGCCGGACGGTTGCCGGCACTGTCCGGAGAAGTCCGGCGCGGGCCGAAACTGAAGGTCGGTTACTTTGCCCAGCATCAGACGGATGAACTGGTGCTCGATGAGAACCCGATCGACCACATGGCCCGGGCGCTGCCCAATGCGACACCTCCGAAGCTGCGGGCGCAGTTGGCTCGGTTTGGACTGGACGCAGACCGAGCGGAAACGCCGATCGCCAACCTGTCGGGGGGAGAAAAGGCACGGCTGTTGCTGGCGCTGGCGACCCGCGATGCGCCTCAGTTGCTGATCCTGGATGAGCCGACCAACCATCTGGACATCGACGCCCGCGACGCGCTGGTGAAGGCGCTGTCGGATTTCCAGGGCGCGGTGCTGCTGATCACCCACGATCCCAATCTTGTGGACCTGGTCGCCGATCGCCTGTGGCTGGTGGGCGATGGAACCGTGAAGCCGTTCGATGGCGATCTGGACGATTATCGCGCCCTACTGGTCGAACGTGCCCGTCCCGCCGCGAAAGCCGGCGCCGTCACCCGCAAGGACGACCGGCGGGAACGTGCCGAGGCTCGGGCTGCGTTGGCGCCGGTCCGAAAGAAGGCGCAGGACGCGGAAAAGCGCATTGCTTCGTTAACCGCCGAGCGCGCCAAAATTGAAGCGAAGCTGGCCGATCCGGCACTGTATGCGCCCGGGCGTATCGCCGAGGTGACCGCCGCCAACGCCCGTCTGTCGGCCATCGCCAAAGAAGCCGCTGCGGCCGAGGAGATATGGCTACTGGCCGAGGAAGAGATGGAGGCCGCTTCTTAATACCACTGGCCCAATGTTTTGACCGTTCGGCGCCTTCTCGTCATGGCGGGCGAAGACCTGCCATCCACGTCTTTGTCCGAACCAGCATCGCGAGACGTGGATGGCAGGCCTTCGCGCACCATGACGAAGCGGGTGACGGCCGCCGTGAACGCCAAAATGAGAACTGCCGTGTGACGGATCAGGACATAGAGCCGTTGGTATTCGTGCGGATATCGGCCAGGTCGAGTTTCTGTCCGATTGCCAAACGGTTCAAATTCAGATTGATATTTGCACCATCACCCTGGAATGCCGGATGTGGACCTCAATTTCCAGGGTAATTCCGCATGATTACGTTTTCCCGGGCGTCTGGCACCGACGGTAACTGGAATGCATCTGGGCTGTGAGAAGTCGGCGCAATACCCAAAAGCGGCGCGGGCACTTTGTCTGCGGCGTCCGGGAGCACTCTAGGCGGTTCGGCCTGCGTGCTGACGCCGACGGCCATATTTTCGATATCAGCACCCTGTCGATCACCGGTTCGATGACTGGCGGCGGCACCGTCGTGGTCGGAAGTGGCGGCGCGCTTGACTGCGGTGGCACCATCACCCCCGACCTGTCCTTCGCCGGCAGTAACGTCACGATTACGCTCTGCACTCCGGCGCAATACCATGGGTCGCCGAACGAATTCGGGCGGGGCTACACCCTGTATCCTGAGAGGGGATATCGGGCCGGCTGCGCCGGTCATCAATTCCGATACACTTTCTGTCACCACGGGTGGCTCAACCGTCGCATTGGCCCCGGCGGGCCGCGATTAACCCACCGACACAGAAACAAATCGCAGAAGATCATGATGTGACATGGGCTTTTCCAGCACTGTCATCACACCTAAGGCGGTGGCCCTGCGTTCGACGGCGGAATCATGAACCCCGGTAATCAACAAAGATGGAATGCTGATATCTCGATCCGACAATTTTTCAATCATCTCAAGTCCCGTCATCTGCGGCATGTTTTGATCCACGACCAGGCAGGCCAGACGATC
>JANXLQ010000082.1 GCA_025355085.1 Rhodopila sp.
CTCGGCTGCGGGGGTGCGCCCGGTCTGCGGCACATAAGCCACAAAACAGGCGGCACTGAGTCCACCTCTAATCATCTTTGGCAAATCGACCCGGCGTGTCCCATCCTGGAACGGGTCCGGGCCGGTTGGCCAAGGACTGTCGATATGTGTATCCATCGTTACGATGGCTTGGTGGATCGAGAGTGCGTCAGGCTGCATGACATCGTTCATGCCGGCACGCTTACAGATAACCGCGCCGCACGGAAGAGGTTGGAGCGATAAAATGAGGACAGTAGCCTATCTCGCCATCGGGATCGCCGCGCTTGGCGGCAGCGCCCGGGCCGCGACACAAGAGCAAATCGGCAGTTGGGTGCTGGACTGCCCCGGCAGCAAGCCGGGCGCCGAACCGTGCATCATGCGCTTCAACAAGCGTATCCTGGACAAGAGCGGGGTCATCAGCGACCTGGAAATCCAGGCGGCAGGCAAACTCCTGGTTCCCGTCATAGTCCTGCGGGGCCTGTCGCCCGAGATGCTGATGGCCGCCTCCCTGGCCGGCAAGACCGAAGCATCGATCCAGTTTGCCGGCGGTACCCGGGAAGATATGAACTGCGCCACCAGCAGCTCCGGGTACATCTGTTCCCCTAAAGACGACGCCGCGCCGAAAATGGCCTCCGCGTTGCCGGCCGCCAGGTCCGTAACCGTGCGAGTCGGCGTGTCCATGGCCGGCAACAGCCCCCTGCCCCCGCAAGAAAAAACCCTGGACCTGTCCGGCACGAATGAGGCGCTGGCAAAACTACGAGCCGCCGGGCCATCGCAGGTGCCCGGGCCAGCGACCGCTTTGGCGTTGCAGTCACCGGACGGAATGATGGGGATGGCGGACACATTGCTGAAGGCGGCGGGTTATCCAAACGGCGTGTCGCAGATACAGGCGATGATAGCGAAGTACATGCAGGGGTCTAAATAACCCCCTCCTCCGCCAGCCGCTGAACATCGGATGGCGTCATACCAAGCAGCTCGGTTAGCAGCCATTCGTTGTCCTCGCCGTAGCCGGGGGCGCCGCGATTGATCGGGCCGCCAACATAGGCTGGGGTGCTGGATAGTTTCATTGGCAGTTCGTACACCGGCCATGTGCCGATCTTGGTGCCCGTGACCTCGGTTAGCCATTTCAGGTGCTTCAACTGAGGATCGTTGTCGCACCGGTCTTCGGCGTTTTGGCAGACGCCGGCTGGGACGTTGGCGTTTTGCAGCGCCATCATCACGTCCTCGGCGGTGCGCGTCGCGGTCCAGGCGCCGATGGCGGCTTCCAGCCCGTCCTGATGCGCCAAACGGTCTGCCAGGGTGGCAAATCGTTTGTCATCCAACCATTCGGTGTGACCGGCAACGCGAGCCAGCGCCTGCCATTCGTCCTGCGTGAAACAGGCAATGGCAACCCAGCGGTCGTTGCCTTTGCAACGGAACGCCCCGTGCGGCGCGGCTGGCTTGTACGGCGATCGATTGCCGTAACGACGCCATTCCCGCCCATTCGCCGACCAATCGAGCACCGATGTCCCGGTCAGGAAGGTCCCCGATTCGCATTGCGATGCGTCGATCCACTGACCCTCGCCGGTTTGGTCGCGATGGTACAGGGCGCCAAGCAAGGCCAGCGCGTAACCGTAAGCGCCCATCCAATCGAGGTAGGAATAGCCCCAACCGACGGGCATTGCGGGTTCTGGCAGCCCGGACATATCCGCCTGACCGCCGAATGCCGCCGCGACCGGGCCGACCGTCCGCATCCGGCCATACACGCCATGCGCGCCCATGCCGGCCTGCTGGATGTAGATGATGTCGGGCCGGATTTTCTTCAGCACATCGTAGCCAAGGCCCAGCCGCTGCAACACGCCGGGGGAGAACCCCTCGGCCACGATATCGCAGATACGAACAAGGTCCTTCGCGATCGCCAGCCCCTTCGGGTGCCGGATATTCAGCGAAATTCCGCGCTTGCCGGCGTTCTTGTTGTTGAACTGGCCGCCCATGTTGAGGTCTTTAACCCCCTGCAACGGACCGGTCGCGGCATCGCGAGCCGCACGTCCACCAACAGGCGCCATCGCCGCCAGTCGCGTGTCGGGGTTGTCCTTCCACTCCACCTTATAGCTTTCGGCACCCATAGCCGCGAGAAACCGCGTGCCGCCAGCCGAGGCCAGAAACCACGCGAAATCGAGAATTTTCACGCCTTGCAGCGGGAACGGCTTACCATGCAGCGCGGATATCTTCGGGTTGGAGTCACCCTTTGGCTGAGCCGGCACAGTCGGACGGCGGGGCGCTTCCGCCAGCACCGCGCCGGTGTCCTCACCCAGCAACGGCGCTCGGCGGCCGACCTGCCAGCTTGTCTTCGTCGTCAGCCATTTGCTGGTCGGATAACAAAACGAGCGCCCATGTTCGGGATGGTACACATCGGCGAACGACTTGCGTTGGATCCAGTGCTCGTCGAGCGCGTTCTCGTGCGGCTTGCGCAGTGGCGCCCACAGCAAACCGGCCTCCTGAGCCTCCAGCCACGGCATGTCGTTATAGGTCCACGCCCGCGTAAATCGCTGCACGACATCGATCATGTGGGCTTTGGTTTCGTCGCTGGCGGTCGAACCGGGCACCGCGCGCGCCTTCAGATCGGTATCCGGCGGCGGCGGTTGCAGATCGGCCTGCATGCCATATTTCGACAGCAGCGGCACCAATGCCATCAGATCACGCGCACCCATGCCGTGGGAGATATACCACCGCCCATCCTTGGTATGCATGATGCTGGGTGAGTGGTTTGGTATCTCCAGCGCATGCCGGCAACTCAGGCGCCACAGCGGCACTCGCCTCATAACCCAGTGCATGATGTCCAGTTCGGGATTTTTCGACACCGCTTCATGCACGGCTACCGAAACGTCCTGGCCGTGGCCGGTACGATGGCGCGCTATCAGGGCGGCGATGATGCCCGTGGCGAGTTGCTCACCCGCGATGTGATACGCGTGCCAGACCTGCGGCGCGATCGGTGGCGCATCGTAATGCAGGTTCGGATCTGGATCGTAACCGCAGTTCATCATCACCCCGCCCAACGCAAGATGGATCAGGTCGGACGATTTGAAATCGGCCCAAGGCCCGTCATCGCCGAATGGAGTCATCCGCGCGGTAACCAGCTTCGGAAACCGTTGATTGAATGCCGCGCGATCCAGGCCAAGCGCGGTGTTCAAGGCTCCGCATGACGAGTCCAGCAGGATATCGGCGCCGTCCAACAGGCGTATCAGCGTTTCGGGATCGGCGGCGATGTCCAGCACGACGGATTTCTTGCCGCGATTGTAGTTCCAGAAAAACAGCGACCGTTCCTTACCGGGCTCGTCATTCAGGAATGGGCCGATGTGGCGGGTGGCGTTGCCCTCCGGCGGCTCTATTTTGATAACCTCGCAGCCCAGGCCGGCGAGCAACAGGCCGGTATATTCGGCGCGTTCGTCGGCGATTTCGATCACCCGCAGGCCGGCCAGCATACCGGGGCCGGCGTTGCCCATCATCTCACCGGGGCCGGTGGAGAGTTCGGTCATTACTTGTTTCCTCCAGAGAGTGGCAGATGCGCGCGTGGTGGTTCAGGGGCGCGTACGCGTGTGGTGGTTCAAGGGCGCGTACGCGCCAGCATTTCCAGCAAAATGGCGTTGACGGTGTCGGCGGATTCATAGGCCGCCCAGTGGCCGGTGCCAGGGATCAGCCGAATGTCAGCGTCCGGGCAATGGGCGCGCAGGGTGGCGACTCGTTCAGGGCCTTTCGGGTTGGCCGGCGCATCGAGTTCCCCCCACATGCCGTTCAGCGGCGACACCAACCGGTCGATCGCTTTCATGATGGCGCCACTGCGAGAAATCGCCGGCGTACGCAGGCGGGAGCGAACCGTGTTCCAGTCCTGAATCGCAATAGACAAATCGTCGATCTTCGCCGGGTCGGCGATCATCAGGCGATTGAGGTTGATGCGATGGGTGTCCTGCCGCTCCTGCCCATCCAGATGGCGTACTTTCTCCAGCCGCACCGCAGACCCGAGGGCGCCGACTCCGGACGATCCTATGATGGTCACGGATCGGACCCGTTTGCCGCGGATTGCGCCGACGCAGGCTGCCATCGTGCCCCCGAAGGAGAATCCGGACACGTCGTACGACGTGTCCGCGCCCACGATGGAATCGATCCCGTCGGCGACGATGTCCGCAATGGAGAACGCGTCGTCTCCATCGGGCGGGAAGTCGGATTCGCCGAGACCGGGAAGGTCGGGAATCAGCACGCGGTAGGTCGGGACCAGCGCCGGAATGGTGCGAATCCAGTGCCGCCATGATCCGGCACCGCCGTGAAACAGCACAACGACCGGGGCGGCGCCGCCGGATTGGTCCCATAGATGCCAAATCATCTTGCCGTCGCCGCAGGGTGTTTCGAAGCGGGCTGCCTGCTGCTGGATACGGTCCAGGATGGCGTGCGGGTCCTCTATTAGCTGGTCGTTCATCCTGGGCAGGTCCTATGTTCCGAATCTCGGGATAGTTTACAGACAGGTGCTGCTGGACGCCAAATCGGGGTGCCCAATGCAGCAGTTCTCATCGGGTTGAGTGGGACGTAACGGGCGCCGTGCGCTCCCGTAGAGAACTTGCACCCCGAAGATCAGTGCCATGCCTGGCACACGACGTGGATGGCGGGCCTGCGCGCATCATGGCGAAGACCATAATTGCCGTATTGCTAAAATGAGAACTGCTGCAACTGGGCACCACGGCTTCGTCGTCGGCCTGATTGTAAGCGCCGTCGTGCAGCGGGGCGCCGGCGGCGGCGCCGGATTGGTTTTCCACACCTTCCACGCCCAGCACCTGTGCCGCTTCCTGTCGAAACTATCGACGCCCGGGCTGCCGAACTGCCGCACGCCGTGGCCGCCGCGCAATATCGCTATCTGTCCAATCGGATCGGCGGCGCCCGGGGATAGGTGCCACGGATTTGTAAACCGCGCCGTCTCTGTGCATCGTTTCACCGAGTGGCGAGGAATGTAACGATGACGGTGCTGGACGGGTTTCGTGTGTTGCAGATCGGTTCCGGCCTCGCCGCCGCGGTATGCGGCCGGCTGTTCGCCGATGTGGGTGCCAGCGTGACCCGGATCGGCCCCGACCGTTCCACGCCACTCGCCGAACATCTGAACGGTGGCCCGAACGGCGATGACACCATCGCGTCCGCCGATCTGATCGTCAGCGAGGGCAGTCCTCTGACCCTTCGGCGAACCGGCCGCGATCCGGACGTGCTGCGGCTCGCCAATCCGAAAGCGGCGTTGGTCCTGATCTCCCCCTACGGCCAGACAGGGCCGCGCGCCGAGGAACCCGCCACCGACCTGACGTTGCATTTTGCCAGCGGCATCGCCCGCATGCTGACGGGACAGGTGGACGACCTGGACGAACCGCCGATGCGCCCGGTTGGGGAGCAATCCGCTTTCCTCGGCGGCCTGGCGGCGGCGTGCGCCGGGATGCACGCGGCACTCCTGAAGGACGGTTCGGTCGTCGATGTCTCGATCCACGAGGCGCTTGCCACGATCGCGATCACCGAGTTGGCGCGGGCCGGTCAGACGGGCGCCAGTTGGTCCCGCAAGCGGGTCGCGGACGGTAACGGCGCGACGGTGTGTATTCTGCCGGCCCGCGACGGTTATGCCGCGATATCGCCGCGCGAAGACCGGCAATGGGCGGCGTGGCTGGAAGCGATGGGTTCGCCCGCCTGGGGCCGGGAGGCGCGGTTTGCGACGAAGAAGGACCGCGTGGCGAATTGGGACGCACTGCACGCGCTAATGTCGGATTGGAGCCGGGGGCACGATAAGCGTTGGATCGCGGCGACCGCCCAGGCGGCGCATGTTCCCAGCTTTCCGCTGTGCGAACCGGCGGAACATTTGCAGTCGGAGCAGCTTCGGCATCGAGCGTTTTTCCGCCCGGTGGTCGTGAGTGGGCAGACGGTGCGAGTGCCAGGCTCGCCGTTCGGGGTCACAGAACATCCGATGCCTTCACTTGAAGAGGGACACGGCACGACTCTCACCGTTACGGTGACAGGGACCGAGGGTATTGTCGCTGAATTAGGCGAGACAGCACTGCCTCTTGTCCATGCGGCACAGCCGGTTGTCCATGCGGCACAGCCAGTTGTCTATGCGACACAGCCAGTTGTCCATACGGCACAGCCAATTGTCCATGCGTCATGGCCGGTTGTCCATGCGGCACAGCCGGTTGTCCATGCGTCATGGCCGGTTGTCCATACGGCACAGCCGGTTGTCCATGCGTCATGGCCGGTTGTCCATACGGCACAGCCGGTTGTCCATGCGTCATGGCCG
>JANXLQ010000104.1 GCA_025355085.1 Rhodopila sp.
CCAGCGGCTGTTCCGTTCCGCATTTCGGGCAGACGGCGGGCACCTTGGTCAGGTCATAGAATCGCGTGCTACACGCAACGCAGACCCGCTTGGTGCCGAGTTCAGGCTTAGCCATGAGTATATAGGGCCCTTCGTGACACGATATTCGCCCGATCAGGGCTTCGAACAAGAGCGGGCGCCCATGCCATCACGGCAGCGCCCTGTCAAATGGCTTATCGCATCGCGGTGCGGTATGCGATTCCCCAGAAAGCCGATATTAAGCCGCCAAACACGTCACACACCGGACCAGACCCATGGATGAAGCCGCCCCAACCCCGCTGATCTCCGCCAAAGCCGCGGCCCCGCTAAACGGAACCATCGCGATTCCGGGCGATAAGTCGATTAGCCACCGCGCCTTGATGTTCGGCGCACTGGCGATCGGCGAAACCCGCATCACCGGGCTTCTGACCGGCGAGGACGTGTTGCGCACCGCCGCCGCCATGCGCGCCCTGGGTGCCGAGGTCACGCGTGACCCCGACGGCACATGGCGAGTCGCCGGGCGCGGCATCGGTGGCCTGACCGAACCCGCCGATGTCCTGGATATGGGGAATTCCGGCACCGCCGCCCGCTTGCTGTGCGGTATTTTGGCCACGCATCCGCTATTCTCGGTGATGACGGGCGATGCCAGCCTGCGTGGCCGGCCGATGCGCCGGGTGATCGACCCGCTGTCCGCCACCGGAGCGCATTTTTTCGCGCGGGAAGGTGGCCGTCTGCCGCTGGCGATCCAGGGGGCGCGCGATGCCCTGCCATTGGATTACCGGGTGCCGGTTCCCTCCGCCCAGGTGAAATCGGCTGTCTTGCTTGCCGGATTGAACGCACCCGGGATAACCCGCGTCGAGGAACCCGAAGCCACCCGCGACCACACCGAAAACATGCTGCGTCACTTCGGCGCCACCGTCAGCGTCGAGATAAGCGAAACCCCAACCGGCAGAAATGGCCGCATCGTCGAACTGCAAGGGCAGCCGGAATTGCGTGCCGCCGACGTGGTGGTGCCGGGCGATCCGTCCTCCGCCGCCTTCCCGCTGGTTGCCGCCCTGCTGGTTCCCGGCAGCAAGGTGACCATCCCGGCGGTCGGACTGAACCCCTTGCGCACCGGCCTGTTCCTCTGCCTGGAGGAAATGGGCGCCAACATCGCGATCCTGAACCGCCGTACGGAAGGCGGCGAACCGGTGGGCGACCTACAGGTGACCGGCGGCCCACTCCATGCCGTGGATGTGCCACCGGAACGCGCGCCGAGCATGATTGACGAATATCCCATTTTGGCGGTTGCCGCCGCCTGTGCCACCGGCACCACGCGGCTACGCGGCCTGAAGGAGCTCCGCGTCAAGGAAAGCGACCGCCTCGCCGCCACCGCCGCACTGCTGACCGTCAACGGCGTCAGGGTCGAAATCGAGGGCGACGACATGATCATCCACGGCACCGGCGCCCCGCCGTCCGGCGGCGGAGTCGTCGAAACCCACATGGATCACCGGATCGCCATGTCGGCCATTGTCCTCGGGATGGTTACGGCAGCACCGGTCACCGCCGACGATGCCGGCTTCATCGACACCAGCTTTCCGGGATTTGTCGAGTTGATGAACGCGATCGGCGCTTCGATCCGTCCGGCCGCACAATCATGAAGCCGATTGTCGCCCCCATCGTCGCGATCGACGGTCCGGCTGCCGCCGGCAAAGGCACCCTCGCCCGCCGCCTCGCCGCCACGCTCGGTCTGCCCTACCTCGACACCGGCCTGCTGTATCGCGCGGTTGGGGTGCGGGTACTGGAGGCCAATGGCGATCCATCCGAACCGGCAACGGCCGAGGCAGCCGCCTTGTCGTTGCAGCCCCGCGACCTGGATCGTTCCGACCTGCGCGGTCCCGGGGCGGATGCCGCTGCCGCATCTGTTGCCTCCATCCCGGGGGTGCGGATCGCCCTGCTGGCGTTCCAACGCGATTTCGGCGCGCGCGACGGCGCTGTGCTGGACGGCCGCGACATCGGCACGGTGATCTTCCCCGATGCCGCCGCCAAGTTGTTCGTAACCGCCGGCCTGTCAGAACGTGCCCGCCGGCGATGGTTGGAATTGCGCGCCAAGGGAACCGGCGCCGACATCGCCACGGTCGAAGAGGACATACGCCAACGCGATGCCAAGGACGCAGCCAGAGCCGCGGCACCACTGAAAGCCGCTGCGGATGCCTTCCTGCTGGACACCAGCGCAATGGATGCCGACACCGCCTATCAGGCCGCTTTAACCTTCGTCCGCAGCCGGATCGACACGGGTTGAAACGGTCTCCCGGCCCGTTAGCTATGGCGCACCGCGTTGTAACACTTTACCATCGGGCGATGGTCCCGAGGGCATAATGGCAGAACTTTCCACCCGGCTCACGACGCCGTCGCCACCGGCGAACGCGCTCGATCGCGTCGTGGTGCGGTTGCGGCTGATCGGCCAGATGGAAGCGTGGACCATCCGCAGCGAAAGCGTACTGCCGGTCGGACGCAAGACGCGCGCTTTGCTGGCCTGTATCGCGATGGCTGCCCCTCGCCCGATGTTGCGCGGCCGCCTTGCCGAACAACTCTGGAGCCGGCGGCCCGAGGAACAGGCCCGGGCATCGTTGCGTCAGGAAATTCATCGGTTGCTGGAAGCGTTGGCCCCCGCCGAGAGCGATATTCTGTTGGTCACACGCGATCACCTGACGTTACGCCCGGGCGCCGTCTGGATCGACGTCGAGGAGGTCATGCGCGCCACCACCGCCCAACCGGCGTCCCTGGCGTTGCTGGACGGCGACCTGTTGGAGGATCTTGACGGGGTCGATCCGAACTTCGACGCGTGGCTGAACACGGAACGCGAACGCCTGCGCGACCGAGCCCGGGGCATCGCCGAGACCATGCTGCGGGAAAACCTGGAACCCGACGCGGCGATCGCGGCGGCGCAACGGTTACTGATGATCGACCGGTCGCACGAAGGGGCCTGGCGGTCCCTGATGAAGGCGCACGCAGCGCGCGGCGAACGCGGTCTCGCAGTGCAAGCCTACGATCGTTGCAGGGCGGTACTGGCGGACATGCTGGACGCAGCGCCGTCGGTTGAGACGCAGAAGCTGCTGAACGAAATCCGTGGCCCATCGCATAATCGCCTGCCCCTGCGGCCGCCGCAAACGCAGGAAGCGCCTGCCGCGCCGGCACTGTCCTTGATATCTGCCGCCCCGCCGGCCGCTGTACCGGCGGCATACTCAGCCCAGCCGGCGCCCGTTGCGTCTCGGGAACAGGATACGTCCTCTCCAACCGCCGAGGATTTGCCGGAGCCGCGCAAGCGCGAAAACACTCAGCGTGGCGGCGCCCATATCGGCGTCATGCCGTTCCGCCTGATCGGCATGCCCGACGAGGACGCCCATCTCGCGCCCGGACTGGCCGATGAGATCACCAACGCGCTGTCACGGTTTCGCTGGCTGTTCGTTATTTCCTCCAACTCCCTGGGCCGTTTTGCGGCGGACAATCGGGATGAGGCCACGATCCGCCGGGAATTCGGCCTGGACTTCCTGCTCGACGGATCGGTGCAGCGGGCCGGCAATAAAATCCGCATCAGCCTTCGCCTGCTGGATCTCCGGGCCAACAACCAGATTGTTTGGGCACGGCGCTTCGACCGTGAAACCAACGACCTGCTGTCGCTACAGGACGAGATCGCCGCCGAGGTCGTGGCGCAAATCGATCCGGAAATCCTGCTGATCGAAGCCAAGCGGAGCACCAATCGCCCGGCCGTCGATGCCACCGCCTACGACCTGATGCTGCGGGCGATCCCACTGATGGGGCGGATGGAGCGGCAGGCATACATGCAGGCCGGCCAGTTCCTGGCTGACGCCATCGCGCTGGAGCCGGATTATGCCGCCGCGCATGCCTGGTATGCTTATTGGCACATTTTCCTCGTGGGTCAGGACTGGGCCGACAATCCGAAGATGCTGATGGAAAGGGCTGGCGAACTGGCGGAGCGGTCAATCGTACTTGATCCGTTCGACGCACGCGGGCTGTGTATCAGCGGGCATGTCCGCGCGTTCCTCCATCAGCGGTTGCATGACGCCGTGGCGTTGCATGAACGGGCGTTGTCGCTCAATCCCAACCTCGCTATGGCATGGGCGTTGTCCGCCATGACACACGCCTATATCGGCGACCCGGATGAGGCAGAGCGGCGGATGAAACGCTATAAGAATCTGTCGCCGTTGGACCCGCACGCGTTCATCTTCGACGGGTTCTATGGCGTGATCCATGTGATGAGGCATGATTACGAGCATGCGGTGGAGGTCGGACGTACCGTCAGCCAGCTCAATCCTTCGTTTTCAGCGACCTATCGGCCCTATCTGTCAGCACTTGGGCATCTGCGGCAGGATCAGGAGGCGGCGACTATCCGTCGCCGTTTCCTGGCGATCGAACCGGATTTCACAATCGAACGCTTCCTGGCAACCACCCCGATGGAGCGAGAGGCCGACAAGTTGCACTTTGCCGAAGGTTTGCGCCTTGCCGGCATTCGGGAGCGCGATGCACCCGCCGCCAACGCGCCGATCATTCTCCACCCGGGACTGGTATAAATCGTGATCGTTTGTGAGTGTTTTCAGCCCAAACGATCACGGTCTAAATTCTAGACCGCTCTCCGAGAGTCGGCCCGTGAACTCCGGGCACCGATTGACTCCCGGCGAAGTCAACGGCTGGCAGAAACCACCAGGGGCGCATCAATGGCAGCGACTATCTGGCGAGCCAGGGTCTAGCCGATGCAAAGGTAGCCGAGGTCGTTTTGATGCAGGCCGTCCGAAGCGGTGAACAGCACCGGCTTCGCACCCTCATCGAACCATGCATCCATCACGCCAAACGTCCCGAAAACTTGGGTTTCCGGCTTATTTGTCATTCATTACGCCCTCTGGCGCCGCCGCTTCGGCGTTTCGCCGCTTACGGGCCGCTGCGGCGTATTGACCGCGCGGCCTCACCACCTGGCTGTTGGGACGCACGACCGTATCGTAGTAGTCATCCCAATCCTCCGGAGATAGTTGCTCCAGTTCCGGCACGATTTCATAATTGTTAAGGGTTGAATCCTCATACACATGGCGCGGGATCGGTTGCACCTGAAGCAGCGGATAGTCGGGCTTGAAATCGATCGGGACGTTGGTCTTGGTCAGCCGAAGATTGGTGACCAGCGGTCCAAACCAACGATCGGTCTCGACGATGCCCTCGAACGCGTCCCACCCGCCTGCTCGGGGAAGATTGGCCGGCGAGCGGACAAGCAAACTCCATCCCGGAGCGGTGCGCACGACCAAACCCGTCCAAACCTGCAGCAGGCCGGGTTCCTGCAACGCACTCAGAAACGGCGGAGAGAACGCCTTGATCTCGTCAGGGGCGAGCGAATCGAAACGATCGCGAAAACCGGGGAACTGGGCGGATTTACTAAGCGGCAGCCACTCACCCGCACCCTCGAACGTCCACATGATGTCGTGTCCGTCCCACTGGACGGAAAAGCCGATCGGCGGGAACAGGTAATAGCCGAACGCGGCAGCGGAGGTCGCGGCCTCGCAATAGCGGAAAGCGCGTGTGGGCAAGGAGCCGGCGGCGGAACGGTCGGCCCGTTGCGGCATCCGGGCGGAAGCAATAAGCCGGTGGAAGGTGACGAGCTTTGGCTTGTCTGCCGGTTTTTCGGCGACGGCCCCGGTCGGGCTGGAGGTCTTCACGGCGGCGAATCCTTCGGGCGGATACGTATAAAGATGACCGGGGCTTTTTCCCGGACCACGCTCT
>JANXLQ010000124.1 GCA_025355085.1 Rhodopila sp.
TGCGACAGGATCATAAACCGCTCCTCCTCCATCGCTTCGATCACAATCCGAGCGACCTCCGCCGCAGTCATAACGCCATCGACGCTTGCCGCCCCGGGCCGTCCGCTCGTCATGCCCGTCAGCACAGACTGCGGGCACAGAAAAGAAACGTTAATACCCCGGTCGCCATACTGAATCGCCAGATGTTCCGCCAAAGAAACAGCCGCGCTCTTGGTCACGCCATAGGCCATGGAATTCATCGACGTCAGCAACCCCGCCGCCGATGCAGTATTCAGCAAATAACCCGAACCCCGCGCCAACATCCCCGGCACCAAAGCACGCGCCGCGAACACATGGCTAAGCACATGCACCCGCCAATTGAGGTCCCAATCGGCGTCCGAGGCATCCTCCATCCCCGGACGCGAAATCCCCGCATTCGAATAAAACACGTCAACCGGCCCAAACCGAGCCTCGGCCGCAGCGATCAACGCCTTGATGTCGGATTCGCGGGAGACATCGGTCGGCACTCCCAGTCCGCCTATCTCACTGGCGACCTGGGCAAGCCGTTCGGCGTTCAAATCGGCCACCACCACACCCCTCGCACCTGCCTCGGCGAAGGCGCGTGCCACCGCCTCGCCGATACCGCTGGCCGCGCCGGTCACTACGCAGACTTTCCCTCGTGGATGCATGTCCCGTTCCCCTCGTTTTGCTGATGTCAGTGTCGCAGCGCCGCAGCAAACTGACAACCAACGGGATGCATCCGCGATCCGAACCGATCGCGAACGGACCCGTTAGGCCAGCACCTCAATCGAGGAACCGTTGACCCGGGTCTCGCCTTTCAGGTTATCGACTGTCACATGCGTGTCGTACCATGTCAGCCGAGGCCTGGCACCGAATCGCTGTGTCAGTTCCGCCACGCGTTCCTCGGTAAACCAGGCTTCCGCCGATGTTCGGCAGTCCCACAGATAGACGCCGCCGGTGCCCGTTTCACCATTCAGATAGTCCTTGCGGATCAATCCCTTCTGGCCGAGTCCACGATAGATCGGCGCGGTCGATGTGCCG
>JANXLQ010000133.1 GCA_025355085.1 Rhodopila sp.
TGTCGTGGCGGGTATCCACCGGCATGGAGGTCGATTTCTGCTTGTAGGCGGTCGCGAAGGCGCTGGCGAAACACGGCCGACCGACAATTTTCAACACCGATCAGGGCAGCCAGTTCACCTCAGCGTTTCGGCACGTTCGCAGCACGCGAACGAAACGCCAGACCAGCGCCGCCTTCACCGGCCTACTGATAGACAACGTCATTGCCATCAGTATGAACGGTAAAGGCGCATGGTGTGACAACGTCATTGTCGAGCGGATCTGGCGCTCGGTCAAATACCAAGAGGTTTATCTCCGTGCCTACGACAGTCTCGCCGAGTCGCGCGCTTTGATTGGCCGCTATCTGGTTTTCTACAACTGCAAACGTCTGCATTCGAGCCTTGACACCCCGACAACGGCATCCTGCTGTTAACCGGCAGGCGCTCCACTTATCGAAGGCAAAATGCTGTTCGGGAGAAACTTGGCCAGCTTTAACCCTGGACCTTAAGAAGGCCCAGGCGATCCTCAACCCGCCGGAGGGTGTGGAGGCGGCAGTGCTGTGGAAGTAAGGAATCGGGGCGGGACGGCCTTTCGCTAGTCATAAAATCGGTCAGAAAAAAATCGGCCGGATCGTTCGGTAAGGAGGACGGCTGACTGACGTCACGCGCATCCTTGTGTTCGTTATCGTAGCACACACATTTACCGCCCAGCTCGTTCCCGGGTCCGCTGGCAAATCGCCTCAAATTGGCGCGCTACGCGGAACCAGGAGAAGCTGTCCTCCATCAGCCGGCGTGCCGCCGATGCGATTCGTGCGCGCATCGAATCATCCCGCATCAGCGTCAGAATCGCCGTCGCGAACGTCTCGGCATCGTCAGCCCGAATGAAATGCTCACCGTCACTAACATTAAGACCCTCAATGCCCAGTGTCGTGGCGACAACGGGCCGGCCCATCGCCATGGCCTCGAATGCCTTGATGCGGGTGCCGCTGCCGACAAACAGTGGAATGACATAGACGTTAGCCTGCGCCACGTAGGGACGGATGTCATCGACGAAGCCCGTCAGCGTGACGTCCAATCCGCGTTCCGCGATCTTTCGCGACAATGCCTCCGGGGGATTACGCCCGATAACGACGGCCCTGATTTTCGGCCGCGCACGCAACAAAAGTGGAAATACCTCATCCAGCAGAAAGTGGATGCCATCGACATTGGCCGCCCAACTCATGGTCGCGGTGAACACGATCGTTCCACCATCGGCAGGGGGTGTTGATTCGGGCTGGTTCATCGCGAAGAAATTGAGATCGACACCCGTATCGATTGCCTCCACTTCCGGCAACCGATACCGTTTCGCCAGTGCATCGCGGTCGCGTTCGGAGACCGCGATCACGGAACCGTACCTGGCGAGGCTTTGCTGTTCCAGTCGCGCCATTTTCCGGCTCTGATTGGCCCATACCAGGCGCCAGAGACCATGCGTCCGCTTGACGTGGCGTTCGAATATCTCCGCTTCGACGTTGTGAGTGAACATCGCCGAAGCGGCATCGATCCTGGCAGGCATCAGCACGTCGGCGTGCGGAAAATCGACCACGACGACATCCGGCCGGGCCGCCAGGGCCTGTCGCACCACCGCGCTGCCGGCGGCGGAACGATCTGTTGCAGCCGCGACCGGCAACCGGCTGGCCAATGCCATCAGGCGCCTGATGCGCGATGATCCCTGTTCGGGCCAGGACAAGAAACGATCGCACGCGGCACCGATATCGGCGGCGTACGGAATTTGGTCAGCCGGGGCGGGAGACGCCAGCGTCACCTCGAACGCGCCGCCTTTAAGCCCGCGCAGAATGTTGCCTGTCCGTATTTTGCCACCCTGGTCCATCGGAAACAAAAAGCGCGGGCTAACGAACAGCAGGCGAGGCTTCACCAGCACACGCCCTCATAACCCGGCACCGCTCGCAAGGCTGGCACCCCCACGAGGTCGATCACCACGTGACCGTCCAGCGCGGCGAGCAACGCAGGCCGGTCCTCCGGTGCGATATGGCCTATGACCACGATCTTGGCTCCGGACAGCGCCGCTTCCGGGCTGACCACCATCAACCGCTCCAAATGCGGGATTTCGCGGTCGATGTAGGCGCGGTTCGATCCCATCAAGGTCGCTACCTGCACGAACCGATCGTAAATGCGGAGATCGTAACCCTTGCCCAGCAGTTTCTCAGCCAGCAGGACGAACGGCGACTCGCGCAAATCGTCGGTGCCTTGCTTAAATGCCAGCCCGAACAGCGCCACCGTTTGGCGGCCGTGGCGGGCAATCGCGTCAAAGGTGCGGTCGATGATCGCTGTGTTGGCCGGCAGCAAATTCTTCAGCATCGGCGCGGCGAGGTTCTTTTGATCCGCCAGCGCCAGAAAGCTGCGCACGTCCTTGGGCAGACACGATCCGCCAAACGCAAAACCCGGCCGCAAATAAGCCGGCGAAATATTCAGTACGCGATCCTCGCATAAAAGCCGCAATGCCTCTCGCGCGTCGACGCCGTGCGCCGCCAGGATGGCCCCGGCCTCATTCGCGAATGTCAGCTTCACCGCGTGGAAGACGTTGGAGATGTGCTTGACGCTTTCAGCCACGCGAATGGGCGCGACATGCACCGGCGCATCGATCGCGGCGTAGATCTCCCGCAATATAGCGGCGTCATCGCCCCCCGGAGCGCCGATCAGGGTGAACGGCGGGGCACGGAAGTCCCGAACCGAGGATCCTTCGCGGAGAAATTCAGGGTTACTGTAGTACTGTAGGCCATCGCCCAGGTGGCGGCCGCTGGCTTCCTCCAACAACGGAATCACACGGTCCTCGGCTGTCCCGGGCGGGACAGTGGAGCGCATCACCACGGCATGCGAACCCGGTTTTTCGCGGATAGCCGCGCCGATGGCCCGGATCACACTGTCCACCGCACCCAAAGCGACGCTTCCGTCCGCGGCGCTCGGGGTCCCCACCGAAATGAACGAAACCTCCGTGCCATGGACCGCCGCGACCACGTCGTCCGTCGCGGTCAACCGGCCCTGTTTCACCGCGCCGGCGATTAAAGTGTCGATGGCTTCCTCGACAATCGGGGACCGCCCGGATGCCAGCATCGCGATCTTCTCGGGAGAAACATCGACACCGATGACCTCATGCCCCAACTCAGCGAGGCAGCCGCACGAGACGATGCCGACATAGCCGATACCGAAAACCGAAATACGCATACAATCGCGCCCCCTGCCGTGTGGACGCCGATCTTATCGCATGATTGCAAGGGGAGCGAGATTGGTTTGCGTACGCACCTTCAGGACAACGAGATAACAGGCGGTGACACTGTAGGTCTGACCGAAATGCGACCGTTGCCTTGGCCGGACTCTGGCCAGAGACGGGGTCGCCGTGCCGCCGAACCGGTCAGGCGTTGGCGGCATCCCGGGGCGGCCGGCATTTTCGCCGCTTGTGACATCTTGTTTGCGGTGCGGCAGGCATTCGCGCTAGACGACCGCAGCTTTGCACGAACCCGGAGATCCCAACCCACATGCCCGTCCTGTCCGACCGCTGGATACGCCAGATGGCGCGGGAACACGGCATGATAGAGCCGTTCGTCGAGGCCCAGAAGCGTGACGGGGTCATTAGCTATGGCTTGTCGAGCTACGGCTATGACGCCCGCATCGCTGACGAGTTCAAGATATTCACCAACATCGACTCGGCAGTTGTCGATCCGAAGGCGTTCTCGCCGACCAGTTTCGTGGACCGTAAGACCGATGTCTGCATTATCCCGCCGAACAGCTTCGCCCTGGGCCACACGATGGAGTATTTCCGCATCCCGCGCGACGTTCTGGTGATTTGCCTGGGCAAATCGACCTACGCGCGCTGCGGCATCATCGTGAATGTCACCCCGCTGGAACCCGAATGGGAAGGCCAGGTGACAATCGAAATCAGCAACACAACACCGCTGCCGGCAAAAATCCACGCGCACGAAGGCATCTGTCAGTTCCTGTTTTTACAGGGCAACGAGGCATGCGAAACCAGCTATGCCGACAAGGCTGGTAAATACATGGGTCAGCGGGGCACCTCCCTGCCAAGGATGTAAGAACGTAAATGGACCGTATTCGTATTCGCGGCGGCCGGCCTTTGTCGGGCGAGATCACAGTGGGAGGTGCGAAAAACGCCGCCCTGCCGCTGATGGTCGCCGGACTGCTGACCGACGATCGTCTGATCCTATCGAATGTGCCCCGCCTCGCCGACATCCAGACCATGAGCCAATTGCTGGAACAACATGGCATCGCGGTCGATTTCGTCACCAATGACGGCCGCACCCTGTCGCTGGGCGGTGCCATCACCAATACCGAGGCGCCCTACGACATCGTGCGGAAGATGCGAGCCTCTGTGCTAGTGCTTGGCCCGCTGCTGGCCAGAGTCGGAGAGGCAAGGGTTTCACTGCCCGGCGGCTGCGCCATCGGAACGCGGCCCGTCGATCTGCACCTTAAAGGCCTGGAGCAAATGGGTGCGCGATTCAATCTCGCGAACGGCTATATCGACGGCAAGGTCGATGGCCGTTTGCGCGGTGCGGCCATTGTCTTCCCGTTTGTCTCGGTCGGGGCGACCGAGAATCTACTGATGGCGGCGTCGGTGGCTGATGGCCGTACCGTCCTGGCCAACGCGGCACGCGAACCCGAGATCGGCGATCTGGCTGCATGCCTGGTCGCGATGGGCGCGCGAATCGAAGGTATTGGCAGCGACACGCTGACGATCGACGGCATCGCCAAACTGCATGGCGCCGAACATGCGATCATCCCCGATCGTATTGAAACCGGCAGCTATGCCTGCGCCGCCGCCATTTCCGGCGGTTCGGTTTTCCTGCGCGGTGCCCGGCTCGATCATCTGGGTGCGACCGTGCGTATCCTGCGCGAAGCAGGCGTGGATATCGTTGAAGAACTCAATGGGCTGACGATCCGGCGACTGAACGGCTTGCATGGTGCCGACGTTATGACGGAACCATACCCGGGCTTTCCAACCGACATGCAAGCCCAGTTCATGGCGCTGATGTCGGTTGCCGAAGGTGCTTCCATGGTCACCGAGACGATTTTCGAGAATCGCTTCATGCATGTGCCGGAACTGAACCGGATGGGTGCGCGGATTAATGTGCATGGCGCGTCAGCCATCGTGCGCGGCGTGCCGGGACTGTCGGGGGCGCCGGTCATGGCCACCGACCTACGTGCTTCCCTGTCGCTGATCCTGGCGGGGTTGGCTGCCAAGGGCGAAACAATCGTCAACCGCGTTTATCATCTGGACCGAGGCTACGAGGCGGTCGAGCAGAAACTCGCCGCCTGCGGTGTCGATATTGAGCGAATTTCCGGCTAAAAGGATACAATTTCATGCGTATCGATGCCATCGCAATTGGTAAAAACCCTCCCGAAGATCTCAACGTGATCATCGAAGTCGCGATCGGCGGCGAGCCGATCAAGTATGAAATGGATAAGGAGGCCGGCACGCTGGTGGTGGACCGGTTCCTCTACACGCCGATGCGCTATCCAGGAAATTATGGCTTTGTGCCGCACACGCTGTCCGACGATGGCGATCCGATCGACGTGCTGGTGGCGAACACCCGCCCGATTATACCCGGAGCCGTCATCAACGTGCGCCCGGTCGGCGTATTGAAAATGATAGACGAAAGCGGCGGCGACGAGAAGATCATCGCCGTTCCGTCACCCAAACTGACGCAGCGATACACGAATGTGCATAACTACTCTGACCTGCCGGCCATTACCTTAGAACAGATTTGGCATTTTTTCGAACACTACAAGGATCTCGAACCCGGCAAGTGGGTCAAGGTCCAGGGCTGGGGTGATGCCGCCGAGGCGAAAAGGCTGGTCCTCGAAGCAATCGAGCGGGCGCGCGGCAAGTAGTCCCAATCCGGAGATCAGACGGATCGCATTTCAACAAAGTGCGATACGTCTGATCAGAGCGACCGCGTCTTGGCCGGCATGAGTGAAATTGCCGTACCGGCGATGGCTTGGCCAACTGATCTGAATACACCGAGGCCGCCGGTATCCCAGCCCTGAAAACCTATGACGACGCGGCCGCCCTCGGCGCCCAGGTCAAACGCCGCGGCTTCAAATCGCTGAAAACCAACATCCTGCCGTTCGATGGCGAGAAACTCGCCGCCTTCGGCCCGTTTCTGGACGCCTACTCAACCGGCGTCGCCATCATCGGCGCGATCTGGAGCGGGTTCCTGGAATCGATCGAGATCGCCGCCATGGCCGAGGCGTACGAGGTCAACGCCGCGCCCAAAATTATTATGCCGCCTCTGCTCCGCCGTCAGTGCGGATTTCTGCGCACTGGTGCCCAACTTCCGGGTAATGGAAATCGACATCGACAGCGTGTCCCGGAGAGATGAGCTTTTCATCGGCGCGCCAGTAGTAGAAAACGGCGAACCTATCGTCCCGGATCGCCCCGGCTGGGGCGTCGATATCAACGAGGCGGCGGTCAGGGCGCATCCGCCAAAAGGAACATAATGACTCACGCTACCTACGACATCCTGGGGATTGGCAACGCGATAGTCGATGTCGTTGCCCGAGCGGATGAGGCGTTCCTGTCGCGCCATGACATGCACAAAGGCTCCATGCAGCTCATTGGCGCAGCCGCGGCCGACGCGCTGTATGCCGCCATGCCGCCGGGCATCGAGAGCAGCGGCGGATCGGTCGCCAACTCCTGCGCCGTGGCTGCCGGCCTTGGCGCACGGGTCGCCTACATCGGCAAAGTCGCCAACGACCAGCTTGGCGGTGTCTTCCGCCACGATATTGAGGCCGTGGGAGTCCATTTTCCAACTATGGCGCTCATCGGCGGCGCCCCTACCGCACGTTGCCTGATCCTGGTCACACCGGACGGTCAGCGTACCATGAACACGTTCCTCGGCGCATGTATCACTTTGTGCGAGGCTGATGTGGATCCCGTTCTGGTCGCAGCTTCGGAGATCACGTATCTTGAGGGCTATCTGTACGATCCCCCGGAGGCACAGGCCGCCTTCAAGAAGGCCGCTGCGGCCGCCCATGCCGCCGGCCGTCAGGTTGCGCTGTCACTCTCCGACGCCTTTTGTGTCAATCGCCACCGCGCCGCGTTCCTGGATCTGGTGGCAAACCATGTGGACATCCTGTTCGCTAACGAGGCCGAGATCACGGCCCTGTACGAATGCAATACGTTCGAGGAAGCCGCCAAAGCCGCGCGTCACGACGTAGGCCTTGCCGCCCTGACCCGCAGCGAAGCCGGCAGCCTGATTCTACGCGGCACCGAGACGGTCGCAGTGACCGCCGAAACTGCCAGGGTTGTGGACACGACCGGCGCCGGAGATGCCTACGCAGCCGGATTTCTGACCGGCCTGACCGCAGGCAAGAGTCTTGAAATATGCGGCCGTATGGGCAGCATCGCGGCCGCTGAGGTGATCGGCCATTATGGTGCCCGTCCCGAAGCGGACCTGCGGAAGCTAATGCCGGGTTGAAACAGACCGTCCATTCCTATGTTCGGATGTGCGCGATTACCCGCTCTCCATTCACGCCGGGTGCGCCCCCGGCGTTCGCGTTTCCGGGTGGGGAGCGGCATGGTTCTGTGGTAACGGGAACAGAGAGACTGCCGGTTACCGTCACCGGCCTTTTGCAATGGCTTGCCTCGGCCGTTCTTCTTTCAAGCGTGCGCCCGCTTCGGCTGCGATCATGATCGCCTTCGCCGCCTGGCCGACTCGGAGAACCGCATGATTCTGAATGCGATCCAAGCCGGGGAGGGCCCCCCGGTCGTCTTCCTGCACGGCCTGTTCGGCGCCGCACGCAATTTTGGCGGCATCCAACGCGCTTTGGCGCCAAACTATCGGGTCATAGCGATGGATATGCGCAACCACGGCGACAGCCCGCATGCGGCGGACATGCGCTATCCCGCCTTGGCGTCGGATGTGCGGGAAACGTTGCAGGCGCTCGGTGTCGAGAAAGCCGCGATCATCGGTCATTCGATGGGCGGGAAAGCAGCCATGGCCATGGCGTTGCAGTGGCCAGCAATAGTCGGGCGGCTGCTCGTCTCAGACATCGCCCCCGTCATCTACCAACACGGCAACACAGTGTTCACCACAGCAATGCGAGCCATCCCGTTAACGCCCGATCTGACCCGCCGCCAAGCCGGCACGGCTCTTGCCGAAACCGTTCCAGACCAGACTCTGCGTCCGTTCCTGCTGCAAAACCTGCAATTCGGTGCACAGCCCCGTTGGCGCGTGGGCCTTGACGAGATCGCCGCGGCAGTCCCCGACCTGGAGGGCTGGATCGATCTACCGGGCACATACTCAGGCCCCTCACTGTTCGTGACCGGCGCCAACTCCACCTACGTGCTGCCGGAACACCGCCAGATTATCCGTGCCAGGTTCCCAACCGCGCGCTTCGTGGCAATCAAGAACGCCGGACATTGGGTCCATGCCGACAACCCAACCGGGTTTTTATCGGTCGTGGAGGCTTTTCTACACGACTGGATATGACCCTGTTGCCATGACAATTTGCCGAAGCATGGCAGAAACGCATCTGATTGCCAGATTTTCTCTCGTATCTCGCGAGGTTACCGCCTAAGTGTGCGCCGCACCATCCCAAAGCCAGGACCGTATGCAGATCCGTAACGTCGCTATTATCGCCCATGTCGATCACGGGAAGACGACCCTCGTGGACAAACTTCTCGG
>JANXLQ010000134.1 GCA_025355085.1 Rhodopila sp.
AGAAAAGGCGCAGATGGTAGGCATTCTCCTGCCATGACGGGATTGGGTCGTCGCGACGACAGGGGCATGCCAGAGAAAAATATTCTCCAACGCAAATTTGGGCGGGAGTTTTCACACAGCCTGCTTCGCCTGCCATGACGAGAAGGGGCCGAGTGCCTAGACCAATTGCAAACGGCTGGAAACCGGTGTGACCCGAAAACCAGCCGTTGCAGGACACAAGCAGGATCGATGTTTAGTTAACGGACGCTCGGCGATACGCCTTGCCGACGAGATAGGCGACGCCTTCCGGACCCACCTTTGTCGTGTGCTGACACCCTGCCGATATTTCACAGTGATCGCCGGCCTGGAATGTCTCAGACTTGTTGTCGCGGGTTACTGTGGTTTCGCCGCCCAGCACCATGATCCGAACGTCAAAGTCGTGCGCGTGTAACTCCTCGGCGAAGCCGGACTGCTGACCGCCATGCACAACCTCGAAACCCTCACGGCGCAGGTCGCTTTCGAACGACTCGCGGGTGATGCATTCTCCGTTGCGACGCCGGCCCGATAGCAAGGCAACACCCTCTGGACCCACATGTTCCGCATGCGAATAGCCCGCATTGACCTGGAAACATTGCCCAGCCCTGAAGGTGACCGGGGTGTTGTCACGGGTGATGGTGATTTCGCCGCCCAAGACGAACGATTTAGCGTCGAAGTCATGGCAATGATTGGGGGTAACCAGGTTTGGCTTCACGCTGGTGTTCACAACGCGGAAGCCCTCGCGCCGAAGGTCTGCTTCGAATTCAATGCAATCCACGGAAATTCTCCAGAATGAAGTGGACGGGATGATACACACTCTCGGCGGACCCAGAATTCGCCTTCTGATTCTACCGACGATCGACCAGCGATCCTACCGGCTGGTAAATCAGATTAATGTTCGATGCAAGTCAGGTTGACAAAACACAAATTCAAACCTTCAGCGAAATGGGCAACGGCCACGATCGGGGCCATTTCAGAGCAATCGAGTGAACGGAAAGCGACATGGGGGAGCCATTTTTATTGGCAAAACCGTAATATCGTGTCGTACGAAGCAGCGGCCTCTCATCGTTTATGTCTTTCATTACAAATTTCGGCAAACGACGTGGATGGCGCCCTTCGCGCACCATAACGATGACCGTACGAGACGATTTTCACCCGATTGCCCCGGGGGCCATTTGCCTCTAACGGGAAAATGCAGGCTAACTACTTGTCATGGTTTTCCCCCTGACCGCAGCCGCAGGTGGACCCGACACTGAGGAGCCTATCCCAATGCCTATCCCAATGCCCTTTACCCTGCACGTTTCAGATGACGACATTGCGGATTTGCACGCGCGCCTTGCCCTTACGCGTTTCCCTGATCAGGCACCGGATTCACCTTGGGCCTATGGCACCGATCTGGAATATCTACGCAACCTCGTGACGTATTGGCAGGATAGTTTCGACTGGCGCGCGCAGGAAGCGCGGCTCAACGCGTTTCCGCAATTCAAAGTGCCTCTGCACGGTATCGATCTGCACTACCTGCATGTTCCGGGACGGGGGCCAGATCCGAAGCCTCTGCTGCTGCTGCATGGCTGGCCTGGATCGGTGTTCGAGTTCATGGACATCATCCCGCGCCTGACCGATCCCGCACGCTTCGGTGGCGATGCGAAGGATGCTGTCACCGTGATCGCGCCATCCCTGCCGGGCTATGGCTTGTCGTTCCAGGCCAACCAGAAGCGTTTCAACATTGCCGAGATGGCTGACTGTTTCGCCGACCTGATGACGCAGGTGCTGGGCCATCGGACATTCGCTGCGCAGGGCGGCGACTGGGGCGCCTTCGCCTGTTCCGCCCTGGGGGTGCGCCATCCGGACAAACTCGCCGGGATTCACCTCAACATGCTGGCGCTCAACCCGAGCAGTCCGATACCCGCCAATCCGACAGTGGAGGAGCAACATTACGGCGACCAGATGAAGTTTTGGGCAAAGGAAGAAAGCGGCTACATTCAGATCCAGGGCACGCGTCCGCAGACGCTGGCTTATGGCCTGACGGATTCACCGGCTGGCCTCGCAGCCTGGATCGCGGAGAAGTTTTATAGGTGGACCGATCATGCCGGCGATTTTGAGACGGCGGTGCATCGCGACCATTTGCTCGCGAATATATCGCTTTACTGGTTCACGGGCGCGATCGGCTCCTCCTTCTGGCCATATTACGATCGGCTGCATGGCCCTTGGCCAATTCCCGAGGGCAGTACAGTGGATGTTCCTACCGGGCATGCTGCGTTCCCGAGGGAAAACCGGCGCCCGCCGCGCTCGATTGCCGAGAAGGTTTACACCGGCATAAGGCAATGGACGGAGATGCCAAAGGGCGGCCATTTCGCCGCGATGGAACAGCCGGCCCTGCTGGCTACGGACATCTTGAATTTCTTCCGTCCGCTACGCCATTTGTTCTGAACGTAACGGCAATTGCGTTAGTTTTGATTTAGAGTGTGATCGTTTGAGGTTGCTGCCACCTCAAACGATCACGCGATCGAACATAGAGTTAGACCATGATCGGCACGGGAGAGGATTCAACCTCGAACGATCATGATCTAAGCTGCGTGCGCCCCGATCTTCGCAGTGCCGCTCGTGGCAATCTGGTGGGCCAGCGTCGCTTTGAAATCTGGAAAACCCAGACCGATCGACACGTCCGAGGTCTCGTCCAGATACAGGATCATGTCGGCGATGCTGCCGCGGAAGCTGAACAGCACGATGGCGACCTGATCGCCGGCGCCCTCCAAATGCGGCTCGCCATTCGCGGCAACCTGCACGTAGCTCCCGGTCGGGCGCACTTCCTTCAAAGAGCCGTCCGGACGCCAGAACTGCAATTCTCCCTGTAGGACGAAGGTGCTGAAATCGCACAGGTGCCGGTGCAGCTTGCCCGGCGTGTTCGGCTGAAATCTGATGAGCACGTCCACGATTCCGCGCGCGTCGTCCACCGAAAGTACGTATATTTGCGCACCGAGGGGCTCAACCGTTTGCCAGGCGATGTTGCGGTCGTCGAAAAGATAGGTCTGCATTGCTGTCGTTGCCTCCGAGTGACTGTAAAAGGTCGCAGTCGTTATCTGTGATCCACGGCCTGGCTCAGGTCAACCCGGGCGTTCGGTCTCGGCACAAGAGCCCTAACCGTATGCCACCGACCCGTCGCCCCTGGTCATCCGTTCCACCAGAGGGCTGCCGGTCAGACTGGAAGCGACGGCCTCCGCCACCCGTATTCCGTCCACGCCGGCCGACATGATGCCGCCGGCGTATCCCGCGCCCTCGCCCGCCGGGTACAGTCCGGGTGTGTTCAAACTCACCCCATCCGCCCCGCGGGTAATCCGGATGGGGGAGGACGTTCGGGTCTCCACCCCCGTCAGCAGCGCGTCGTGCATGGCGAAGCCGGGGATATCCCGAGCGAATTTACCCAAAGCCTCGCGGATCGCTTCGATGGCGAAGCCAGGCAGGCAGGCGGCGAGGTCGGCGGGGTGGACGCCGGGTTGATAGGACGGCACGACCTCTCCCAGCGCCGTCGAGGCTCGGCCTGCCAGAAGGTCGCCGGCGCGTTGGGCAGGCGCGGCGTAGGTGCTGCCTCCGGTCAGGTAGGCCGCGCGCTCCCATTGTTGTTGGAACGCTATGCCGGCGAGGGGGTCTCCGGGGTAATCCACTTCGGGGGTGATGCCGACGACGATGCCGGCGTTGGCGTTGAACTCGGCGCGGGAATATTGGCTCATGCCGTTGGTGGCGACGCAGCCGGGTTCGGAGGTTGCCGCCACGACGCGTCCGCCGGGGCACATGCAGAAGCTGTAAACCGAGCGGCCGTTGCTGGCGTGATGCACCAGTTTGTAATCGGCGGGACCGAGCAACGGGTGGCCAGCGAAGCCTCCGAAGCGGGCTTTGTCGATCAGGGCCTGGGGGTGTTCGATCCGCACACCGATGGAGAACGGTTTGGCCTCGATATGGACACCGTGGCGGTGGAGCATCCGGAAGGTGTCGCGGGCAGAGTGGCCGATCGCCAGGACGACGTGGCGGGCGTCGATCTGTTCGCCATCTGCCAGAATCAGGCCGCGAACATTTCGTGATTCGTCCAGCACGATGTCATCGACGCGGGCGTTGAAGCGGTATTCGCCGCCGAGCGCCTCGATTTTGGCTCGGATGTTTTCTACGACGGTGACGAGACGGAAGGTGCCGATGTGGGGTTTGGACACAAACAGGATTTCGTCCGGCGCGCCGGCTTCCACGAACTCCGTCAGCAGGCGGCGGGACAGGTGGCGGGGGTCCTTGATGCCGCTGTAGAGTTTGCCGTCGGAGAACGTGCCGGCGCCGCCCTCGCCGAACTGGACGTTGGATTCCGGGTCCAGGACGCCGCGGCGCCATAGGCCCCAGGTGTCTTTGGTGCGCTCCCGCACCAGTTTGCCACGTTCGAGGATCAACGGGCGGAGGCCCATCTGGGCGAGCGTCAATGCCGCCATCAAACCGCAAGGGCCGGTGCCGATCACCACGGGCCGCATGGTGGGGGCGGTGACCTGGATGGGGAAGATATAGCGCGTGTCGGGGGTCGGACGGATGCGGGGATTGGCCGGGAGGCGGGATAGGATTTCGGCTTCGTCGCGCAGGGTGACGTCAACGGCGTAAACGAGGTTGATCGCGGAACGGCGGCGGGCGTCGTAGCCTCGGCGGGCGACGGACAGATTCAGGAGGTCGCCGGGGGCGATGCCAAGCATGGCCAGCGCCGCGTCTCGCAGGGCGGAGGCGGGGTGGTCCAAGGGCAGTTTCAGTTCGGTCAGGCGCAACATGATCGTCGTCTTACGGGACGCGGGTGGAGGAAGCGAGCCTGCGATGTGGATGGGCGTACACGCACAGGGCAAGGATTGACGATCGCCGGGCACCCCAACACACATCGGCCAGCCGTTGCGGGCTGGCCGATGGTTTCAGGATCGAACGAGATTTGCCCCCTTCGGCGGGGGCGCACGCAGGGTGATCAGTCGCGATCGCCCCTAGTCTTTTGGCGCCCCGGGACAGATAAAGACGTGGATGGTGCGCTTTCGCGCACCGTGACAAGGCAGGATGGTGCGCTTTCGCGCACCATGACGGGGAGGATAGTGTGCCTTCGCGCACCGTGACGATGCCGGGCGCTTTCGCGCATCATGCCGACGGAGGATGCCCACTGCCCCTATCGGTAGGTCCCGGATTTAGCCGTCCGAAAGATTACCGAGCACTCTGGCCCAGTTGTGGGGGTCGGGTGCGGTGCCGTATTGGATGCCTACAATGGTGTCGTACAGCTTCTGCGTCAGTGTGCCGGTGACCCCGCCATCGATCACAAACCGCTCCCCCTTGTAGCCCAGTTCGCCGACCGGAGAGATCACGGCGGCGGTGCCGGTTCCCCACATCTCCAGCGTGCCGGCCTTGGCCGCCGCGATGACGTCGCCGATGGAGATCGGGCGTTCGGAGACGCGCAGGCCCCAGTCGCGCAGCAAGGTCAGCACGGAATCGCGCGTGATGCCGGCCAGGATGGCGCCGTTCAGCGGGGGCGTGATCACCTCGTCGCCGATTTTCAGCATGATGTTCATCGTGCCGACCTCATCGAGGTATTTGTGCTCGACGCCGTCCAGCCAGAGGACCTGGGTGTAGCCGGCTTTCTGGGCTTCCTCGGCACCGAACAGCGACGCGGCATAGTTGCCTGCCGTCTTGGCCGCTCCCAAACCGCCCTTAACGGCGCGGACATACTGGTCGGAGGCCAGAATGCTGATCGGGTTCATACCTTCCTTATAGTACGCACCCACCGGCCCGACGATCACGTAGAACAGATAGGAATGCGAGGGATGCACGCCGAGGAACGTCTCGGTCGCGATCACCGTGGGGCGAATATACAGCGAGGTTCCCGGCAGCGACGGCACCCAGCGCCGATCGACCTGGACCAGCGTGCGGATGGCGTCCTCGACCATCGCCGGATCGATTTCCGGAATGCACAGATATCCGCCCGACTTGTTCAGCCGCCTGGCATGGTCGCCGACGCGAAACAGGCGTATCTGGCCGTCGGCGCCGCGGAATGCCTTCAGACCGTCGAAGATAGCCTGGCCGTAGTGCAATACGCAGGTCGCGGGGTCCAGTGTGAACGGCCCGTACGGCTCAATCCGCGGGCTGTGCCAGCCCTTCCCCTCATCGTAGTTCATCAGGAACATGTGGTCGGAGAAAACCTTACCGAACGCCAACGTCTCATCGGCGGGGGGTTGCTTCGGCGTGGCGGTCCGGGTTATCGCGATTTGGGTCACTGCTGTCTCATTATCTGAAGGGACGTTTCGGGGCACAGACTACGATACCATGACAGCGAAGGCCAATGGCGTTGTTGCAGGGTAATCGGGTGATTGGCTTCTTGGCACCTTGGTTGGCTCGGCATGGGAGCGCTTATTTCACTACAAAGCCCGCGATGGTCCACGTCCGGAAGTGCGCCCGGCCTATTTCGCCACGAAGCCACGAAGAATGCGAACAACCAGCGCCAAACCTGGCGATTTCCATTGGAAACTTCGTGTCTTCGTGGCTTCGTGGTGAAATTCCTTCTCAGCCAACACTACACGGGCGCCGTTCCAGAGGACGCTGACCGCGGGAACCCGGGAATGACCGGTCGAGCGTTGCTCACCCGATTTCCCTGTGTTGTTGCACCCCGGACTGTACCAGCGGTTTGACCGGCGGTGAGGTGTCAGGATTCTTTACACCTTGGCGTGCCGGGTTCTGGCGATCGTGAGGTAAAATATTTTAAATCAAAACAATAATATACCCTGTTCACGCCAGAATCCGGTAATCCGTTGGGTCTATGATACGAAAATTGTCTGATACGGCATCGCAATATGTATCCCAGTTTTCCGGCACCTCCTCGCGTAGGAAGGTCAGCATCGCGTCTCTGAAATCAGC
>JANXLQ010000137.1 GCA_025355085.1 Rhodopila sp.
CCCGGCCACCCACGACTTCCTGTGCCGTGCCAAGCAAAGTCGTGGGGCGCCGGGCCAAGCCCGGCCATGACGGAGGTGGAATGGTAGTATATCAATGTCAAGGCGGACTGGTATAAGCAATGGCTTTGCTGTTACGCACGCGCAGTCAAAACTGCCCAACTCCTATAATGGAACGAACGTATGTCCGAACCCTGCGATTTAACGGCCGTTGAGGCCAGACGGCTGATCGGCGCAAAGCAGCTTTCGTCCTCGGAGTTGCTGGAAAGTTGTATCGGCCGGATCGAAAGCGTCGATCATGCGGTTAATGCAATGGTGTCCCGTGACTTCGAACGTGCCAGGGCCACCGCAAAAGCTGCCGACGCGGCAACGATGCGCGGTGACGTTCTACCAGCTCTGCACGGGCTGCCGATCGGCATCAAAGACCTGGAGGTGACCGAGGGCCTGCTGACCACGTTCGGCAGTCCATTGTTTCGCGATAACATTCCGATATCGGATGAACGTGTCGTCGCCGCGGTGCGCCGGGCCGGGGCAATCGTCGTGGGAAAGACCAACACGCCAGAGTTCGGCGCCGGGGCGAACACCCGCAACGCTGTGTTTGGCGCGACGGTCAATCCATTCGATCAATCCAAGTCCTGTGCTGGATCGTCCGGTGGATCGGCTGTTGCCCTGGCGACCGGAATGGTGCCGCTCTGCACCGGCTCCGACACCGGTGGATCGTTGCGAAACCCGGCAGCATTCTGCGGCATAGTCGGGTTCCGGCCGAGCCCGGGCCTCGTGCCAAGTGAGCGGCGGCCCCACGGATGGAGCGGCCTCCCCGTCGTCGGCCCCATGGCTCGGACTGTCGCCGACACCTGCCTTTTGCTGGGCGCGATGACCGGCGACGATGCATCCGATCCACTGGCGACGACCGTGCATGGCGCGACAGTGCGGCGCCCGGGCGATTTCTATCCGCCGGCGCGGATCGATTTAGCTGGATTGCGGGTGGCACTAACGCCGGATTTCGGATTTGCTCCAACAGAAAAGCACATCGCGTCGGTCTTCGCGGAGAAAACCAGCCTGTTCCGGCATGTATTCGCCCGGGCCGAAGAAGCAACTCCGGATTGTGCCGGCACGGATGAGGCGTTCGAGGTGCTGCGCGCGGTTTCCTTCGTCGGCGCACATCTCGATAAGATGCGGGCCTCGCCGGAGTTGATCGGGCCGAATGTCCGGGCGAACATCGAGGAAGGTTTGCGATACAATGCCGAGGATATTGCCCGCGCATTATCGTTGCAGACGGTGTTATACGGACGGTGGCAATCGTTCTTTCAAAACCATGACGTCATTCTGACCCCGGCGATCACGATCGGTCCCCGGTCATGGCGGGAATTGTATCCGGCGGAGATCGACGGTGCGCCCACGCGGACCTATTTCCATTGGCTGGCCATGGCGTACGCGGTCACCGTCGTTGGCCATCCCGCGATCTCCATACCCGTAGGTCTGGATCGGAACGGCATGCCGTTCGGCTTGCAAATCGTCGGCCCCAGGGGCGGCGACGCCGTGGTACTGCGGGTAGCTGCCGAGTTGGAGGCACTCTTGGCCGGTGATTCGCGCACCGCTCGCCCGGTTCCCAATATCGCCGCGTTGATGACAGCCCCGCCGATCCGCGCCGCCGAAGGTTTTATTGGGTTCGACTGAATTAAAATTTGCCGCGATGATACCGGCGGCCCGATAGTGTAACGTCTGGCCACCGGGTCCGTCGTCAGGCCGGGATTCTCGCCTGACGGAGGGCGAGAATCCCGCCCCCCCTTTTTGACTGCCTCTACTTCAGCCCGAAGCCCATCGCGTGCAACGCGGCGACCATCTTGTCGCGGCCTGACATCGCGGCGAGCTTGCCCATCCGGTTGATCACCCGCTTGGTCCAGGTGTCCACCGGCATGCCGTGACGCACCGAGAAGCCCTCCAGCAGCATATCGTAATCGGCACGATGGGCGCTCTCGCCGGTCGTATCGTAAACCTCGTGATGCACGATCACGTCCTGCGGCAGCCGGGGCTTCACCTCGGTCGCGGCGGCGGTGGACCCATAACCGACGCACATGCCGAACACGCCGAACGCGCCGGATGGCAGGCCGCACACCCGAGCGACTTCCTTGGGGTCGTTGCGAAGGGCGCCGATATAGACGCAGGACAGACCAAGCGACTCAGCCGCGACCGTGGCGTTTTGCGCTGCCAGGGCGGCATCGATCGCGGCGACCAGGAACGTCTCCTGATACGGCATCACTTCCAGCGGAATGCCTTCCTCGGCGCTGAGCCTCTGGTTGCGGGAGATGTCGGCGATCCAGACCAGGAAAAGCGGGCATTGCTCGATGTGCTTCTGGTTGGATGCAACCTTCGCCAACGCCGCCTTCTTGTCCGGATCGGTGATCGCGACGACAGACCAGGTTTGCAGGTTGGAACTGGTGGCGGCGGACTGCGCGGCGGCGATCAGTGTCTCCAGCGTGCCGGTCGGCAGCGCATCCGGGCGATAGCCGCGGATCGACCGGTGCGACAGCAGCAGTGAGATATGCTCATTCCACGGGCCGGCGGCGGGGGAAGCTTCGGCGCCGTAGCGCAGCGCCAGCGAGTCCGTGGCCGTAAGGGCGATGGGTTGGGAGACGTCCATAAAGAAAAACCTGTTCCAGGGTTGGCGGCGCGCATAACCTCCCGGCCCTGGATTGGGCCGGGTTCACGCGTACCTTTGACATGTTTCAAAACTGCCCGAGCAACCGTTCCGTGGCAAGACCGGTTACGGGTCGCCGCTGCGGACGAGCGTGCTTTATCACGGCGCGGTTGGCGCCCCGCCCCTGCCGCCCGGCGCCGATCCGGCGCCGGTCGGGTTGAATCGGCCGATATTGCCTAAAAGCTGCTGAAGGAACGATGCCTCGGTGCCCGGCGATGGGGTGGTGCGTGCCACCACGGCGACCGGCAATGCGTCGTCCTTGTCCCGCTTTTCGATGCTCTTGAGCACGCCTTTGCCGTCGAAACTGACCACGACGACATTCTGCTCCAGCTCGCCCAGGGTTCGCCCGATGCGCTGCTGAGTCAGTTCGCTGATATACAGCCACGTATTGTCGTCGAACGTGTCTTTCGCGGTGGGGGAACCGATCACGGCCGAGACGTCCGCCTTGGTCGATGTGCCGACTACCAGTTCCTTAAGCGACTCCGGATCCACCTTGTTGCCGCGCACCTGCGGCGGCGGCATCAGCCATCCGCAGGAGGACAACAACAAACAGGCGACCAGCATGAGGCTCCGAGGCGTACTGGCCCGGGTCGGCGCCGGCTGAGTGGACATTGTCATGGGCAACTGGTGTATCCCGCGATTTCTGGTGACCGGCTGGTTGGATCGGCGCCCGGTACTATCTATAGGTGCGTGTCACGGCCAACCCGGCTGTGTCAATGAGCATGATGAGGCAGGATTGGCCGGTTTCTTTCGCAGACGCACCAGGCACGAACGCCCGGCCTTCCAGCTTTATGGGGCATCGGTCGCCGCCGCACGCGATCCCTACCTTTACGCGACGCTGGGCGTTCCCGACACGCTGGATGGGCGGTTCGACGCTGTCGTCCTGCATGTCTTTCTGATTATCCGCCGGTTGAATGCCGGAGTGGACGCGGGTTCGGCGCTGGCGCAGGCGGTGTTCGACGCCATGTTCCTGGATATGGACATTAACCTGCGGGAGATGGGGGTTGGCGACATGTCGGTCGGACGCCGCAACCGCGCCATGTGGGAAGCCTTTCATGGCCGCAGTGCCGCCTACACAACAGTCTGGGACGACAGCCCGGGCCTGGAGGCAGCGTTCGCCCGCAATTTCTGGCGTGGCGATGAACCGCCCGCCGGGTCGGCTGCGGCTATGGTTCGGCTGGCGATGGCGCAAGCCGCGTGCCTCGCCCAGCAAGAGCTGACCACCCTGCGCAGCGGTTCGGCACATTTTCTGTCGGCAGAGGAGGCCGCGCGATGATCCCAGAATTTTACCGGCCGTTGTCGCTGGATCGCATCGGACCGCACGGGTTGGACACCGCCATAGAGGCGTCACCCGCCGAATGCGCCGCCCTGGCGGTTCGCATGCAGTTGCCGGCGGTGCTGGCGGTGTCCTGCGCGTTTCATCTGATCCGTGAGGGGAAGGATAAAATCCTGGCGCGCGGCGTGTTGCGGGCGGCGATCACACAGACCTGCGTCATCAGCCTGGACGATTTCGACGTGCTGATGGAGGAGGCCTTTCAGGTCCGATTCGTGCCGTCCGGAGAGGAATCCGACGATATAGACCCGGAATCGGACGACGAAATCCCATTCGAGGGCAACATGATCGATCTGGGGGAGGCAGTGTCCGAACAACTCGGTCTGGCGCTCGACCCGTACCCGCGGCTACCGGGGATTGAGATGCCGGAAGTCGAGGAAGACTCCGATCCGCATCCGTTCGCCGGGTTGCGCCGGTTGAGCTGACGGTCCTTTCCGGGCCACCTGTTCAAGCCCTTGCGCGGCGATGGTGTCTCCAGCCGTCATGGTGCGCGAAGGCCCCATGACGAGAAATATGATCGCGATCGCGAACAGCAAAATGAGAATTGCTGCTGCGCAGGCCAACCAGCCTGAATACCAACAGGTAATGAGATATCAGCCACCAGAATTACCGGGATCTAATCCCGCTGCACCAGATGGAACAGCACGCCGCCAAAACTTCCGGGATGGATAAAACCGATGCGTGCCCGCCGTGAACCGGGCCGGCCGGCGGTATCGATCATCCGCGCCCCCGAACGGCCCAGGACGCCTAGCGTTGCGTCGATATCCGAGGTCTTGAGCGCGACGTGGTGCAGCCCCGCCCCATGCGCCGCAATGAATTTCGTGATCGCCCCCTGATCCTGCCGCGTATTCCCGGCTGCCCCATGCCGTAGGTCGGCGCCGTGCGAGGCATCGAAATTCTGCAGGAATTCAAGCTCGCAATCCCCGGCGGTCAGGAAAGCGACCCTCAGTCCGCCAACCACGCGCGGCGGTCGCGTATGATAGACGATACCATATTTGTCGGAGGTGAAGCTCTCGATCGCGGTTTCGACCTCCACGTCGGTCTGCTGGCTCTCCACCGGCAGCCCCAGCCGCCCGGAAAACGCCGCGATGGCCGTCTGATTATCGGTGCTGGCGATGCCGAGATGGTCAATGCGCTCTATTCTGGACGATCCGCCGCGCGCGATGTCTAACGGTCCTGTCAGAAAGACCCGCACGCCGACGGTCGCCGCAGTGGAAAGAGCCTGCCTTATGCCTCCACCCAAACCGAACCGGGGTGCGTCGGAAGTTGCGGCCGCTGGCATCAGGCCCCCGGCGTCCAGGTTCCCGGCGTCCAGGTTCCCGGCGTCCAGGCCGATATGGTGCAGGCCGGTTCGTGTCTCGCCGTCCACAAAACGGTCCCCCGGCGCGAACAGCGCCAGCGCTGCCTCTCCAACGCCGAACACTGAAACCGTACCATCCTCAGTTGGGCAGGTGGTGACAGGCAGGCCAAGCACGTCCCCCAGCAGATGCGATGCGGCGGGGATGTCGCGGGAAATCAGGGCGACATAGGATAGTTTTGGTTTGGTCATGATGTGCCACCCTAAGTCTGAAAAGCTCCGATGGGTAGCCTACCGCACGTTGCGTCCGTCTGAAAATGCGGGCGCCTTCGCCTCACTTTCAGACGGCTCGGCCCCGGGGCCTAACCAATCCGCAGCAGGCGGGCTCCCTCGGCCCGTAACCAGGGAATCGCAGCCTTCGTGTGCGGCGTCAATTCGTCCACCAGCCCCCAAAATTTCGGGCCGTGATTCATGTGCCGCAGATGTGCGACCTCATGCGCCACAACGTAATCCTGCACGAACACGGGCGCCATCACCAGACGCCAACTCAGGGCAATGGACTTATCTGCCGCGCAGCTTCCCCACCGGCTCGTGGTGTCCTTCATTGTGACCCGGTTCGGAACAATACCGATCAATCCGGCTTTCGCCATGACCAGCCCACCAAGCCGTTGGCGCGCGGTTTGGCGAAGAAAATCCCGGACCCGGCGGGCCAGAAAATCGGGCGCGCCGGCCACATGAAGCTCCTGCTCCAGAAGAAATGCACCGCCGCGCGCCGCGGGCGTGTGCCGGATACGGTGCGGCACGCCGCAGATCGGCACAATGGCACCATCGCAGAAGATAACGGCCTCGGGCAGGGCAGCCAATCGGTCGGCTATCCAGTCGGCATGACCCATCAACAGTGCCATGCCGGCTTTGCGGGTCGCTCTGGTGGGCAAAGTCACGACTACGGCGCCTCCGGTCGGATCGATACGCAAAGAAACCCTCCGCGCTCGGCTGCTGCGCCGCCATTCCACGCGCGCCAGTCCGGACGGCAATGCGAGCATTTCAGGCTGGAGATCATCCATTGTTTTAATGCGCAGAGGTTTGATCGATTCGTCAATGGGCAGTTCTATCCGGTCAGCCCCGCCGATTCCTCCGATCGCCACCTTGAGTGCCGTCCCGTCTGCGTCTATATGTTATAATATAACATTCTAGGTGATGCTAATGGACAGGCGGTCCCTTCTGGCGGCTTTAGGTGCGATCCCGTTAGCGGTCCCTTTTGCAGCCCCTTTGGCAGCCCAGCCGCTGCGGGTTGTTGCCAGCTTCTCCATTCTGGGTGACATGACGCAGCAGATTGGCGGCGCCGCCCTGTCGGTTCAGTCCCTGGTCGGTCCAGATGGTGACGCTCATGTGTATGATCCTCGCCCAAAGGATTTGCGCACCTTGATGCAAGCCGGCCTTTTGGTGCGGAACGGCCTCGGGCTGGAAGGGTGGATGGACCGCCTGACCGACGCCGCCGGCTTCAAAGGCAAAGTGGTCGTGGCGGCAGGGCGGGTCACCCCGCGAACAATGACGGAGAATGCAGGGGCGATCGCTACCGATCCGCATGCCTGGCAGGATCCTCGGAACGCCATGCTTTATGTGCAGGCGATTACCGCTGGACTGGTCGAAGCCGATCCGTCCAATGCCGCCCGGTACCGCGCCGCCGCCGCCAGTTATACCGAACGCATCGCGCAAACGGACAGTTGGATAGAGGCGACGTTGTCCGCGGTCCCGGCCGGCCAGCGGCGGATCATCACGACGCATGATGCGTTCGGCTACTACGGTGCCCGCTATGGGGTGGAGTTCCTTGCGGCCCAGGGGATCAGCACGGAGTCTGAACCCTCGGCCAAGGCGATCGCGGCATTGGTCCGGCAGATCGAGCGGGATCATGTGCGAGCCGTGTTTATCGAAAATATGGCGAGTCCCCGGATGGCGCAAATGCTGGCGAGGGAAACCGGTGCGAAACTCGGAGGGACGGTCTATTCCGACGCGCTGTCGCCTCCGAAAGGTCCGGCAGCGACCTATCTGGACATGCTCCGGCACAACACGACGTTGTTCGCAGCCGCCATGCGCGTCACCACCTGAGAGCGCACAGGTTCGATCGGGGCACACCATCGTAACGACGGGTATGTCTCCGAACACCCGTCAGGCTTGTCTCCGGTCTAACCAATATGCCGAACCATAGCGAAATGAAGGGCCTGACAGGCGATTCGCTTAATGTTCGGCGTCGCCTAACTCTATGTTCGATCGCTTGATCGCTTGATCGCGTGATCGTTTGAGGTGGAAACAACTTTAAACGATCACGCACTAAAGTGCAGACTTTAACCGAGCCCAGTCTTCGATGGCGGCCTCGTGGCCGGGGATGAGTTGGATGGTGAATTGCGTGTAACCGCCATCGCGTAGTGCGGCGATCCGTTCCAGCAGATCGGGTTCGGTGCCGGTGAACGTAGTCCGGCGGATCATCTCCGCGGTGACGAACGGCCGCTCGATATTTTTCACCACCATCAGGTGGCCGCGATGGTTGGTCAGGTAGCGGGCGTTTTCGGGTTTGAAGTTCTTCGCCAGTTCCACGTAGCCGGCGATCGGTTCGGCCAGTTCCGGCGGAATAACGGAGGTGTTGGGCAATCCCGACAACGCCTCATCGGCGGCACGATGCAGCAGCACGGCGGCACGCGGACCGGCCTGAGCCATCGCGCGATCGCTGTCCATTGCCTCCCCGGGTTGCAGCACGCAACCCACCGCGAAGGCGACTGCGGACAAGTCGGTGATGTCGTTGCCGGCGCGGTCCCAGCTACCCTGCATTTCCTTCATCGCCGCAACCCCGGTCGCCACGTCGCCGACGAAGTTCAGCCAGCCGGCACCAAATCTGGCGGTCAAGGCTCGGCCACGCGGGCCGTACGCCGAGATATGCAGTTTCACCTCGTCGCGCAGATTGATCAACTTCAGTTCCGGATTGAGGAAGGTGATTTTCTGCTTCTTGCCCTCGACCTCGAACTCCGGGGTTTCACCGTCCAGCAGAGCCATGACGACGCGGATGTATTCCTCCATGTCGGACTGTTTCATCGCGCCAAGGCCCATGGTGCGGCGGCCGGTAAACCCGGTGCCGACGCCGAAATCGATCCGCCCGGGTGCAAGCTGGTTCAAAGATGCGAACGCGTTGGCGGCGACCGGCGCAATGCGGTTGGTCGGGATCAGCACCCCGGTGCCGAGGCGAATGCGCGACGTCTGCACAGCGGCCGCGCCCATGGCGACGAAACAGTCGGCGCACAGCATTTGCGTGTCGTAGAACCAGGCATGCGAGAAACCCAGTTCCTCGGCCCGTTTGACCGTCTTCCAGCTATCCGCTGCCGTAGCGAGGGCGATACCGAATTCCATCATGGCTACTCCATCACGCCGCAGGCAAAACGGACACCGCCGCCGCCGAAGGGGGGCGTATCGCTATATGTGTCGCCGCCGCTCTGGATGATCAGGCTGCGTCCCTTCATGGCGTCGAGGTCCTTGATGCGGGGTGCGGTCAAGGACTGTGTGGCCGTCCCGTCGGCCTCGGCGATCAGGCGCGGCAGGTCGCCAAGATGACCTTCGCCTTCAGGGCCAGCGTGCTTGTACTTATGGTCCGGATCGTAATGGCTGCCGGCCGCGCCGCCGGGAATGCGGGTGCCGTTCAGCAGGGTTGGGCTGCAATTGTTGTTCTCATGCACATGGAAGCCATGCGGGCCGGGCGTCAGGCCATGTAGATTGAGCTTGAAGGTGGTGCCGGCGTCCGAACTGCCGGCGACGATCGTACCGATCTCATCACTGGTGCCACCCTGGGTGACCTTGTACATGACGACCGTCTGGTCCGCTGCCAAAGCCGGCAGGGCGATGACCATCGTCGCAAACATGGCAAGGCACAGCGTGTAACCGGTTATGTGCTTCATGGAGTCTCTTTGCTAACTTTCAATGTAACGTTGACTCGCATACTTTGGCAGTCGATGGCAACCTGACCCGGGTATGCCGGAGGCGGCCGGACGTGCCGCTCAACAACAATCCGCAACAGGGGACCGTCGTGTCAGACATTATCCATGCAAATTTCACATTCCCCGATTTGCCTCTGCTGGGCGGCGGTCACCTGCCGGAGGTGACCTTAGCCTACGTCACGCGTGGCCGGCTGGCGGCGGACGGACGCAATGCGATCCTGGTCACGCACGGCTACACCAGCGGTCCGCGGATGATCGAACCCGGTGTCGCATCGTCCGAAGGGGCCTGGAGCACGCTGGTCGGACCCGGCGCCCCCATCGATACCGACCGTTATTTTGTCGTGTGTTCCAACATGCTGGGGTCGAGTTACGGCTCGACCAACGCCGCCTCGACCAATCCAGGGACCGGCAAGCCGTATGGTTCCGTGTTCCCGAAGATCGCCGTGGCCGACATCGTCACCGCGCAAAAGCGGCTGCTGGAGCATCTGGGAGTCACCCATCTGCGTGCCGTGGTCGGTCCGTCGTACGGCGGATTCCAGGCATTCCAGTGGGCGGTGACGTTTCCGGACTTCATGGACGGCGTGGCGCCGGTCGTGACCTCGCCTCTGCCACCGCAGTCCGACCGGGTGGAGGGGTTGCTGAAATGGTTCGAAAAAGACCCGAACTGGAACGGCGGCGACTATTATGATCGAGGCGGCGTGCATGACACGCTGACGGACCTGCGGGTGGACACGCTGACCCGCTACGGTCTGGCGGCAAGCCTGTCCGAACGGTTTCCCAACCCGGGGGAGCGAGATGCCGAGTTGCGGCGCATCGCCTCGGGTTGGGCGGATGTGTTCGATGCGAATTCATTGTTCGTCCTGGGCGAGGCGATGGCGACCTATGACATCACGCGCGACTACGGACGCATTCGGGTGCCCGTACTCTATGTATTATCGCGCACCGACGCGCTGTTCCCGCCAAGCCTCGCCCCCGGGGTAATGGCGGATTTGCGCGCGGCTGGGGTGCAGGCGGACTACGTAGAAATCGACAGCGAGCATGGCCACCTGGCATCTGGCGCCGATGCAGACAAATGGGCGCCGGCGCTGCGCGCCTTTATCTTGAAATTGGAATCTGCTGCATGAACCTCGTTGACGACGCGATCACCTCCCGACGCTCTATCCGGCGTTTCTTGCCAACACCCGTCCCGGCCGAAACCGTGGAGGCGATCCTGGACGCCGCCGCGCGGGCACCGAGCGGGACCAACATGCAGCCTTGGCGGGGGTACGCGTTGGCTGGGGCGGCGAAGGACTCGCTGGTCGATGCGGTCCAGGCTGCGTTCGATGCCGGCGAGACGGGGCATGAGCAAGAGGTCCAGTACTATCCCGATGCGTTCTTCGAACCGTACCTGTCCCGTCGCCGCGCCGTGGGCTGGGAGATGTACGGATTGTTGGGGATCGTTAAAGGCGAGGCGGTGAAGATGAAAGCGCAGCACCGCCGCAACTTCCAGTTCTTCGACGCCCCGGTGGGTCTGATGTTCACCATCGACCGGCGGCTGGCGACCGGGTCCTGGCTGGACTACGGGATGTTTCTCCAAAACGTCATGACCGCGGCCCGGGTGCGCGGTTTGGATACCTGCGCCCAGGCCGCCTGGACGCATTACCACCGCGCGATCCGCCCGGTCCTGGGAGTTAGCGACGAGGAAACCGTCGTCTGCGGCATGGCGCTGGGGTACGCCGATCCCGACGCGCCAGAGAACGGCCTGGTCACCGCCCGCGCCCCCGCGCGGTCATTCATGCGATTCGACGGATTCGCTTGAAGCTTATCCACAGCCTGTGGAACATGGGAAGAACATCGCAGAGAGGCAAATGTCTAGTGGGATGAGAGACGTTTAACCGCTAGAGTGACTGTTCGATTTTCTGAGATGCGGGCGTGGTAATGGGGCCACAAACCCTCTATATTGTGTTAGGATCGCTCGATCGGCCCATATATGGTTTGCATCGAATCCAACCGGTTTAGGAGAAGGGTCATTCGCGAATGAAGTTGCCAGGGGAGTCCGCCGTGCTCGATGCAGTCCAGATGCCAGGTCGCTACCAGGTTCGGGTTGACCGGACCCGTGATGCGTTGCTGACCGACTTCGGGCGGGCGACTTTGACCGACCGGTATCTGATGCCGGGCGAGGATTTCCAGGACCTGTTCGCCCGCGTTGCGTCGCAATACGGCGACAACCAGGCGCATGCCCAGCGTCTCTATGACTACATGAGCAAGCTGTGGTTCATGCCCTCGACCCCCATCCTGTCGAATGGCGGCACCAATCGCGGCCTGCCGATCTCCTGCTTCCTGAATGAGGCCAGCGATAGCCTGGACGGAATTCTGGGGCTGTGGACCGAGAACGTTTGGCTGGCGTCGAAAGGCGGCGGCATCGGGTCCTACTGGGGCAATCTGCGCTCGATCGGTGAAAAGGTCGGCGCGGTCGGCAAAACCTCCGGCGTCATCCCGTTCATTCGCGTCATGGACAGCCTGACCCTGGCGATCAGCCAAGGCTCGCTGCGCCGCGGGTCGGCGGCGGTATATCTGCCGGTCTGGCACCCCGAGATCGAGGAGTTCATCGAAATCCGCCGCCCCACCGGTGGCGATCCGAACCGCAAGGCGCCCAACCTGCATCACGGCATCCAGATCCCCGACGCGTTCATGCGCGCGGTCGAAAACGATGAGCAGTGGTCGCTGCTGTCGCCGAAGGACAAGTCGGTGGTGCGGTCGATCTCCGCCCGTGCCCTGTGGGTTCGCATCCTGACGGCGCGGATCGAAACCGGCGAGCCGTACCTGGTGTTCTCCGATCACGTCAACAACGCTCGGCCCGAACACCACAAGCTGGCCGGGCTGGAGGTGAAGACCTCTAACCTGTGCAGTGAGATCACGCTGCCGACCGGAGAGGATCACCTGGGCAACCAGCGCACCGCGGTGTGCTGCCTGTGCAGCCTGAACCTGGAGAACTGGTCGGAATGGGAAGACCAACCGATGTTCATCGAGGACATCATGCGGCTGCTGGATAACGTGCTACAGGATTTCATCGATCGGGCGCCGCTGGGCATGGAGAAGGCGAAATACGCCGCGATGCGCGAACGGTCGGTTGGGCTGGGCGTGATGGGATTCCACTCGTTTCTGCAGGCGCGGAATGTGCCATGGGAGAGTGTGATCGCGAAGGTCTGGAACAAGAAGATATTCAAGCACATCCGCGCACAGGCGAACGATGCTTCGGTGAAACTGGCTGAGGAGCGCGGGGCTTGCCCGGATGCCCACGAATACGGGTTTAACGAGCGATTCTCCCACAAACTGTCGATCGCGCCGACAGCGTCTATTTCGATCATAGCGGGGAATTCCTCCCCGGGGATTGAGCCGATTGCCGCCAACGTGTTCCTGCAAAAGACACTGTCGGGCAGTTTCTCCGTGCGTAACCGGCATCTGCAAAAGCTGCTGGCGGAGAAGGGGTTCGATACGGACGAGGTCTGGTCGTCGATCACCACGACCAAAGGCAGCGTGCAG
>JANXLQ010000169.1 GCA_025355085.1 Rhodopila sp.
CACCATGACGACTGGGGACACAATCGCCGCTTTGCCAAAATGAGAACTGGTGGCATTTGACGGCAAAGAAGTTAAGGCGCGATTAACAGGGCGTCGTCAGAACGAATAATGTCTCCATCCAGGCTACCAGGCTGCATCCAACAACATCCGCACGGCCGGCGGACCCTCGATCTTCCTGGGAGTGGTATGCACCCAACGGTCGTGCATCGATCCCATGGCGATCTCGTCGAGCTGCTCGATTTTCACGCCGACATCCCGCAACGTTCCCGGCAGTCCCAGACTGGCGATCAATGCCGCCACCGCATCACCGGCGCTGCTGGCAGGACGACCCAGCGCCTCGCTGACCCATTTTTGGCGTTCGGCATTCACCGTTTCGTTGAATCGCAACACATGCGGTAACATGACGCACGATGTATAGCCGTGCGGAACATGCGCCGTGCCCCCCAGCACATGGCCGATGCCGTGGCTGGCACCTTTGGCAACACCGTTCTGCGTTCCCATGATCGACATCCAGGCGCCCAACTGGCAGTTCAAACGGGCTTCCATATCGTTCGGATCGGCTTTGACGGCGGTCAGGCCGGCGGACAACAAACGTAATGCGTGCAACGACATACCGTCGGAGAACGGTGTCGGGTTGATGGAACAGATATCTTCCACCGCATGATCCACCGCGCGGATGCCGGTGGACAGGAACAGCCACTCCGGCGTGTGAATCGTTACGGCCGGGTCAAGGATCGCCGCCTGCGGCATCATCAGCGGATGGGCATAGCTTTCTTTTACATTCCGCACCGTGTCGGTGCATCCGGCCATGGCGGTAAATTCTCCGGCCGACAGCGTGGTTGGGATATCGACGGACCGCAGTGCCGGCGGCTTCAACGGCGGACGCTCGGTTTTTCCGTCCGCGGCGATGACTGCCCTGAACCGGTCGAGTTGTTCGGGGGTGGTCACATCGTTGCCCAGGCAGATCCCGACCATCTTCGCCGCGTCCGTCACGGACCCGCCGCCGACGGTCAGGATCAGATCGGCCTTGACGGCGCGCGCCTCATTCGCTGCCGCGACCACATCGATGCGCGGCGTGTGGGATGCGATTTTGGCGCACAGTCCGGCCATTCGGTTGCCCAGCACCCGGCGGACGGTGTCGATAACGTCGGTCTCGCGGTTGAGTGTGCCGCTGGCCATGACATAGACCGCGCCTGCGTCCAGCCGTTTGACTTCGTCGGCCAAAGCCTCCGCGAGCGGGATGCCGTAGATTATCCGCTCCATTGGCGGGTAGCGGTGGATTCCTCGGATCATTGGATTGCCCTCCTTCCTGTGTGTTCGAAAGATTTATAGCAGCATGTTCGATTTGCTTGCTAAATCGGGCGAATCGGGCGCAAGCTTCCGAGGTCAACAACAGAAAGGAGGTGATCCTGTGTCTCATTGTTCGGTGGCAACCATTGCCATGACCTGGATCGCCGGCGCGAACACGCCGGCATAGAATGCTCCGGTCCGGCAACGGACGACCACAACAATGCAAAGGTCTCGGACTTAGGTCCGGGGCCTTTGGCTTTTTTGCCTACCGGTCGGTCAGCCGCAATTCGATCCGCCGGTCCTTCGCGTATGCGTCCGGCGTATCCCCTGGCCCAAACGGCTGGTATTCTCCGAATGCCGTCGCGGCAAGGTGTTCCGCCGGCACGCCGTCAGCGATGAGCAACCGTACAACGGTGATCGCGCGCCCCGCCGACAATTCCCAGTTGGAGGGAAACTGCCCGTTCTTCACCGGTTGCGGATCGGTATGGCCGTCCACCCGTAATATCCACTTCAGATCGGGCGGAATCTCCGACGCGATGTCCTTGATCGTCACGGCCAGGGTTGTCATCTGGGCAACCCCGGCTGGCGTCAGGTCCGCACTGCCCACCGGGAACAACACCTCGCTCTGAAACACGAACCGATCGCCTACCACTGTCACCCCGGACCGGTTGGCCAACAACGTCCGCAGCTTGCCGAAGAACTCACTGCGATACTGCTGCAATTCCTCCACCTTCGCCGCCAAGGCCACGTTCAGCTTCTGGCCAAGGTTGGCGATCTGCGCGTCCTTGTCTTTGTTGTGCTGCTGCGTCAGCTCCAGGCTGGCCGCGATCGATCCGAGTTGAGCCTTCAACTGGTCGATTTGTTGGTTCAACAGCGCGATTTGGGCGCGTGCGCTGTCACCGAGCTTCTTCTCGTCCGAAAGTTGTAACTGCACCGCTTCCCGCCGCTGCTGCTCGGTCATAGCCCTGGCGGCGGCATTCTGTGCCTGCGACTCCAATTCGTCCCGTAACGCTGCAAGGGCCCGCGCCTGATTGGTCAGGGTCGCCAGATCGGACAGCTTCGCCTGCAATGTGTCCTTGCCGATCGCGATGGTCCGGTCCAGTTCGGCGATCTGCCTCTGCATCTCCGCCAATTGCGCCCGCGCGGTGGCAGCCTGCCCGGTTTTATCGGTCACCTGAGATTGCAACTGAGCATTCGCGGTCGTGGCAGCCTGGATGGCCTTGGTCGCATCGGCAAGCTGGAAGGACAGCTTATCTCGTTCCGCGGATCGCTCCGACAATTCCTTGCCGAGTTGCGAAACGGATACCTGCAGATCGGCCGACTTGCCACGCTCCAACGACAACGCGTCGGCCAGGGCGGAGAGGTCCTGATTGGCTTTATCCAACGCGTGGCTGCGACCGGATAGCGTCACGGTCAGAAATGCCTGCGCCAGCACGAACACCAGCAGCACGAAGATAATGACCATCAGCAGTGTGGACAGCGCGTCCACATAGCCGGGCCACGCATCCAGACCGTTGCCGCCGTTCCTGCGGGATCGCGATGCCATCGTCCGCTACCGGGGCGGTTCGGCCAGGGCGGCGACCGTGCGGGTCAGCAATCGCAGATCGTTCCGCAAATCGGCAGTCGTCCGTGATCGCCCCTGCTCGGTTTCCGTCACCAGACGCTGGAGATAGATTTCGATATTGCGCAAATGATCGCGGCTGGCTTCATCGCCACCCTGCACATCCGCGAGGCGTTGCAGCGCCGGGGCCAGAGCGGTTTGCGCTTCGCCGACCCGCAGCATCAGTTGCTGGCTGGATCGCATTGTGTCGGCAAGCGCCGCCAGCCGGTCGTTCAAGGTCATCGCGGTCTGGTTGGCCCTGATCCGGTTTTCCTCGTCCCGTGTCAGAACCTGTTGCAGGTTTTCCATATTTTCGGCGGTCTGTTCCAGCAGCGCCTGGACATAGACTGGAACCGAGCTATCGCCTTCGGACAGGGCGCCGGAGGACAGACGCGTCAGGCCGGCAAGCCATTCCTCCATCTCATTGAAAAACCGGTTCTGTGCCTGCCCGGCAGTCAGATCGAGGAAGCCCAGCACCAGGGCGCCGGCAAGGCCATACATGCTGGCCGAAAAGGCAGTACCCATGCCGGCGAGCGGCTTGGCCAGACCGGACTTCAACTGGTCGAACATCAGGTTCATGTCGCCGTTGCCCAGTGACATGCCGCCAATAACGTCCGAGACCGATGTGACGGTCTGCAACAGGCCCCAGAACGTACCAAGCAGACCCAGGAAGATCAGCAGGCTGGTCATGTAGCGTGACAGCTCCCGGCTTTCGTCCAGGCGGGAGGAAATACCGTCCAGCAGGCTTCGCATGCCGGTGGCGGACAGCGTGAAATGGCGTCCGCCGTCGTGGCCTTTTCCTTCGCGCATCGCCAACATGCTGGCCATAGGTGCGAGCAATCGGGGGGAGGGCAGGGCGGCCAATCGGCTGCGGGAGGTCTGATAGGTTTCCAGCCACAATACTTCTGGCCTCAACCGCAGCACCTGATTGAGGTTCCAACCGATACCGAGCAGCAGGATCAGCAGGATCAGGCTGTTGAGTAGCGAATTGTTGAAGAACGCGGTGATCAGGACCGGCGACAGCAGTGCCGCAACGATCCCGACCACCACCAGGAACACCAGCATGCGGATGAGGTAGGCGGACGGACGGGTCATCGCGTTGTTACCGGGTTGAAGGTTGCGCCGGTCACAGTCAGATCCACCCGGTCGGGCGGGCCATCGCCGAACTGGTCGCCCAGGGCGCGCGCGGCGATACGGGCGGACGGCACCCCAACGGCGAGAAGTGCGCTGCGTACGGCCATCGCCCGGGAAAGAGAAATCCGGCGCGCGGTTGACGGGTCGTCAGCCTTACCCGGCGCGTAGGCCAGCACGGTATAGGTCGTTGTATCGGTTGGCGGCGTGTCTTCGGTCAGTTGCTTTAGCGATGCCACGCTTTCGGTACTAAGGTTCGCGTCACCCGGGGCGAACGTCAGACGCAACCCCGTGCTGGTGGACACGGCTTTGGTCTTGGCGGTGTTGGACACGGCCGGTGGTGGGGGCGGTGACCCGGACGGTGGCAGGGCCGGTGACCCGGACGATGGCAGGGCCGGTGCGATTGCAGTGATCGTGGCGGTATCCGGGATGGTTTCGGGCAGGGCAGGCTGGACCGCTTGTGGCTGTTGGGTGGTCGGCGGCGCCACGCGGGCGATGGCTGTTTGGGTGCTTGCGGCTGATGGAATCGCTGCCGTGCCCTGCGTATTGGGGGTTGCCTGCTGCACCGGGCGGGCGGCACGGCTTGTTCCCGGGTGCTCCGGCAGCGCCTGCAACGCGTGCAAATCGACCGTGACCTGCGCCAACCCGGGGGTCGCGGCGGTTAGAAAAACGGCACAGAAGATTGGCAATATGCGCATATCGACGATTGTTAGCGGAACCCGCTGTTCCGTTCAATGAACCATGCCGTGCGCCGGCAGTTCTCATTTTGGTGTTCGCGGCCACGATCCGGTTCCCCGTCATGGTGCGGGAGAGGGCACTATCCACGGCGTTGCTGGTCCCTGACCGATCCGGTTCCTCGTCATGGTGCGCGAAGGCGCATCATCCACGTCGTCGCTGGTCCGGGACGCCAAAAGACGTGGATGGCACGCCTTCACGCACTATGACGCCCGGGATACAACCGCCGCATTGCCAAAATGACACCTGCTGGCCGTGCGCGGCCCGGCACGCAAGCCTGCGAACATTGACAAGTCCCGCAGCCCGAGGGGCTAATCGTCCAACCAAGGCGCAGGGAGCGTCCAATGAACCATGTTAGCCCCACCACCGTCAGCCCCAACACCGGCATCGATCCAGTTGCCCGCGCCCGCGATCTCGGGCCGCAAATCGCCGCTGCCGCCGATGAGATAGAACGCAGTCAGACCATTCCAGAGCCGCTGCTAACCCACATCCACAACGCCAGACTGGCCCGCATCCTGCTGCCGCGCTCGGTGGGCGGCGACGAGCTCGATCCCTGGACCTATCTGCATGCGATTGAGGAAATCAGCCGGCATGACGGGTCGGTCGGCTGGAACCTGTTTGTCGCCAACAGCGCCGCCCTGATCGCGCCGTTTATCCCACTGGAAACCGCGCAGGAGATTTTCGCCGACCCCCGCGCCTGGATTTCCTGGGGGCCGCCCAATCAATACAAAGCCCAAGCGGTTCCCGGCGGCTACCGGGTCACCGGCGAGTGGCACTTCGCCAGCGGCAGCCGGCAGGCCAACTGGCTGGGAGCGCATTGCCCGGTGATCGAACCGGACGGGTCGCTGCGGCTGAACCGCTTCGGACGAACAACCATCCGCACCTTGTTGTTCCGCAAAGAGCACACGCAACCGATCGAGGACTGGAACACCATCGGCATGCGCGGCACCGCGTCCGAGGGGTATCGCGTCACCGGCCTGTTCGTCCCGGAAGCCTTCAGCGGCACGCGGGAAGACCCGGCATTGCGCCGCGATCCCGGCCCGCTATATGCGTTTACAATGCCGGGCCTGTATGCCGTCGGGGTGGCCGGAGTCGCGTTCGGCATCGCCCGCGCCATGCTGGACGAGTTCATCGCACTGGCGGCGGAGAAAACCCCGCGCGGCCTGCAACGCCTCGCCGACAGCCCCGTCGTGCAAGCCGATGTGGCGCGGCGGGAGGCTTCGCTCGGTTCCGCCCGGGCGTGGCTGGTAGAGATACTGAAAGATGTATGGGCATCCGCCGGCGACATCGCCCCCATCGGCCTGAACGCCCGGGTGCGCGTAAGGCTCGGGTGCGCTCATGCCATCGCCGCTGCGATCGAGGTCGCGGACTATGTTTTCAAGGCAGCCGGAACCTCCGCCATCTTCCGCGGCACCGCGTTCGAGCGCCGCTTTCGCGATATCCACACGCTGTCGCAGCAGATCCAGTCGCGGGACTCGCATTTTGAGGCCGTGGGTAGGGCCATGTTCAACGGCGATCCGGATGGGCTATTCCTGTAGCGTTCGATTTTGGGGAAAAATGGCATGACACAACTGACACTGGCCAAGGCACAGATCGCGATCGCCGCGGCGCTGGAGTTCTCGCGCGGGCAGAAATTGGCGCCGATGGCCGTTGTCGTGCTTGATGCGCGCGGCGTGCTGAAAGCGTTCGCCGCCGAGGAAGGCACAGCCCTGCGCCGCGCCGATATCGCGATCGGCAAGGCATACGGCGCGCTGTCGATGGGTGTGGGATCGCGCACCCTGGGCAAGCGGGCGGAGGAACGGCCGCATTTCATCGCCGCGGTCACGCATGCGGTTGGAGGCTCCATGATCCCGGTTGCCGGCGGCGTGCTGATCCGTGGCGACGACAAGAGCATCATCGGCGCGATCGGTGTTACCGGCGACACGTCGGACAATGATGAGGCCGCTGCTTTTGCCGGATTGGCCGCCGCTGGACTGACCGCCGACCCGAGCTGACTGGGGCGGGGCTGCCCGATCCCGGCAGTTCTCATTTTGGCAATAGGGCGATTGCGTCCGCTGTCGTCATGGTGCGCCATGACGAGGAACATGATCGCGGCCGCGAACACCAAAATGAGAACTGCTGGTCCACTATGACGATGGCAGATCGGCGCGCCGATCATAGTCACGCGGTTATTGTTGAGCGCAGCCTAAGTATCGGCGATGCGGCACTTAAAAACAGATGCCAGCGTTAAGTGAAAATTAACCTTTGCCGCCTACGCTGTCGCGATGCAGCAGCAAATATTCTTCTTCATGGGTCGCCGGATCGAACTTTGGACCCACCCCGATCCCGATCACATCACCGCCGCAATCCGTGCGAATCGCTCTTTTTATGAACTCGATGTGCTAATGAAATGCCGGGAGGTATATGTGCCCGGCACCGCGATCATCGACGTCGGCGCCAACATCGGCAACCACGCGATATTCTTCGGCGCGATCCTGGGTGCCCTCGTCTATGCGTTTGAACCATTCGAGGCGAACCACCTTCTGTTGGAGATGAATATCGCCGCCAACGGTCTGGATGGGCAGGTCCTGACGGGCTGCTGGGCGATTGGCGAGAGCGACGGAACAGCGTCATTACAGCCCGGACCGCCGAACAATCTTGGCATTACCCGCGTGTCCTTCGGTGCCGGCACAGTTCCCGTGAGAAGCCTGGACAGGCTCGCTATAACGGGTCCGATCGGACTCCTGAAAATCGATGTGGAAGGCGCCGAGACCGCCGTACTGCTGGGTGCCAGAAAAACGATTGCCGAATGGTTGCCAGATATTGTCGTGGAGGCCGGCGATGGTCCGGCTTTCAGGCGGGTGGCCGAGACACTGCTCGGTTATGGCTACGTGCCGCATGGACGGTATGCGGCGACGCCGACTTATCTGTTTCGCGCGATCGACCAGGCCCGTCGGCTAAAGACCATTCTGGCTACACGATAATTCATACCAACCTGCAAAAACATTGACTTATCGCGATCCAACCCCGGTCATGCCGACACCCGTGTCAAGCCCGGCCACAGGCTCCGGCAGGGCAATCGGGTGAAGGCCGCAACTTATCTTCGCCATTCCATAGACCTGTTGTGGAAGTCCCATCCAGGCCAAAAAAATTCAACGAAATCATTATTCTGAAATCGCCAAAACCGACTTTCACAACAGGTCTAATGTACGGATCGAGGGCGCAGTCCTGTATTAAATCGAGTGGCATTGGCGACCCTCCGATGTCTAAATTGGGCAAGGCCAGAGAATTAGTGGTGCGGACACGAATTTACAACTGCGGCAGTGGGCACTGCAATTCCGCTCTTCGCCCTCGTTGGCGCAGAGGTCCGGCCCGATGCGGTGGATATGTGAAGCCGGAGACTGCGGATTATCGTAACAAGGCACCCTCTTTGACACCCACTGCACCGGCTTCGGCCAATGGCTTCCATAAACAGGTCCGGCTATTCGAACGCGTTCGCCCAAATGCGAATGGCAACGTATTCGCCGCTCGGAATTCCATGATAGGCAACGAACAGGTAACCTGTTTTCCCGCGTTGGTTTCGAAGATTGTCCTTACTTTTCCCGCGTGAAAAATATTTGGACGCCGCCGCCGCTCCGATCCGTGCCAAAACCCGAAAGAAACTCGCATGCCCATCATCGAAACCGCCCTTACCCGCCTGCTCGGTATCGAGCATCCAATCCTGCTTGCCCCAATGGGGTCCGCCGCCGGCGGCAAGCTTGCCGCTGCCGTCACAAACGCCGGCGGCCTCGGTCTGATCGGTTCGGGCTATGCTAACACCGATGCCATCCGCAAGGAGCTGAAAGAGGCCGGCAACACCCGCGTCGGCATTGGCTTCATCCTGTGGGCACTGGAGCAAAATCCATCCGCGCTGGACGTCGCCCTGGAT
>JANXLQ010000179.1 GCA_025355085.1 Rhodopila sp.
CACCGACGTTAACATTGACGTACCGCTATCCAACCCGTCATGCTGACGAAGGTCAGTATTCACCTTTTTTGTTCGTCCAAACAAAGACGTGGATGGTGCGCCTTCGCACACCATAACGATGCGAAGGCGGTCGCCAATACGTCAGTGTCAACGCCGGCTGGTATAATACCAATGGCGATATGTTTTGACCCGTCATGGCAGGCGAAGGCCTGGAGCCTGTCCGTAATTCTGTGTGTGAGGCATAACGAACGCCAAGGAGCGTATTATGCTGAGCAAATCGAAGAGAGTAGATCGTGACGTCGCCAACCAGCCTTCGGTGCCAAAGGCTTTGGTGGAGCATTTCCTGACGGGTCCGATGACGGGGGCAACGATTAATGCCGCCACGGCCGCGTTTCAGAAGGCGTTGATCGAGGCGGCGTTGAACGCTGAACTGAGCCATCATCTTGGCTACGCAGCCGGCTCGGACAAGCCCGAACAGGCCACCAACCATCGCAACGGCAGCACGACGAAGACCGTGCTGACGGGGGATGGCAAGGTGCAGATTGAGACGCCGCGTGACCGCGAGGGCAGTTTCGAACCGCTGTTGCTGCCCAAGCACGCGCGTCGCTTTACGGTCTTCGACGACAAGATCGTGGCGCTGTATGCACGCGGCCTGACGGTGCGGGAGATCCAGGCCTATCTCATTGAAATATATGGCACAGAGGTCAGCCCTCAGTTGATCAGCACGGTGACCGACGGGGTGTTGGCGGAGGTGACGGCGTGGCAGAGCCGGCCACTGGAAGCGGTCTATGCCGTCCAGCATTCGGTTGGCGTATGCCAAGCATACCCGAATGCAAAGGTGGTATTTTTCGATGCGCTGCGGGTGAATATCCGGGAAGACAATGTGGTGCGCAACAAGGCGGTGTATCTGGCGCTGGGTGTGCGCCGGGACGGCACACGCGAGATTTTGGGTTTGTGGATCGAAACGACCGAGGGCGCCAAGTTCTGGATGAAGGTGTTCAACGACCTGCGTACCCGCGGTGTGCTCGACATCCTGATCGCAGTGACCGACGGGTTGACCGGCATGCCGATGGCGCTGGAGGCGGTCTTTCCGCAGACCACCTTACAAACCTGCATTGTGCATCTGATCCGCAACAGCCTCGATTACGCCAGTTGGAAGGACCGCAAGAAGCTGGCTGCGGCGCTGCGCCCGATCTATACCGCCGCCAGTGCGGAGGCGGCCGAGGCGGCGCTGGACACGTTCGAGGACGGTGAATGGGGCCGGAAATTCCCGACCGTGGTGGCGGCCTGGCGTCGGGCCTGGGCACAGGTGATCCCGTTCTTCACGTTTCCGCCTGAGATCAGACGGGTGATCTACACCACCAACGCAATTGAAAGTGTGAATGCCCGACTGCGGAAGATCATCAAGACGCGGGGTCATTTCCCGACCGACGACGCGGCCAGCAAGCTGATCTGGTTAGCCTTACGTAATATCACCGCCGGCTGGGGGACGGCAGCGCACCACTGGAAGGAGGCGATGAACCAGTTCGCTATCCTTTATGAGGAGCGTTTCACCCGAGAAGCCTGATCCGCCTTTCCCGCTGAAGGCAACAAGATAGCCCCCTCGTTGGCCGGAGCATGGCGTCGTGCTCAGCCCGGTCAAATTGTGGGTGCTCGCCATGCTCGCCCCAAGCGGGGCTGCGCGTGGCTCCGGTCCCGCCGCAAAACGGCGAATTGGACAGGGCCAGCGCACGACTGCCGTTACGATGGCAGGTCGGGACGAAGGAACGGGTGCTTTGTCGAACCAAGGAACATGCATCAACAAGCATCATGGACTTGCCGCCAAGGTCATTCGCCAGATACAGTCACGTCACCCAATGGTGGGTGAGACTGAAAACGCCTCACACACAGAAAAGCTGACACTCCCCGCCGCCCGGGGCACGAATCCGTCCTTATCCGTTCTTATCATTACTTATCTGAGTTCCTTTACAAGCACAGGCGGTCGCCGGCTAACTCTTTCACCAACGGCACAGCCGCCAGCAATCCCCGCTCCTCTCCGCTAATCCCCGACAACCCGGGACGACGCATCGAACACCATCGTCGCCCGATCCTTTGCCGCAAACGCCGCCCACTCCCGGTTCCCCGACCGAGCGTACGCGATCCACGCGGCACTCATCCGGTTCGCCAGCGCCAGCGCCTGAGCCTCCGGCCCGGTTCTGGCCAGTGGCATGTATCTTGGCCCTTCGCCGTCCGGTTCACCGCCATTAGGACGCCGGCGTTTTCCGACGCCATGGCTGGAGAAAGGCCGACGGCATTCGTCTGGTATTTCTCGATCGTTTTTAGAATAAGCCGCCGGTGGCTCGCCAGCTTCGCGAGAAATGCCTCGCATCGCTCCTGGAATTCGACCGCCGGAAATATCCGGCTGACGATGCCGAAGTTCATTGCTTGTATAGCGTCGATCGAATCGCCGGAGTAAATGAGTTAGGCTAGCTCAACCCCGCGCCAGCTTCCGCACGGCCGTGGAGGCGTTCCGCTTGCCTTCGCCGGCATAATCCTCGTGCCAATCCTCGATTTTTCCGGGATTGTAGAGGTAGTTTACCATCAGGGTCGCACTCTCTTTCGCTCCCTTGTCGGAGGTGTCGCCGGTCATGTTCAGCCGTTCGACCCTCGCGCCGTTGGATAGGTGAAAGTGGGCGACCGGGTCCTTGGCGCGTTTGCCGCTTGCCTCGATCAGCAGATAGTGCGCGGCCAACCGGATCAGCACCGGTTCGGCGGTCTTTCGCAAGGCCACGTCCCGCCACCAATGCCGCTTACCGAGGATTCCGGCCAGCGCCGCGCATCCCGTCTCGGCCGGTAGTGCGGAGGCGAGGCTGGCGGATTCCTCGTCGCTCAACAGGCCGGGTTCGTCCCGGGTCAGCATGGGGTCCAGCCAGCGGCGGAAACCCGGCATGGGCGACAGCGTGGCGAACGTCTTGAGGTTGCGGAATTCGGTGGACAGTTCCTCGACCACGCGTTTGATCAGGAAATTGCCGAAACTGATCCCGGCGAGGCCGGTCTGGCAGTTGCTGATCGAGTAAAAGATGGCGGTGTCGGCCTGCGTTGGGTCCTGCACCGGGGCTTTTTCATCCAGCAGGTCCTGCACACTGCCGGCCAGACCTTTCACCAGCGCGACCTCGACGAAAATCAGCGGTTCACCCGGCATGCGAGGATGGAAGAAGGCATAGCAGCGGCGATCGGAATCCAGCCGGTTCTTCAGGTCGCGCCATGATCGGATCGCATGCACGGCCTCATAATCCACCAGCTTTTCGAGCAGTGCGGCGGGGCTGTTCCAGTCGATGCGTTGCAGTTCCAGGAAGCCGATGTCGAACCAGGCGCCCAGCAGACCGCGCAGGTCGGCGTCCAGGGCCGTCAGCAGTTTGTCGTTGCCGCGCGCCTTCACCAGCGAGCCGCGCAGATCGACCAAAAATTTCCGGCCGTCCGGGATGGAGGTGAACTGCGTCAGAAGCTTCAACCTGGGCGGTTCCAGGGCAATTCGCAGGGCTGCCTTCGCGGTGGCCCGTTCGGCGGGATCGGCGGCGGCCTTCACTTTGGCATAGGCGGCGGCGACCGCATCGGGGTCTGAGTCGAAACCGGCAAGAGTTAGGAGGAAGGCTTTCCGCCCGGCCTCATCCTGCGACAGATATGTTTGCGCCAGCTTGGCCGCGCGGTTGCGGGCGCTGACTTCGCCGCCGCGTCCCGCCAGACAGGCCTGCATCTGGGCTTCCAGGGATTCGTCCGGCTCGCCCGAAACGCTGGACGCCATGTCGCGCCATACCTCGGTAATGCGTTTGATGGCACGATCCAGCAAACCGGTGGAAACAGCTTCGCTCATGCAGGCCTCAATCTTGGACGACGACGATGGTGACAACGGTGACAACGCCAAACGGTGACGACGCCAAACGGTGACGACGCCAAACGGTGACGACGCCAAACGGTGACGACGATGGCGGCATCATACCTTGTGTGGCCGAAAAATGTCGTCTCCTGAATCATTTGAAAGTACACGAATAAGTGCGGGCAACAGGTCTTCGACGACCAAACCGGGACCGGCGAGTGCGCCCGCCCGCCCGTGCAGGTAGGCTCCGGCGGCGGCGGCTTCCCAGGGCGGCATGCCCTGTGCCAGTAATCCGCCGATAATGCCGGACAATACATCGCCGGCGCCTGCTGTCGCCAGCCAGGGTGGAGCGGAGACATTGATGGTTGCCCGTCCGTCCGGCGCGGCGATGATTGTGTCGGCACCTTTCAGCAGGACGACGGCGCCGGTTCGCGCGGCGGCGGCTCGGGCGGCCGATAACCGGTCCGTGGCTGCTCGGTCGGTGGCGGGCGCGCCGAAGACGCGGGCGAATTCGCCGGCATGGGGTGTCAGGACGGCGGCGCCGCGCAGGGCGTCGGGATCGCCGGTGAACGCCGAAAATACATCGGCGTCGCCGACAACGATCCGGTTTGCAGCGATCAGGGCGGGGAAGACGGACCGGGCGTCGTCCGGACCCAGACCGGGACCGCAAATCCAGACTTTGCGCCGCTCGTCATGAAGCAGGGTATCGATGCCGGCCTCTGTCACCAGCAGCCCGGGTTCGCCGGACCGGTAGGTTTCGGCGGCTCCTCGCGCCGCAATTGTCACCATGCCCGCGCCGGCCCGGCGGGCGGCCTCGGCGGCCAGTCTGGCAGCGCCGGTCATCGTGGACCCGCCGACGACCGTGACGTGGCCGCGGGTGTATTTGTGGGATTCGGCGGTCAACCCGGGCAGGCGCCAGAGGGAGGGCAGATTGGCGAAGGTAGCGGGCGCGATGGCGTCGAGCACCGCGTCGGGGATGCCAATGCCGGCCAGTTCCATGCGGCCGCACAGGTCTCTGCCCGGCAGCAGCAGGTGCCCGGGTTTCAGGCGAAAGAACGTCACCGTCAGTTCCGCCGCCGGGGCAAAACCGAGTATTTGCCCTGTGGCGCCGTCCAGTCCCGAGGGAACGTCGATGGCGATCACGCGCCGCGCCGCCTTCAGCGTATCGGCGACCAGCCCGGTGACCGGACGGGTCAGGCCGGCACCAAACACCGCGTCGATCACCACGTCCGATCGGCTGGCTTCCTCTGGCGTGAACGGGACCATGGGGCCGGACCATAGCCGGGCGGCGCCGGCGGCATCGGAGCCAACGCGCGGCGGGGCCAGGGCGGCGAGGCGAACCGGCCAGCCGTCCTGTGCCAGCAGGCGTGCGGCGATATACCCGTCTCCTCCGTTGTTGCCCGGGCCAGCGAGGACCAGCACCCGGCATCGCCTGACGTGACGTTGGACGGCGCGGGCGACGGCGCGGCCGGCGGCCTCCATCAATACGGGGCCGGGGTGGCCGCGTTGCGCCGCGGCCTGGTCGGCCTGTCCCATCTGCGCCGGGGTGAGCAACTCGCTTCGGCCGCGCAGGCGGTGGATCAGGTGCGGATCGAAGATTTGGGGCATCGTCGCGATCCTCTGAGTGGGTTCGAATGTCGTTCCGGGCGAATACGGGAAAATCGCCGTCCATTCCGATTAGGTCAGGGCCGGCGAGAGAGAGTCGGGCATTTCTCATGTTGGCCCGATATCGCACCGTCAAGGCCGGTCGTGTCCCGGCTATGACGGTGAAAGAGTGCCCGAAGCGGTCAACATGAGAAGCGGTGCCACACATTGGGGTGCCGCAAAAATAGAACCCATCGCCAATCCAGCGTAACAAGGGCCGCATGCGCGGGCCCGACAAACTCTCGGCTTACCTTCTGGAACTACTGGCCCCGCTCGGCCCCATTTCGGCGCGGCGCATGTTCGGTGGTGCCGGGCTATTTCACAGCGGGACAATGTTCGGCCTGATCGCGCGGGACGAGTTGTTTTTCAAGGTCGGGGATGCCAACCGGCCGGCCTATGAGGCGGCCGGCGAGGCGCCGTTCAGCTACGAGACAAAGCGCGGATCGAACACCATTGGCTCCTACTGGCGCTGTCCGCCCGAATTGATCGACGATGCGGAAATGTTTCGGGCGTGGGCACGTCAGGCGATTGAGGCGGCTGGGGTCGCCGCCAGGGTTAAGGTAAAGGCGCCGCGCAAGCGTGATTAGAGTCGATGGGCGCCGCTGCGCATTCTACGAGCGCCTAACCGGTGGTTCAAATTTTTGCGTTCGCGACCGCGATCAACTGCCGCCGCATGATGCGCTAGGGCGTGCTGCCCGGATATTTGTTGGTCCGAGCGGGTGTTGTCAGTTTTTCGGACACTCCGTCGAGCGATTGATTGGCTAACGGCCTATGCCAAATGGGTTGTTTCACGCTGCGCGAGTCAGCCGCTTCACGAATGCTGAAATTCGATGCCGGCGCATCTCGCTGCGGGCTTTGTCGTCGGTCGTCATGTAATTCAACTGCACACTGTAACGCTGACCGACGAACTGCCGGTGTCCGTGCCATGTCGCCGGCCCGTTAGGGAATACCAGCAGGGTGCCATTGACCGGCGGCACTTCGATGGCGAAATCCTCCAGGTCCCCGGGTCCGCGCAGCAGACGGAGGCAACCTTCCTGCCGGCTCCAGGCATCGGTCTCATGGTTTAGATACAGCAGTACCGTCACGCGCTTTGCCAGCGAGTCGCAATGGATTCGCCCGTCCCGGTCGCTGGTCCAGCCGCGCAGGGTCACCATGGTCGGGGAATCGCCCAGGTCGAGGGCGAACAGCCGCTCAATCGCCGCGCGCAGAATGGGGCCTTCCATTGCCTCCATCAGCGCCTTGGCGTTGGGACCGAGCCGCACGGAGCCGGGTGGGAAGGAGCCGCGTTTGGCGAGTGGCGGCAGGTCGGCCAGCACGGCCTTTAGAGCGGCCGGGGGCACAAATCCCGGCACGACGACATGCGGGAAGGGATCGGTCGCGACCGGTGTTGTGGTTAGGCTGGCGAAATCGAGTTCAATCATCACGGCGCGCGGTTTAGCAGCAAAGCCTCGGTCAGGTCGAGCAGGTCATCCGGCCAATATTCGGGGGGTCTGGGTCGCGCTGCGTGCAGGCCGGGGCCGGGACGGCAGGTGAGGACCTGCATGACCCACTGCCTCGGCAACGATGCCCGGCCGTCCGCCGCACCCAGTAAAGCACCGGCGATGGCGGCGTTGGTGTCGGTGTCGCCCCCCTGACTGACGGTGGCGATCAAGGCGGCTTCTGCCGGCGTCCCTGCGGCGAGATGGTAGAATGCGTTCTGGAGTGCGATCAGCACCCAGCCCATCTGGTGTTGGAACTCGGCGGGCGGGATACCGGCTTCAGCCCGGCGCAGGGCGGCGCTGACAGGTGCTGCGTCCGCGCCGGCGGCGCTGGCGATCCGTAGGGCGGTTGCGAGCATTCCCGGGCGATCGGCGCCCAGCAGTGCGGCTGAGATCGCGGCTGCGAATGCGGCGCAGGCGGCGCGGCAGATTGGATGTGGGTGCGAAAGCGACGAATCCTGGTCCGCGACGCGTGCGGCCTGGTCCGGATCGGAGGCCCATACTCCGATCGGGGCAATACGCATAAGCGATCCGTTGCTCTGGCTGCCCTTGTCGGCATGCCTGTGAGCGGCGCGGGCTTTGTCGTTTGGTGCGGCGGCGGCGGCGCCGAACGCCCGCCGTGTCGCATAACCGCAGTCGAACGGATCGCTGGCGTACCAGCGTCCATACGCGGCAGCCGCGTCCTCCGGATTATAGTGTCCGGTGCGTACAAGGCTGCGGGCCAGGGTCAGCGCCAGTTCGGAATCGTCTGTCGGTTGACCCGCCAAAGTCTGCCACACCGGGCTTACCGCCAGATGGCGCACGCCGTTGGGATAGGCGGCGGCGATGGCTGCTGCATCTTTGAACTCGACCTGAGAGCCTAGGCTGTCACCGGCGACCAATCCCAGCAGGCAGCCGAGGGCGCGATCGAAGCGCTGGCCCTCGGCTGCGCGTGGCCATGTCAGAGCGACTGTCGAATGGCGCCTCGGTTCGGTGCTGCCGCGCCAGATACGGCCGCGCAGGGTGGCGACTGCTTGCGGCGCACCGCCGAAACAGGCTGATGGCCGGCTGTAGCCTTCCTCGCCGTAGGTCACCGGCACGCCGTCCTCGGCGACCAGTACGCCACCGGCCGCGGTCAACAGCGCGTGGCCGGCTGCGATGTCGTGGGCGTTGACCGGGCGCAGGGTGACGGTCGCGATTCCATCGCCCACGGCGATCCGTGCCAATCGGTAGGCAATCGAGGGCAGGGGGGTGAACCGGGCGGGGGCGCAGGCGGCGGCATGCCACACGGGCCGCTCCCCGGCGCCGTGGTTCAGGAACACGATATCGGTGGAGGTCAGGTCGCGGCGGCTGATGTCGATATCCACCGGCACGCCGTTGCGGGTGATGCCGCCGCCCTCGGCCCAGGCGATCATATCGGGGCCTCGGTCGGGGCTGACCGGCGCGTAAACAACGCCCAGGACCGGTAGTCCCTTATGCAACAACGCCACTGAGATGGCGCTGCCGCGCCGCCCTTCCAGAAAGGCGCGGGTGCCGTCATGGGGGTCCACGACCCAGCAATAGCCATTCGCCTCGGCCGCCAGCACGCCTTCTTCCTCGCCAACGAATCGGGCTGGCAGCAGGGCGGGGAGGCGTTCGCGCAGGAAGCGTTCGATCTCGGTATCGATCGGGGAGGTGTCGGTGTCGCTCGATCGCGGGCCGCCGGGCCTGGCGAATTCGGCGGCCAGCCATGTGCCGGCCTCTGTTACGAGGGCAATGACGGCGGGCAGGATGGGGAGAAGGGTTGTTTTGGTCATTTGTCCAAGGAGTCTAGGCGTTCGGATCGGAACACGCTATCTCCTCGGTCGCCCGCCATGGATAAATTCCTCACTCCTTCAAAACCGAGCGGCCCGTTGCCGGCTTACCGGTCGATGATCGCCAACGCCTCACTGGCGGTCGATCCGGCGCAGGCTATGGCGGTGGATCGTTTGCAGGATTTATGGGAGCGGTTGTGCGGTTACGATCCGAAGCCGGTCCCCGCAGCCGGCGGTGGGTTCCTGGTTCGGTTGATGCGGCGGCGCCATGCCGAGGAATATGTGCCGACAGGGCTGTATCTGGTCGGTGAGGTCGGGCGCGGCAAGTCCATGCTGATGGACCTGTTCTTCGATACCGCCGACGTGGCGCGCAAGCAGCGCATCCATTTCCATCGGTTTATTCAGAGCGTCCACGCCCGCATCCATGCCTGGAAGAAGACGCATCCGGACGTGACCGACCCGATTCCTCCGTTGGCGGACCAGATCGCGGCCGAGGCGGCTCTGCTGTGCTTCGACGAGTTCCAGATCAACGACATTGCCGACGCGATGATCCTGGGGCGGTTGTTTCAGGCGTTGTTCGACCGGGGCGTAGTCGTGGTGACGACTTCCAACACCGCGCCCGGCGACCTGTTCAAAGGGCAGCCCGGGCGTGACGCGTTCCTGCCGTTTATTGGATTGATAAAGCAACGGTTAGAACTGTTGGTCATGGATGGCGGCCGGGATTACCGGCGGGAGCGGCTGCGGGGGCTGCGTACCTGGCAGGTGCCGGCGGACGCGATGTCTCGGGCGGCGCTGGACAAGGCGTTTCTGCGGCTGACCGGCGGATCGGCTGTCCGGCCGGTGACGCTGACGGTCATGGGGCGTCGGTTGTTGGTCGATCTTGCATCCGACGGCGTGGCCCGTTTCACCTTCGACGCTTTGTGCAATACCGCGCTGGGGGCCGGCGATTATCTGGCGATCGCGACGGCTTTCCATACGCTGGTAATCGACGATATCCCCCGGTTGTCGCCCGAGAACTACGATCAGGCTCGGCGATTCATCGTGCTGGTGGATACGCTGTACGATCAGCGGGTGAAGCTGATCGCCTCGGCCGACGCGACACCCGATAAGCTGTATCAGCGCGGCGAGAACGCGAAGATGTTCGAACGCACCGCGTCGCGGTTGGATGAAATGCAGAGCGAGGATTGGCTGGGGTTGGCGCATCTGGCGTGAAGTGCAGGGCAATCGGGTGATTGGCTTTTTGGTGTCTTGGTTGGCTCCGCATGGGAGTGCGAGCAAGCACCTATTTCACCACGAAGCCACGAAGAATGCGAACAACCAGCGCCAAACCTGACGATTTCATTGAAAACTTGTCTTTGCACACCATGACCTCGTGGAGGTGCGCTTCCCCAGGGGCATGCTTGGCGGGGTCCGGACAGCGCTCCGCCCTTGCTGCACCGCACCACCTTGCCGGGTCACACGCGATACGCTAGCAAGCGGGCGCCCTTCCGAGCAGCCCGTTTCCGGCTGCCGTCCCGGCGGGCCCCGTTTCATAACAACGGCGCCATCCGGGCGCCCCGCGAAGGATTCTACCCATGGCCCGCAACAAAATCGCCCTTATCGGCGCCGGCAACATCGGCGGCACGCTCGCTCACCTGATCGGTCTGAAGGAGCTTGGCGACGTTGTCATGTTCGACGTGTTCGGTGGCGTTGCGGCTGGTAAGGCCCTGGATATCATGCAATCCGGCCCGGTCGATGGGTTCGACTGCGCCATGTCAGGCGGGTCCGACTATGCCGCGATCAAGGACGCCGACGTGGTGATCGTCACCGCCGGCTTCCCGCGCACCCCCGGCATGTCTCGCGACGACCTGATCGGCAAGAATGCCGGCGTCATCGCCCAGGTTGCCGAGGGCATCAAGAACAACTGCCCGAACGCGTTCGTCATCTGCATCACCAACCCGCTCGACGCGATGGTATGGGTGATGAAGGAAAAGTCCGGTCTGCCCGCTAATATGGTCGTCGGCATGGCGGGCGTTTTGGACAGCTCGCGCTTCCAGTTGTTCCTGGCGCAGGAATTCGGCGTGTCCGTGCAGGACGTGCGCGCGTTCGTGCTGGGCGGTCATGGCGACACGATGGTGCCGCTGACGCGTTACTCCACTGTTGCGGGCATCCCGGTTCCCGATCTGATCAAGATGGGCTGGACCACACAGGCGAAGATCGACGCGATTGTAGAGCGCACCGCCAACGGCGGCGGCGAAATCGTCAAGCTGCTGGAACGCGGCAGCGCCTTCTACGCTCCGGCTGCCTCCGCGATCGCGATGGCCGAGTCCTTCCTGAAGGACAAGAAGCGCGTCCTGCCCTGCGCCGCCTACCTGACCGGCCAGTACGGCATCAACGACATGTATGTCGGTGTGCCCGTGGTGATCGGGGCCGGCGGTGTGGAGAAGATTGTCGAGATCGAACTCAATCCGGCCGAGAAGGCGATGTTCGAAAAATCTTGCGCGGCTGTGCAGGAGCTGATCGACGCTTCGCGCAAACTGATTGGCTAAGGAGCTTCTATGAACATCCACGAATACCAGGGCAAGGAACTGCTGAAGCGCTACGGCGTCACGGTTCTCGAGGGTTATGTTGCATGGACTCCGGAAGAAGCCGAGGCGGCGGCCGCCAAGCTTCCTGGTCCGGTTTACGTTGTGAAGTCTCAGATCCATGCAGGTGGCCGGGGTGCCGGCCACTTCGCGGACGACCCGGCAGGCAAGGGCGGCGTGCGTTTGGCGAAGTCTGCCGCGGACGTGCGCGCGGCTGCCGAAGCGATGATAGGCCACACGCTGATCACCAAGCAGACCGGGGAGGCCGGCCGTCCGGTTCGCCGTGTCTATGTCGAAGCCGGCTGCGATATCGCGCGGGAGCTTTATGTCTCGCTGCTGGTGGATCGGCTTAGCGGGCGCGTCACCATCATCGCCTCGACCGAGGGCGGGATGGAGATCGAGCATGTCGCGGAACATCAGCCGGAGAAAATTCTCCGCGTTGCGATCGATCCGGCATCGGGTCTGTCCGGGTTTCACAGCCGCCGTTTGGCTGCCGGCCTGGGCCTGACCGGCAAGCAGGCATCGTCGTTCGGCAAATTCATCGCCGGTATGTATGCGGCCTACATGGCGCTGGATTGTGCGATCGTGGAGATCAACCCGCTGGTCGTTACCGGTGCGGGCGATGTGGTCGCGCTGGATGCGAAGGTCAGTTTCGACGACAGCGCGCTGTTCCGTCACCCGGACCTGGAAAAGCTGCGTGACGAGGGCGAAGAAGACCCGAAGGAACTGGAAGCCGCGAAGTTCGAACTGAACTATGTGGCTTTGGACGGCAACATCGGTTGCATGGTCAACGGCGCAGGGCTGGCGATGGCGACTATGGACATCATCAAGCTGTACGGCATGTCGCCGTCCAACTTTCTGGATGTCGGCGGCAGCGCGACCAAGGAAAAAGTTACGGCGGCCTTCCGGATTATCCTGTCCGACCCGAATGTCGAAGGCATATTGGTCAACATTTTCGGCGGCATCATGCGCTGCGATATCATTGCCGAGGGCGTGGTTTCTGCCGCGCGGGAAGTGCAGCTTTCAGTGCCTTTGGTCGTGCGTCTGGCTGGTACCAATGTTGAACTTGGCAAGGAAATTTTGGCGAAATCCGGGCTTCCCATCATCTCCGCCGACAATTTGGGCGACGCGGCCGCCAAGATTGTCAAAGCCGTCAGGGAGGCCGCATAGATGTCTGTTCTTGTTAATGCTTCGACGAAAGTCATTTGCCA
>JANXLQ010000205.1 GCA_025355085.1 Rhodopila sp.
CGCGCCGATCCCGCTTCCCAAAAAATCTGGAACGTGAGGCAGAGGTTCATAAGCGGTGCGCCGAAATGATCGTGACGCTAAGTCCGGACGACGTCTGACGCTGACACCGGCGAGCGCGAACCGGTTTGCGTCATTCCCAAAACGACGATGGGCCAGGATCGGCATCCCGATCCAGGCCCAACAGCGGGACGTGACATCGTTGCGGGTCACTCCGCGAGCAAGGGCGCGGCCGTCACGAAGGGCTTCAACAGCAGCGACAGCACCACCGACACCACGATGTTCGCGATCAGCGACCACAATGCGATGTAGCCGGGGAAGCTGACGCCCATCAGGGTCACTGTATAGACCGCCGCCTTGAACGAGGTTAGCGATGCCATCCAGGTGCCCATCGCTGTTCCGACCGCCCAGCCGCCCAACAACGCCCAACCGTTCAGCATCCGCAGATACAGCCCGATGATCACCGACGGCAGCACCTGGATCATCCACAATCCGCCCAGCAACTGAAACTGCAGCGCATACGGCACCGGCACGAACACGATGAACACCAGCGCGCCCAGTTTCACCACCAGGGAGGAGATCTTGGCCACCTGGGATTCCTGGGCATTCGTCGCGTTAGGCCGGAAGAAACCGCGATAGATGTTGCGGCTGACGATGTTGGCGCAGGCGATCGACATAATGGCGGACGGCACCAACGCGCCGATCGCGATCGCGGCGAAGGCTATGCCCGCGAACCACCCGGGGAACACCGACAGGATCAGCGCCGGCACCGCGAAATTGTTGCCATAGGTCTTGAATCCGTCAGCGTAGGCCGGGTCCGCGCCGACATGCAGGGCCAACGCCATGAAGCCCAGCAGCGCCAGCAGGCCGAGCACCAGGGAGTACGCCGGCAGGAACGCCGCGTTGCGACGGATCGCTCCGGGGCTGGAACTGCTCAGGATTGCGGTCAACGAGTGTGGATAGAGGAACAGTGCCAGCGCCGAACCCAACGCCAAGGTGGCGTAGATGCTGTAGGCGCCATAGGTGTCACCCACCGGAGCAGCCAGTGTGAGCTTGGCAACCGGCACAGCCGCGAAGATCGGTGCAAAACCGCCCATTTTCAGCGGCACGAAGATTGTAACGGCAATGACGACGATATAGATCAGCACGTCCTTGACGACCGCGATCATCGCCGGTGCCCGCAGACCAGAGGTGTAGGTAAACGCCGCCAGGATGACGAAGGCGATGATCAGCGGCAGATCGCCGATCCAGCCTTCTGCGCTGACGCCCATCGCGCCGATCACCACCTGCATACCGACCAACTGAAGCGCGATATACGGCATGGTGGCGACGAGGCCGGTGATGCCGACCGCCAACGCCAGCCATTTGTTGCCGTACAGGCCCAACACCACGTCCGAGGACGTGACGTAGCCGTGCTTATGGGCGATCGACCACAACCTTGGGAACACCAGGTACAGCAGCGGGTAGATCATAATTGTATAAGGCACGGCGAAGAAACCCAGCGCGCCGGCGCCATAGACCAGGGCGGGAATGGCAATGAAGGTGTACGCGGTATAAAGATCGCCGCCCATCAGGAACCATGTCACCACGGTGCCGAACCGGCGGCCGCCCAGACCCCATTCATCCAGTTGGGTAAGGTCTCCGGCACGCCAGCGCGCTGCCGCGAAGCCAAGACCTGTTACGAAGACAAAAAGCGCGATGAAGACAATGAGTGCGGGCCAGTTCATGGCAGCGTCCTTAATGTTCGGCTTTATAGACGATACCGGCAATCGCGGCGGAGATGACCACCCAGGCGAGCTGATACCAATAGTAGAACGGAAATCCGAACAGTTCGGGCGTCAGGCGATTATAGGACGACACCCAGAGCATCGAGATAAACGGCAGAATAAACAGAATGCGGAGCCAGTGCCGCGTCGGCTCCGGACCGGGCTGAGGTGCCATCGTCGTTTCCTTCCCTGATCTCTCGGTTTCGAGAGCGCCATATACTGCGCTTCAATCAGATAAGTCGTTGCGCGTCAAATGGTTCGCGACCTTCAATCGGGTTATGCCCGCGGGACCGCGCCCAATTATCTCACTTTAAGGACACGCCCATCGCAGCCATGCGAAATCGGCGCGCAACTGTCGGCTGTTCGCTTATATCTCAGCAGTCCCAAACGTCTGTGCGATGTGCCGCCCGGGTTTGCATCGGCCGGCACGTTCGCCCTTTGCTTATTGCTCGCGCAGCACGCTCTCCACCCGATCGCGCAGCGCTTCGGCGGAAATTGGCTTGCGCAGCAAATGAGTTTTCCCCGGCAGCTCCATGTCAATGCCGGTTTGCATGCGATGGTCGGCATAGCCGGTTAGCAACAGCGCCGGCAAATCCGGCCGCCGCCGCTGCGTCTCCCGAATTAACTCCATCCCGTTCATGCCGGGCATCGCAAAATCGGTAATCAACAGGTCCACGGCCTCATCCAGAAGCGCAAGAGCGGCAAAGCCATCAAGCGCCAGCATCACCCGATACCCGGAATCGCGAAGATAACCGGCCAATACTTCGATCACTAATGGATCGTCATCGACGATAAGTATAGTTCCCGCCTGTACGGGGGTGGCAACGGTCGCAATGCTGACCGGCGGCGACAACTGACGGAATACAGGGAACCATAACGTCACCGTCGTTCC
>JANXLQ010000209.1 GCA_025355085.1 Rhodopila sp.
TTAACTCTCTGACGTGATGGAGGTTATCGTCGCTAATCTGCACAAAAATCGACCCACTCGGGCTCAACAATTCTTTTGCCATCAAGAGTCGATCGCGCAAGTAAGTCAAATACGAGTGAAGGCCGAGCGACCATGTGTCGCGATAAGCTTGCACCATTTCCGGCTCACGCGTCATGTCTGCGTCGTCGTTGTTCTTTACAGTTGGCTTACGAACAAAGGGTTGAAAATTGCTCCCGAATTTCACACCATACGGTGGGTCCATATAGATGCACTGAACCTGTCCGCTCAGCCCCTCGAATCGAGCGAGGCTATTCATAACGCTCAAGCTATCGCCCAGGATCATCCGGTTCACCCACCCGTTTCGGTAGGCGTAAGCATCCACCTGTTTGCTCATCGGCATCTGAGGATCGCCGAACAGGCTGAACTGATCCTCCTGCGCCGCGCGTTTTCGATGCCCCTCCAGGGTCTGCACAATCGCCTCGGTAGAAAGCCGTTCATGCACGAACAGGGGCAGCGTCGGCACATCGAAGGACAACCGCTCGGCCTTGCCGGTCCAGTTGAGAAACGGCGCCTGCATCCGTTTCAATGCCGCCAGTGCATCCTGCAAACCGGCCACCCGCATCAACACAGCCCCATCGGCTCCGCGCAATTCGCGAATTGCCGGGAAGGTCTGGTTCGGCAGTGCCGCCGCTTCCTCAATCGCCGCTATCAACCAACTCGCCGTGTCGCGCGCAGGGTTGGTGTCCCAGTCCAGCGCGGGTGACAGACTGCTATCGTAGCGATAAGTGGCGGTTTCCCGCTTCGCCCGGAAACGAGGGGCGGCGCCGGCATCCGGCCGAGCGGTTGCCTCCTGCTGATGACGGTAATCCTTGACCGCCGCCGCGGGATCAGTGGCCGCCGCGACAGTGCGCGCGGTAGTGCGAGTTGAACGGGCCATTAGCAGCTTCGGCTCCCCAGGAACAAATCGGACGCGAATCAATGCGCCGCGACGGCATCACGAACCTGAGACCATAGCACGCCGGATCGCGCAACCCTCCGACGCAAGAAGGATGACGCGGTTGAAGCGGCGCGCGCTTTGCCGCCCTCCCATCAGGACGACATCGCCCGTATCGTGTTCCGGCTCACCGGAAACGATCGCCGCATCGAAAGCCGCCGCGGCCCGAGGGGAATTCGCCGACGACGAGCAGGTTCGCGCCGCCCAGGCCAAGCACCGCTTGTGAGGCTGCGCTACACCCACCCGGCCCTCGCCGGCATCAAGTGAAACGTACGACACCTTGGGACCAAACAATGGGATCTGGTATCTATAGGTCCTCGGGGCGAAGGCCGGTGGTCTTCGCGATACGGGCCAGCATCCGAGGGCCGATTTCGTCACCGTCGTGGAAAGCGAAAACGGTATTCTTCCAGTTCGGGCGCGACACCACGCGATGAGAGCCGGTTTGACGCTCGATCGTCCAGCCAATTCGTTGCAGCGCCCGCAGGACGGTCCCCGCCTTGGCGGCGGGCCAATGGCTCACGCGGGTGCAAACAGGCCGCGTGCCTCGTCCGGAACAGGCTCACCGTGTTCGATCAAATCCGCGATGACGCGACACGCGAGGGCAGCAGCGCGGGAGCGTGCTTCGGCCTCACTCGCGCCGTAGGCGAGGGCGCCGGGGAGTGCCGTTACCTCGGCAATCCAGCGTCCGTCTTCTTCGCGTTCTACCTCGATCATCAGCATTTTTGGCTCCTATAGCGCGAATATGGAGCCGGCGTACCGCCAATGCGAGTGAAAATGTGAGGATTGGCGGGTACGTCCTAGATTTCTGACTTGCCGAGGCCGCGGTCTCGAATCTTGACACTTACGGATAGTTTGTATATTCAATTCAGCATATACAGATCGGGTCTCACTTGATGCGGTTTACCCGGGACCCGGCCAAAGAGGCGAGGAACAAGGCCAAGCACGGCCTCGATTTTTCGTTTGCCGAGTTCGTGTTCGCCGACCCGATGCACGCCATCGTTTTCGACCGGCACCAGGACGCCGAAGACCGGTGGCATTGTGCCGGTGCGATTGCCGGGGGCTACCGGGTGCTGCTCGTCGTCCATTGCTACCCCGACCCGGACGACTCGGACCTCATCCGGGTCATCGGCCTACGACAGGCCACCACGCGCGAAAGGAGGCGCACCGAAGATGGCTAGTGATAGCAAACTGACCGACAACCAGATGCAGCAACTGCACGCCCTCCAGGACCGCGAACCCGATACGCAGGACATCCCGGAGGCACCAACCGAGAACTGGCAGCGCGCTCATCGCGGCGCGTTCTGGAAGCCCCGGAAAGAGGCTATTAGCCTTCGCGTCGATATGGATGTCCTGGACTGGCTCCGCCAGCAGGGTCCCGGCTATCAGACCACGATCAACCGCATCCTGCGGGAACGGATGCAAGCCGAACATCGGTAGCAGGGCGCGCCCAATCAGGCCGCCTCCAGGGGGAACCGGCCGCTGTGCAGCAGATCCATGGCGTCGATCGCCAGCGCGATGTCGGAGGCGTTCTTGCCCGCGGTGTTCGCAAAATTCTGGTGCGGGACGATGGCGTGCTCCGACAGTTGTTCAGCCCACGATTTCAGTCGTGTGCCGGAGAAGTCGCCGTAGATGCGGCGGACGCTGGCTTCCCCGAGCTTGGCGATCGCTTTGAACAGGTTGGGGGCGATTTGGGGCGGGGCGTTGTCAGCGTCGATCAGGACCGCGAGGCGGGTTTGGGGTGGTTTGGCCAATGGGTGCCCCTTCGGGAATTGTGGCGGTCACCGTAAGGGGTGATATAAGGCGGTTGGCCGAGTCGCTGGCAATGCGGTTTCGATGGTTGCCGCGTTGGAGTGAATTGGCACGGTGGGGCGGGTGAGGTATCCTACTCCCGGCCGGTCTTGTATGAACAGGTGGTTGCGTGCCTGGAAATTGAGATGGACTGACGCATGGGCGCCCTTAGCTCAGTAGGATAGAGCAACAGCCTTCTAAGCTGTGGGTCAGTGGTTCGAATCCACTAGGGCGCGCCAATCTTTTGAAGGGTTTACGGGGCGACACTGGTTGGTTACGCGGCGAACCACCCCTTCAACATCTCGCGGGCGGTGGCCGGGGTTCTCGGGCGCCTCCGTATTTCAGCCAAACCTTGCCCAGCTTCGGGGCGAAACGTGCGCCCATTCAAGACACAAACTGAATTTCCAGACATCGAGTTACACCACCCGGTCCATTCATGCCCCTCTCAGCAGGACAATTTGGACCGGACACTTCACGCGCTGCAAAACCCGGACATTCCACCAGCTAGCGACACTTCCCTGCCCGGTCCGTTGCGCTCCGGGGCAATAGCTTCCACTCTGGCGCGATTTCTTCGACCTGATCAGGAGTCCATTTTATGAAATTCGGCGCATCGATGTTCTTCACCGACTACTCGATGACCCCGGCCGCACTCGCCCGAGCGTTGGAGGAACGCGGATTCGATATCCTTTTCGCGCCGGAGCATTCGCACATTCCGCTGTCCCGCAAGACGCCTTTCGTGCTGGGGGCCGAACTGCCGAAGCGATATTACGACGTGATGGACCCGTTCGTGACCCTGTCGATCGCGGCGGCTGTCACGACGACCCTGAAGCTGGCGACCGGGGTTTGTCTGATTGCCCAGCGCGACCCGATCCAGACCGCCAAACTGGTGGCGTCGATCGATCAGGTGTCCGGCGGACGTTTTGTGTTCGGTATCGGCAACGGCTGGAACCAGGACGAAATGGAAAACCACGGCACCGATTTCGCCAAACGCCACAAGCTGGCCAGGGAACGGGTCGAGGCGATGAAAGCCATCTGGACGCAGGATGCCGCCGAATATCATGGGGAATTCGTCGATTTCGGTCCCATCGCCACTTGGCCGAAGCCGGTGCAGAAACCCCATCCGCCCATCCTGATCGGCGGCGCCTTCCCCTATTCCGCCAGACGGGCGGTGCGTTACGGCGATGGCTGGATGCCGCAGGTCACCAACGCCGACAAGCTTCCGCTGACCGAGGCCATTCCCCGGTTCCGCCAGATGACGGAGGAGGCAGGGCGCGATCCCGCGGCGATGACCATCGTGATGGGTGCTCAGCCGCCGGATGCCGCACTGATCGGACGATACCAGGCGCTGGACGTGGACATCGTGTACCCCAGCCTGCCGTCGGAGAAGGCCGACACGATCCTGCCTATTTTAGACACATGGGTGAGGGTAATGCGTCAGGTGAGGTAAATAGCTTCTTGCTCTCTTGGTTGGCTCATTACGGTTGCAAGAGAAACAGACGGCGGATTCAAGTTCCGCAGAGGACGCCGCCCGGGGGTGTTCGCTGCGGAACTTGAATCCGCCGACTGTTTCACCGCAAAGGTCACGAAGGATGCGAACAACCAGCACTCAGGCGACGCCTAAAGACTATCGCTCCACTTGTGCGCCAATAAGCTGCGGTCAGCCATAGCGATAGCCGCGCCGATCAATTCGTTAATTATTAGGCGTCACCTTAGTTGGGTATGTGGCCGAAGGGCGCGGGCAACTATCGACTATGTCAGATGGTCGCGCGGTTTGAATCAAGCGATTTTTAACACAGAGACAGAACGAGGAATAATGGAGGGCACTGAGAAGGCAAGAATGGCGCTTCGCGCGCGATGCCGCTGGCGGGCGATCCGTGCCGTACTATGGCCGTTCCGGCCTATCGAACGGCGGATGCGGCTGTGCTTCTCTGTGGCACTCTGTGTACCTCGTTCTGTCTCCGTGGTAAAAATCGCTTGCTTGCTTGCTTGCCGCCGATCGTAAACCCCCGTTCGACGCGGTTTCCGGCATGGCTTTCTACAGCGGCGAGCAGATGTGTGACTCCGGCAGGGCATGTCCAGATTACCTATCTCAGTACAGTTTTGGAACAGATGGCCCGGACAAGCCAGGATACGACGGAATTACAACGACACCAATCTGAAGCAATATTATTTGGGCGGTGCCTTCGCGCACCATGACGATGCAAGGGCGGCGATTTCGCTCACCATTACAACGCAAGGGTGGCAGCATGTTTCACACGTTGGTGCGTGTTAGTATCAGTTGTTAAAAAGGATCATTAAAACAACGGCGCCCTAAGCGTCCTGATTTTAATTCAAATTCGCTATTATTATCATTGAATTCAGAAATAAGTTCGGTTAAAGGAACGGCGATAAATCTTTAATATAGACCGGAACCGAGCCGTGTATTCACTACGACCGACAAAGGAACGTGGCAGGGTGCCACAGGCAGGGTCGCGCCGCTACTGCAAACACGCGACCGTAACGACGCTCGCATTCGCTCTGCTCGTCATCGGAACGCTGGCATGTTTTGCCGCCGATGCCCTGGACCTGGAGGCGCCACTTAGTCCGCTGAATGAACAGGTCATTCGGATTCCCGGCGAAGAGCTACCGGCTGTTACGCTACAAGTCACAGTGTTACGACCCAACGGCAATGGTCCGTTTCCGCTTGCGATCATGAATCACGGCGCGACGAACGCCTCGGCCTGGCATCGCGGCGACCGTTATCGTCTGACCAACGGGGCATTTTACTTCCTGTCGCGGGGCTATGCCGTCGCCTTACCGAT
>JANXLQ010000220.1 GCA_025355085.1 Rhodopila sp.
GCTCTGACGGGGGAGGATAGCGGACCCGGCCTGAGCGGCCTGCTGCCGTTGATCGGCCGGCCCCGGGCCGCGAGCAGATTGGCGATCGCCGCCGCCTGACACCAACGGGCTTATGCGATGACCGGTCACCGTTATGGCGGGTGAAGACCTGCTATCCACGTCTTTGTCCGAACCAGCATCGCGAGGCGTGGATGGCAGGCTTTCGCCTGCCATGACGAGAAGGGGCCGAACGGCCGGGTTCATGGCGCAGCAACGGGCGGCGCGTAGGCCGCTGCCACGCGGGCATATCTGGAAGGCTGTTTGCGACATTGGGGCGTTCATCCGGTCGGTGCGTTGGGGCCAAAAAGATGGCGTTCCGTATAGCGACCGGTGGTGGATGTACGCTTTATGTGATCGGGCTTTCGGGTCGGGGTCTGTTGTGGCTCGGTACGGTTGGGGGTGGTTCGAGCGGTTAAAAGACCTTTTCGGCGGGGGCGCATGCGTAGGTCCGTTTCCGTTTAGCGATGCCGCCGGTTCTCGACCACGCAATGGACGCCTGCCCGCTGGCGCGGTCCAGCAGGACGATGGCCTCGGCCCCATTGGGGATCTTGAGAATGCCCTCTGCCCGGGCGGGGGTGACGGTGAAAGTTCCTTTGTAGTTTCTGCCGAACGCATCCCTGAGTTCGGTGGTGTTATTGCTTGCGATGGAGAGAGAGACGACCTCTCCATCCGTACCATGTTCGCACCGTAACAGGGTTTGGGCGTTGGCCGAGGCGGCTGTTAGCGCCAGGACGATTGCCAGCAGGTATTCCCCCGGGGGCACCATTTTGCGTATCATTTCCCTACCACCTGACGATTGACCAACTCAGAAATCGATTGGGTACAACCAATACTGGGATGACTCAATGTACCGTCGGATTGTCGTGCTTCCGGTCTTTGTGGCCTGTGACCTCAGTCGGATGAGCGGCCGGACGGTCTTCACTGCTGCAATCGGCACTCATGAAAGGTCTGGAACAAAAAAGGAATATCGGGTAGCAGGGTAGAATGCAGTTCGATCTAAATCTGGCCCCAGCTTCCATTCCTGGCTTTTGCCCGATCGAAGCTGCCGTTTTCACCATGGCAGGATCAGACGCTGAAGGCCGCGGCGCAGTGTTTACACGCCGCGAGGTTGTGGATTTTATTCTCGATCTTGCCGGGTACACGGCTGACAAACCATTGTATGAAACGAGATTGCTGGAACCATCGATGGGACACGGTGAATTTCTGGTCGCTGCGATCGACCGGCTCATGTCAGCCTACAGCCGAGTGCCGAACACAGTACGCCGGGGCGTCGCGGCGGATTTGGGGGGCTGCATCACCGCGGTCGAACTACACGAGGTCAGTTTCGATCGGACCGGCGAACTCGTTCGGCACGCATTGCTCGGTCACGGCCTTGATGACCGCGACAGTTCGGAGCTTTGCCGGTGCTGGCTGCGGCATGGCGATTTTCTGCTGCTGCCGCTCGAAGGTTCGTTTACCCACGCGATCGGTAACCCGCCTTATGTTCGGCAGGAACTGATTCCAGATGTCTTGATGGCGGAATATCGTCGCCGATTCAGCACGATTTACGACCGCGCCGACATCTATATTCCGTTTATCGAACGCTCTTTGTCGCTCTTGGCTCCCGGGGGGCACCTTGGCTTCATATGTGCCGATCGCTGGATGAAGAACCGCTATGGCGGGCCGCTGCGCCAACTCATAGCCAAGAGTTTTCATCTCAAGTGCTTTGTCGATATGGTGGATACCGATGCGTTTCAATCGGATGTAGTAGCCTACCCGGCAATCGTCGTGATCAGCCGGGGCAAGCCAGCCGCGACGCGCATCGCGTTCCGTCCAATGATCGACGCCGAAAGGCTGCGCGCACTGTCCGATGCGCTGCTTGCCCGTGTCCTGGATGGGAACCCTGAGGTCAGTGAAGTTGCAATTGTACCAAGCGGCACGGAACCTTGGATGCTACAGGCCCCACGCCAGCTTGCGGTGATACGCCGCCTGGAGTCCAGCTATCCGACGCTTGAAGAAGCCCATTGCAAGGTAGGAATCGGTGTCGCGACCGGGGCCGATCAGGTTTTTATCGGTCGCTATGATGAACTCGATGTAGAGCCTGACCGTAAATTACCACTGGCCATGACGCGGGATATCGCAAGCGGTTCGGTGAAATGGCGTGGTTTCGGCGTCATCAACCCCTTTGCCGACGACGGTGGGTTGGTTGCACTCAGCGTCTATCCGAAACTCGCAGCGTATCTGGATCGGCACGCGGACGCGATCAAGGCGCGGCATGTCTCCAAAAAAAATCCAACGAACTGGTTTCGCACAATCGACCGGATATATCCGGGAATTGCGACTATGCCGAAGCTGCTGATTCCGGACATCAAGGGTAGCGCCCACATTGTCTATGAGCCAGGGCATCTCTATCCACACCACAATCTGTATTTCATCACATCGAGCGTGTGGGACCTTCAGGCGCTTCAGGCGGTGTTACTGTCCGATGTCGTACGGCATTTCATTTCGCTCTATTCGACAAAGATGCGAGGAGGATACCTGCGCTTTCAGGCGCAATATCTGCGCCGCATTCGGGTGCCGCACTGGAAATCTGTTTCACCATCGTTGCGAACTGCGCTTGTTCAGGCTGCGGTATCTGGCGATGTTATTGCCTGTAACAGAGCCGTGGCGGAGCTTTATGGTTTGACGTTGGACGAGCAGTCTGCGCTTGCCGTCACGGTTGGGGATGCCGATGCCGCTTGATCTTGCGGATTACGAACGCAAAGCGTGCGACGCGGTCAAGATTTTTTGGGGCAATCGTTCAGCGGCTGCCCAAAAGCAGCGGCAACTGGGGCGCGCTGACCAAGGGGAACGCGCTGGTGTTACCAATGGCAAAAACATGGACGGGTTTATCGCGCTCATTCAGGACATCGTTCGTGCAAATGGGCTGACCGACGCGCACATGATGATCGGCCGGAAGCTGCTGACATTGCCAGGATTCTTCCGCCCAACCAAACTGTGGGACCTGCTGATCATCAATAACGGGCATCTGGTGGCGGCGCTCGAATTGAAATCGCAGGTTGGCCCGTCGTTTGGCAACAACTTCAACAATCGCACTGAAGAGGCACTGGGTACCGCGATCGATCTTTGGACGGCGTTCCGCGAAGGCGGATTCGGCGAAGCACCGCGTCCCTTTGTAGGCTGGCTCATGCTGGTCGAGGATGCGCCGGGTTTGCGAACTGCGGTGCGCGACAGATCGCCGCATTTCGGGGTGTTTCCGGAGTTCAAAGACGCATCCTACCTCGATCGCTACAACATCCTCTGCCGAAAGCTGACCCGAGAACGTCTTTATACGACAGCGGCAGTGTTGGCCTCACCGCGCACCGCAGCAGAGTCCGGTGCGTTCACCGACCTGTCCGATCTGACAAGCCTGAAGACATTTGTCACCAGTTTTGCAGGCCATATCGCAGCGGAAGCAGCGCGAACGAATTGATGGCGGTCTTATACCAACGACCCTCTATCTTGATCGTTCGGCCCATTGTCGTCATTGCGGACGCAGGGCCGCATTTGTGCCTCGCGATGCTGGTCCCGACAAAGGCGTGGATGGCAGGCTTTCGCCTGCCATGACAGAAGGGGCCGAACGGTCGGAACATTGGACCGGTGGTCTAATGCGGGTGGTTTCCGGATTGGCTGGCGCTCAACCTTCAGCCCTTCGCCGCCTGGATCGCGGCCCAAACCCGGTTCGGTGTCGCCGGCATGTCGAAATGCCGTATCCCCAGCGGTGCCAGCGCGTCGTTGATCGCGTTCATGGCAGCACCCAACGCACCGACGGTTCCGGCCTCCCCCACGCCTTTGGCACCGAGTGGGTTGACTGCTGTTGGGACCTCTCGGGTCATTAGCCGGAAGTCGGGGTATTCGTCGGCGCGCGGCATTTGGTAGTCCATGAAGGACGCTGTCAGCATCTGCCCGGATTCGATGTCGTGGGTAATGATCTCACCCAGCGCCTGACCGACGCCCTGGACGACGCCGCCGTGAATTTGCCCGGCCACGATCATCGGGTTGAGCACACGGCCGAGTTCCTCGACCGCGCTGTAGCGGACGATCTCGGTGACGCCGGTTTCGGTGTCGATCTCGACCTCGCAGATGTGGGTGCCGTTGGGGAAGGTGACGGCGGTGGGGGTGAATTCGCCGCTTTCCACGAGGCCGCCTTCCTCACCGGGTGGGATGTGGTTCGGATCGTTGGAGGCGCGAGCCACTTCTACCAGCGACACCGACCGGTCGGTGCCGGCGATGGTGAAGCGTCCGTTGGACAGTTCCACATCGACCACCGCTGCCTCCAGCAATTCGGAGGCGAGACGGCGGGCTTTCTCGATCACTTTGTCCACGGCCAGTGTTACCGCCGATCCGCCGATGCACAGGGCGCCCGATCCGCCGTTGCCCTTGCCGCTGGGCAGCAGGTCGGTGTCGCCGCCCTCCCATTTGACGTGCTCGATGGGGATGCCGAAGCGGTCGGCCACCAGTTGGGTCATCGTGGTTTCCAGCCCCTGGCCGACGGACATCGACCCGGAGCGCAGTATGAGCGTGCCGTCCTCGGCCAGTCGCAGTTCGGCCAGGTCTTTGGCGGGGTGTAGGAAGGGGCCGCCGGCGACCTCGATGCAGTTGCACAGTCCGATGCCGCGGAGTTTGCCTTGTTTCGCCGCCGCCGCCCGCCGTTCTTCGAATGTATCGAAATCGGCCAGGGCGGTGGCTTCCTGCATGTTGGCTTCGAATTCGCCGCAATCGTAGGTAAAGGTCAGGGCGGTTTTATAGGGCATGGCCGACGGGGGGATCAGGTTGCGGCGGCGCAGTTCGTAGGGGCTGATGCCGAATTCGCGGGCCGCGACGTCGATCAGACGCTCAATCGCATAGGTGGCTTCGGGGCGTCCGGCGCCACGATAGGCGGCGGTGGGAACCGTGTGGGTCAGCACGCCGCAAACCTGCGCGGCGATGAACGGGATTTCATACACACCGGCGATGCCGCCGATATTGCCGACGCCCCAGCCGGAGCGGCCGGAAACATACGCGCCCAAATTAACGTTCCAGCGTAGTTTCAATGCGGTGAATTTGCCGTTCGCGTCCAAACCGAGCGAGGCGCCGATGTGCATTTCTCGGGCTTGTTCGTCGGTTAGGAAGCCCTCGGTCCGGTCGGATATCCAGCGCACCGGACGGTTCAGCCGCCGTGCCGCCCAGGATACCAGGACGGATTCCAGATGCACGCCGGACTTCATGCCGAACGAACCGCCGACGTCGCCGGGGATGACGCGGATATCGGTGGGTTTAATTTGGAAATTGCCGCTGGCCATGCCGTTGCGCAGCGCGAACGGGGATTGGTGGGAGGCATGCACTTCCATGCGTCCATCGGCGGCGATCGTGGCCCAGGCGCCGCGCGGTTCCATCGAGTTGGCGGTGATGCGGGAGACGGTGAAATCCAGGCTGGTGACATGCGCCGCGCCGGCCAGTGCTGCGTCGGCACCTTCGGCGTCACCGCGTTTCCACAGGAAGCCGATGTTGTCGGGCACGTCGTCCCACACAGGGGTTGCACCGGGTGCCATTGCCGCGACTGGTTCGGTAACGACGGGCAGGGCCGCATAATCGACGATGACCGCTTCGGCTGCTTCGAGGCCGGCGGCGCGCGTTTCGGCGATGATCAGTGCCACCGGCTCCCCCACAAAGCGCACGCGGCCGGTGGCCAACAGGGGGCGATCCGTCTTTGGGGCGGGGCTGCCATCGGGACGCGGGAAGCCGATACCGCCGGCGATGGGCAAAACGTCGGTCAGATCGGCGGCGGTATAGACGGCGATGACGCCGGGGAGGTCTCGTGCCGGGGCTGGGTCGATCCGCTCGATCCGGGCGTGGGCGTAGGGGGAGCGCAGCAGGATCGCGACCGCCATGCCGGCCGGTGCGGCGTCGGCAGCGTAATTGCCCTGGCCGGTGAGCAGGCGAAGATCTTCGCGCCGCCTGACCGATTTCGCGTTCATTGTTGCCATGGTTTTTGTTCCCCGATTGCTCTGACGGCGGAGCATAACGGTTTTCGCGGGAAGTGCGATTCCCGGTGGGGTTCGGGTTGACCAGCCAGCAACAGTCCCGGCGGCGTTCAGAGTGTGGGACGGTGGCGCCCGTTCAGGCCCACACGTTGGGACGTCTTTTTGGCGGGTATCGCCCCGGCCGGCCGGGGTTCTTTTTTGCTGGTAGGCGCTTTCTGCAAAACATCCGAATCAATCGATGATCCGCCCGCGTCCGGACTCTGGCGCGGCGGTGCGTCCGGTCAGGATTGCCTGCGCCGGGGTCCGGGGAGCAAAACGCGTCACGGCCCTTCCGCAGATCGCGGAAGGGCCGTGACGGCCGTCTCGTTGGTTGCCGGACGAGGGGACTGAACGGCCGCCGTACTATCCGGTGTGTTTATTACGCGGCGTTCGGATCGAACTCCACGACGTGGTCGCCGGGGTGGAATGAGGAGTCACCCGCGTAGATATCGACATCCTTGGTTTCCGGAATGAACAGCAGGCCGATGACCGCCGTCGCACCGGCGATGACGATCGGATACCACAGGCCGAAATAGATGCTGCCGTTCTGGGCGTTCATCGCGAACATCGATGCCGGCAGCAGGCCGCCGAACCAGCCGTTACCGATATGATACGGCAGCGACATGGAGGTGTAGCGGATGCGGGTCGGGAACAATTCAACCAGGGCGGCGGCCATTGGACCGTAAACCATGGTCACCAGCACCATCAGGAAGCAGACGGTCAAGACGATCTTGAACGGCTGCGCCCGGAAGATGTCGAACGGGTGGGCCATTTTCACGACCGACGGGTTCGACGCCGCGGGATAGCCGACCGCGGTCAACGTGGATGCAAGTTCAGCCGCAAATGTCTTCGACTTCGGATCGAGCGTCTTGTCGCCGATTTTCACGCTGGCAACCGTACCCGCGGCGGCGTCCTGCTGGGAGTACGTTACCGAGGCGCGGGCAAGCGCGCCTTTTGCCACATCGCAGGCGTTGACGAACTTCGACAGGCCGGTCGGGTTGAACTGGAACGAACAGTCCGCCGGATCGGTCACGACCACGACTTTCACCGAATTATGTGCCTTCGTCAGCGCCGGATTGGCGGTTTCGGCGAGGTATTGAAAGACCGGGAAGTAGGTCAATGCCGCGATCAGGCAGCCGCCCAGGATGATCGGCTTGCGGCCAATCTTATCGGACAGCCAACCGAACAGGACGAACCCGCCGGCACCGATCAACAGCGCCCATGCCACCAGCAGGTTGGCGGTGAAACCATCGACCTTCAGCACCCCGGTCAGGAAGAACAGTGCATAGAACTGCCCCGAATACCAAACGACCGCCTGACCGGCGACGAGGCCGATCAGCGCCAGGATCGCCACCTTGGCGTTCTTCCACTGGCCGAACGCCTCACTGAGCGGTGCTTTCGAATGCCGGCCTTCTGCCTTCATCTTCACGAACGCCGGGCTTTCGCTGAGTTGCAGACGAATCCACACCGACACCGCCAACAGCAGCACGGACATCAGGAACGGAATGCGCCAGCCGTAGGCCTTGAAATCGTCGGCGCTCATGGAAGCCTGAACGCTCAGGATCACCACCAGCGACATGAACAGACCGAGCGTCGCGGTGGTCTGAATCCAGCTTGTGTAGAAACCTCGGCGGTTGCGGGGTGCGTGTTCGGCGACATAGGTCGCGGCGCCGCCATACTCGCCACCGATCGCCAGGCCCTGCAGGATGCGCAGGGTTATCAGGATGATGGCGGCGGTGATGCCGATACTGTCGGAGGTCGGTAGGATGCCCACGACGAAGGTGGACGCACCCATGATCAGGATGGTTATGAGGAAGGTGTATTTACGGCCGATCATATCGCCGAGGCGGCCGAACACCAGCGCGCCGAACGGGCGTACCAGGAAGCCGGCGGCGAATGCGAGCAGCGCGAAGATGTTGCGCGTCGTTTCGTCGAACTGGCCAAAGAATTTGGCGCCTATGACTACGGCTAGCGAGCCGTAGAGATAAAAGTCGTACCATTCGAAAACAGTACCTAATGATGACGCCAGGATGATTTTCTTTTCATCGGAGGTCATTGGCCGGGAGGTTGAGGCCCCCGGCCGCGCGGTGCTTGCGCTCATGTTTGTTAGGCCTTCCCCAAAACGCATTCGATAGGAACGCAACCGCCATTCTATGGGCGTATCTGTTTCCTATACCTCACCAAACCGGATGGCGGGCGCGGGTTCTTTAACTTAAATCAAGCGCACCGGACAGAGGGAATTTACTGAGGGGAGAACCATATCCGCAGAGAAGACGTCACCGTTGCTTCCATGCACGGTGACGCAAGCCTGACGAAACCGCGAGCCGGCGGGCCCCGGTCGCATAATGGCGGCGTGCGGCCGAAGAGGCGGTGCCGGGGGGGCGCTTCGCTCACATCGACCGCGCCGCCAATGCCCGCCTGCCGCGACAAGTGTGCCGCCACTGCATCATCGGCGAACCGCGGGCCGATCAGCCGAGAGTATCGATGGAAGCGGGAATTATGATTCTAATGCGGCCGGACCAACAACGCGTCGCAGTTGCTGCGTCCTGCCATCAGGCAGTCCTCGATCAACGCGGCTCTGTGCAAATGATGAACCAGGGCGAGCCCGCCGACCAGCAACAACAGGATAATTGCCACGCCAGCAAGGCTCGCGGTCTGCCGTTCGGCTGTCTTTTCGGCCACGGTGCCGTCAGGCCAATGGTGATGCCTATACATCCAATGCTCCATTGGAACCCGTGTCCTATAACCGATAAGGGGAGGATGGGGAAGCGAGACAAAATACCATCGTATGCGACATAGTGCTGCACGCGAGCGCGCCCCGGGCGGCATGCCGCCAACATCGCTTCCCCGTTCGCAGCGTGGGGCCGTTTACAGAGCTGGGAAGGGCATCGAACGTGGAGGGCGTGCTACATCTAAGCAAGGACGGCCGTTTTGCCGCGTTGATCGGCCGGGTCGGGCCGCCCCGATTGGATATCCAGCGCCAACGCAGTCCCTATGAAGCCTTGGTCCGCGCCATCGCCCATCAGCAATTGCACGGGCGAGCGGCGGAAGCGATCCTGGGGCGATTCTGCGCCTTGTTCCCGGGCGACGACTTTCCGGCGCCCGACGCGGTTATGGCCACCGCCGAGACGGCCTTGCGCGGCTGCGGCTTCTCGGGCGGCAAGGTCGCGGCGATCCGTGACATCTGCGCCAAGGCGTTGGACGGGACCGTGCCGACCCGGCGGCAATCGTTGCGGCTGACGGACGAGGCGCTGATAGAGCGGCTGACCAGCATTCGCGGTGTCGGCCGCTGGACGGTCGAGATGCTGCTGATTTTCACCCTTGGGCGTCCGGACGTGCTGCCGGTGGACGATTTCGGGGTGCGTGAAGGGTATCGCGTGCTGTATGGTTTGGAGACGCAGCCGAAACCGAAGGCATTGGGCGAGATCGGGCTGGCCTGGGCGCCGCACCGGTCGTTGGCGACATGGTATTTGTATCGAGCGGTCGAGGAGGCCAGGCGCCAGGGGCCTGTGAGCCGAGCGTAGATGCGGGACCCGGGGCTGCATTTGGATTGCCGGGGGTGGAGGCGGCCGTTACCCGCTTCGTCATGATGCGCGAAGGCGCGCCATCCACGAATCGCGATGCTGGTGCGGACAAAGACGTGGATGGCAGGCCTTCGCCTGCCATGACGAGAAGGGGCCGAACGGTCAAGATATTGGGCCGTTGGTATCAGACCGGCTTCCAGGAACGATCGACCTCGACATCGATCAGCGTCGGGCCATCGTGGGCCAGTGCGACCTTCAGCAAATCGCCCAGGTCCGACAAGGTCGTTGCCTTGTGGGCGGTCAGGCCCAGTCCGCGCGCGACCGAGACGAAATCGACCCTTGGCCGGTCCAGGTCCATCGCGACGTAGTTGTCGGTCTGCGCCGCCAGTCCCCGCATCGCGTTGGTCCGCTGTTTCAGTATCCGATACGAGTAATTGTTGATAATAATGAACACCATTTGCAGGTTTTCGCGAGCGGCGGTCCACAGGCCCTGGATCGAGTACATCGCCGACCCGTCACCGATCAGCGCCACCACCGGACGATCCGGCAACGCCAGCTTCACCCCGATCGCCGCCGGCAGGCCCCACCCGATGCCGCCGCCGCGCAACCCGTAGAAGCTTTGCGCGTCGTCGCTTTTCAGGAATCGCCGCAACCCGGTTCCGGACGAAATCGTTTCATCGATCACCACCGCGTCGCCGGGCAACAGCCGCCCGATGGTCTGCATCAATGCCAGCGGATGGATCGGGTGCCGCTCTGCCATCGCATCGGCCAGGGAGTGCAGCTTGTGCAGGCTGGAAATTCCCTCGGCCTTCGCATGCGCCAACCGCTTTATCGCATCTTCGCTTTCGGCGGCCGACCTGGCCTGTCGAATGGCAGCGGTCAGTTCCGGCAACGTCGCCTTGGGATCGCCCAGGATGGAGACATTTTCGGGATAGTTCTTCGCGAGCTGCCATGGGTCGGTGTCCAGATGGATCACCGGATAGCCTTCCGGCAACGACTCGACATCGCCCGGAAGCGACAGCGTGAACAGGTCGGCACCGATCGAGACCAGCAGATCGTGCTGGTTCAGCACTCCGCGAATCGCCTCCGGCAACCTTACCAACGCCCCCCGATACAACGGATGCGACGATGGGAACATCGCTCGGCTGGCCATACCTTCGTCGTACACCGGCGCGCCGACGGCTTCGGCGAATGCCACCAGTTCTTGCAGCGCGTTGCCCTGCGGCACGCAGTCGCCGGCAACGATCACCGGACTCTGCGATTTGGCGATAATGGCGGCGGCCTGTGCGATGGCGCTGGCGTCGCCCCTGATCCCGGTCGCGACCCGGCTGGGCGCACCCAGGTCGAGATCGGCACTGTCGGTCAGGATATCGCCGGGCAACGATAGAAATACCGGCCCCATCGGCGGTGCCAGCGCGGTTTTCACCGCCCGGTGGATCGCGCGCGGCAGATCTTCCAGCCGCCGCACTTCGTCCGACCATTTCACGAATGGCCGAGCGATGGTGGGAAGGTCGCCCATAAGGAGGGGTTCGGTGAAGTTGAAACGCTGCTCGTGCTGACCGGCCGTGACCAGTATCGGCGAGTTGGCTTTTTGTGCGTCGTAGAGCATGCCCAGAGCGTTTCCGAGACCGGGGGCCGCATGCAGGTTGATCACCGCGCACTGGCCGGATGCCTGGGCGTAGCCGTCCGCCATGCCCATGGCCGGCGCTTCCTGCAACGCCAGCACGTAGCGCAGTTCCCGCTCTGCCGCGAGCGCATCCATCAACGGCAATTCGGTGGTGCCGGGGTTACCGAACATGATCCGCACCCCCTCTTGTTTCAATAATTCGAGCAGTGCGGTCTTTCCTGGCATCGTCGGCATGGCTAGTTTCCCCCCGGGGCGGCAAATGGTGCCGTTCCGCTACAAGGCACGGCGTTGTGAATCAAGCGCACGCGTGTTCAGGCCGGATTGGAGACCTTCATTTATGTCGAGGCTATCGCGTCGCGTTTTGCTCAGTGGCCTGGCGGTTGCGCCATTGGCGCGCCCCGGATTGATCCGGGCCCAGAGTTCCTCCAAGCCGGTGAAGATCGGTTTGTTGTCGGACATGAGCGGTCCGTATCGCGAAGTCGGCGGGCCGGGCAACCGGGTGGCGATGGAGCTGGCGGTGCAGGATTTCGGCGGTTCCGTGTTGGGGCGGCCGATCGAGATTCTTCAGGCAGACGACCAGAATAAACCGGATGTGGCGACCACGATCGCGCGCCAGTGGCTGGACGACACGGGCGTCGATGTGCTGGCCGACGGGGCCGCGAGTTCGTCCGGTCTGGCCGTGCAGCAGGTCTGCCGGGAGAAGAAACACATCTATCTGATCACCGGCCCGTCCACGTCGGACATGACCGGCAAGCAGTGTTCCCCGTACGGCGTGCATTTTTGCTACGACACCTACGCGCTGGCACACGGCACGGGCACCGCGATGACCAGGTCCGGCGGCGATAGCTGGTTCTTAATCACCGCGGACTACGCGTTCGGCTATGCGTTGGAACGTGACACGATGGCGGCGGTGACGGCTGCCGGCGGCAAGATTTTGGGGGCGGTTCGGGCGCCTTTGGGGACGGCCGATTTCTCGTCGTATCTGATGCAGGCTCAGGCGTCAGGGGCGAAGGTGATCGGGTTGGCGAATGCCGGGACCGATGCGCAGAACTGCATCAAGCAGGCTGCCGAGTTCGGGTTGACCAAAGGCGGCGCGAAGCTGGCGACGCTGTTGTTCCAGATCAGCGACATCGTGGCGCTCGGGCAAAAGACCTGCGAGGGACTGGCCTATACCGACTCGTTCTACTGGGACATGTCGGACAAGACGCGTGCCTGGGCGGCGCGCTGGGGCGACAAGATGAACGGCAGGGTTCCGGGCCTGCTGCACGCCGGTAATTACTGCGCCGCCACGCATTGGCTGAAGTCGGTGCAGGCAGCAGGAACGACGGACGCGGATGCGGTCATGGCCAAGATGAAGGCGATGCCAGTGAACGATTTCTACAATGATAACGTGCAGATTCGAGAGGACGGCCGGGTGATGCACGCGATGAACCTTTGGCAGGTCAAGCCGGTCAGCGAGTCGAAATCGAAATACGATTTCTGCACGGGGCTGGCGAAGATCGCACCGGATGACGCATTTCGTCCGATGGCTGAGGGTGGGTGTGCGCTGATCAAGACCTGAGATAACGTAGCGAGGCGGGATACCGGTGTCCCGCCTCGCGTGCCTGCCCGTTGGACAACAAAGCTTGGAAACCCAATCGATCGGCGCTAAAATGTGCGGCTCATCCGTAGTTCGGGCAACGCGGTTTCGACGGTGTCTCATACTATTTTTAGGTCGATATCGAAATAATCATGCGCGATACGATTACGTATTCCACGATACTACGCCACGGTGCCTTGGGATGTTGCTCCACGAACGTGGGAAAACGGATCCATTAATTTCGTTGCGGCCTCGCTGATGATGATAAGGTTCATAACCACGGCCTGTTGGGGTACGTTTGCCGGCCAGAAAATCGTCTTTGCTAAAATCTTCGACAAATGTACAGGCGTCCCAGGAACGCCCTACCTATTTGATCGAGGTCTTCATACCAACCGGCATTGACATTGACGTACCGCCATCCAATCCGTCATGCCGACGAAGGTCAGTATTCGCGTCTTTTGTTCGTCCAAACAAAGACGTGGATGGTGTGCCTTCGCACACCATGACGATGCGAGGGCGGTCGGCAGTACGTCAATATCAACGCCGGCTGGTATCAGAAAGTGGAATATCGCTCAAACCGGTTGAGCCTCCGCGACAACCCGATCGCGAAATTTCAACGGCGGATCTCCGGGCGTCAACAAATCGACGGTGACGCCCAAAAGCTCTTCCAATTCAACCTGTAATCCGCCGAGGTCGAACAGCGTTGCGCCCGGGAGTGCATCTACCAATAGATCGAGATCGCTGCCGTCCTGGTCCGTCCCATGCAGCACGGACCCAAAGACGCGCGGGTTGGCGGTGCGAAAACGGCCGGTTGCCTCGCGCACGGCGCTTCGTTGTAGGTCGAGGGCGACTGATGGCTTCACCGGGTGATCTCCCACCAAGCCGCCCGTATAGCGGAACCCGCGGCAAGGTGGCAGCATCGAAATCCCGGTGCTTCAGGCCGCGCGCCAAAGCTCCCCTTCGCGCGAGGCTTTGCCTTCTATTTCCATCTTCAGCAGATGGGCCAGGACGTTACGTTCTGCTGCTTTACGCAGGCGTGGGTTCAGTTGCGAATACAGGGCGTCCATGATCGTGTAGGTATCGAAGGCCCCGCCGGTCAGTTTCCTGGCGATGGCTTGCTCCCGGATCACGCGGTGGGTCAGCATCGCGCGCACCAGGTCGCGCGGTTCGCGCAACGCCGGGCCATGTCCGGGCAGGTAAACGTCGTCCTCACGGGCCAGCAACAAATTCAGGCTGGCGAAGTAATCGCGCATATCGCCACCGGGCGGGCTGACGATGCTGGTGGACCAGGACATCACATGATCGGCGCTGAACAGCACCTTGTCGCCGTTCTTGGCGGTCAGGGCAAAGCACAGATGATCGGACGCGTGACCCGGCGTGTGCAGCGCCTGCATGCCGGCGAACGCAGCGTCGTGATCCAGCTTGATGTCGGGCACGAACGTATCGATGCCGCTTACGCGGAAGCCAACGGTCGGAGCGCCGGTCGCTTCCTGCAAAGCCGGCACGGCGCCGACGTGGTCGTGATGGGTGTGGCTAACCAGAATATAGGCGATCTGGCCGCCGGTGTGGCGCAGGATCGCCTCGATATGTTCGGGATGACCCTCTGGGCCGGGGTCCAGAACGGCGACGCCATCCGGCGTCTCGATCAGATAGGTGTTGGTTCCTAAATACGTCATCGGGCCGGGGTTGTTCGCGACGATCCGGGATATCCCGGGCAAGACGGGCAGATTGGCGCCGCGCTCCGGCTCCGGTTCGGTCAGAAAGGCCATGGGCTGCGGTCTCCGTTTATAAAGTAGGACGCTAAAACGCTGTGTCATGCATGCCGCAAACCAGCGGGGCTGGCAACGCCGGCGCGTCCGGTGCTAAAGCGTCGGCAACGACAAAACGGGAAGGGCAAGGAACATGGCCAAAGGCCTGTTGTTTATGGCGTTCGATTTTTCAACCGCGCATGCGGATGAGTTTCACGACTGGTACGACCGTGAGCATGTGCCGGATCGGTTGCGCGTCCCGGGGTTTCTGAACGCCGAACGGTGGATCGATGACACGAACCCGACCATCCACGTCGCGACCTACGATCTGAACTCCACCGGCGTGCTGCAAAGCCCCGCCTATCGCGCGGTCGGCGGCGACAACCAGTCGGTCTGGACCAAGCGGGTTACGTCCATGTGCGGGCGCATCATGCGGTTTGAGGGCGAGCAGCTCGTCCCCGGCGACGCCGTGGCTGCACCCGGCGCGGGTGCGTTGCTGGTGGCATCGATGAATGTCGATCCGGGGGCCGAGGCGGAGTTCACCGATTGGTACAATACCGAACATCTTCCAGGTCTGGGGGCGGTGCCCGGCGTGCTGTCGGCCCGGCGCTTTCGGGTGTCGGATACGGAATCCGAACGGCGCTATCTGGCGCTGTATCACCTGCGCGACGGCACGGTCTCACGATCCGATGCCTGGGCTGCCGCCGCGAATACACCCTGGAGCGAACGGATGCGGCCGCATTTTCGCGACCTGCTGATAATGCGCATGAACCGCTATGAACGAAAGGTTTGAGTAACAATGCCGATCTTGACTCGCCGCCGTGCCTTGACGCTGGCCGGAACCACGCTTGCGATGCCCGCCCTGGCGCAGACTAAACAGGCGCCCGGTGTCACCGACACCGAACTGCTGATCGGCCAGACCATGCCGTATTCCGGCCCGGCGTCCAGCTATGCCCCGATCGGCAAGGTCGAAGTCGCTTATATGGACATGATTAACAGCCAGGGCGGCATCAATGGCCGCAAAATCAAGCTGTTGTCGCTGGATGACGGCTACAGCCCGCCGAAAACCGTCGAGCAAACCCGTAAACTCGTCGAAGAAGAAGGCGTATCCTGCATCTTCCAGCAACTCGGCACACCCTGCGCGACGGCAACCCGCAAATATCTGAACACGAAGAAGGTGCCGCAGATATTCGTGGCCTCTGGCGCCACGCAGTTCGGCGATCCGCAGAACTATCCCTGGACGATCGGCTGGCAGGTCAGTTACCAGATCGAGGGCCGGGTTTATGCCCGCCACATCCTGGACACCAAGCCCGCCGCCAAGATCGCGGTAATGTTCCAGAACGACGATTCCGGAAAAGATTTCCTGAAGGGCTTCAAGGACGGTCTGGGTGACAAGATCGGGCAACTCGTCGCTACCAGCAGCTATGAGCCGACCGATCCGACGGTCGATTCGCAGGTCGTGGCTTTGCACGCATCAGGGGCCGATGCGTTGTTCTTCGGCGGCATTCCGAAATTCAATGCCATGGCATTACGCAAAGTGCGGGACCTGGGTTGGGATCCGCTGTATGTGATCGCCACTGTGGGGTCGTCGGTTTCGTCCGGTCTGGCGCCGGCGGGTCTGGACAAAGCGGTGGGGCTGGTAACGGGCGCCTATATGAAGGATCCGTCCGATCCGCAGTGGAAAAGCGATCCGGGCTTTCAGGACTGGGTGGCCTTCATGCAAAAATATATGCCGGGGTCCGACCTCGCCGACATCAATAACGTCTATGGTTACTGTGCCGCACAGACTGGTGTGCAGGTGTTCAAGCAATGCGGCAACGATTTGTCGCGGGAGAACATTATGAAGCAGGCGACGAATCTGGATATTCAATTGCCGATGTTCCAGGCGGGGATTAGTTACAAGACCACCGCGACGGATTATCTTGGGATCAAGCGTCTGCGCCTGCAACGGTTCGACGGTAAGGCGTGGGTACCGTTCGGGGAGCCGATCACGGCGTAAATAGAACACAGAACTTTCCTTGACCGTCATGGCCGGCACAAAACCGGCGATGACGGCGTGGGTGCGCGAAGGCGCACCATGACGATGAGGGTGCGCGAAGGCGCACCATGACGACAGCGGACGCAGTCGCCGCTTTACCAAAATGAGAACTGCTGGACGCCGAGCTCCAGGGTGGCGAATTCCTCGCACTGTGGCATCATCGTGCGTACAATTGGAGGAAACGACATGGCCGGCGCTCTCGATCATCTTCTCGTCCTGGACCTGACGAGCCATCTGTCCGGCCCGTATTGCGCGATGCTGCTTGCCGATCACGGTGCCGAGGTCATTAAGATTGAGCCGCCGAAGGGCGATTCCGCGCGGGGTATGCCGCCTTTCATCAACGGCGAAAGTGCGCCTTTCATGACCTGGAACCGCAACAAGCGGTCGGTCGTGATGGACCTGAAGCAGGCTGCCGACAAAGAGGCGTTGCTTGGGTTGATCGACCGGGCGGATATCCTGGTGGAAAACTTCCGGCCGGGGGTGCTCGACCGCCTCGGCTTTGGCTGGCCTGCCCTGCACCAGCGCAACAAACGGTTGATCCTGGCGTCGATATCCGGGTTTGGTCAGACCGGTCCCTATAGCTCGCGCGGCGGTTTTGATTTGGTCACTCAGGCGATGTCGGGCCTTATGAGCACGAACGGTCCCGCCGACGGGCCGCCGCACCGATTGCCGATTGCGATCTCCGACGTGACCGCCGGCATGTTCCTGGCATTCGGGGTTCTGGCAGCAGTGGAAGCCAGGCATCGGACGGGGGAGGGGCAGCATGTCGAGACGTCGTTGCTGGAGGCTGCCACTTCGCTGGCGGTCTATGAATCCGCGCATTACTTCGCCACCGGCACGCGACCGGAACGGATTGGTCAAGCGCATCGTGGCAGCTCACCCTATCAATGCTTCCAGACCGCTGACGGCTACATCACCGTTGGCGCGTCGCAGCAAAAATTCTTCGCCCAGTTCTGCGAGCTTGTCGGCACGCCCGAACTTGTCGCCGATCCGCGCTTTGCCAGCATCGCCGAACGGGTAAAGAATAACGACGTGCTGGTGGCGTTGCTGGCCCAACCGTTACTTACCCAACCATCTGCCTATTGGCTGGCCGCCATGGAAACGATCGGCCTTCCGGCCGGCCCGGTTTTGTACTACGATGAGGTTTTTACCGACCCGCAAATCCTGGCGCGAGAGATGGTCGTCGAAACCAACCACCCGGTCACCGGCCCGTTCCACACGCTGGGCGTCACGGTGAAACTATCCGCGACTCCGGGATCGATCCGCCGAGCGGCTCCGCGTTTGGGCGAACATACCCATGAGGTTTTGAACGAACGAAAGGCAGCCGAATAATGTCGGGCCAATCTGAAAAAGCGGAACGCTTTCTCGCACTGCATGCCGCGCCGGAGACATTCGTCATCGCCAACGCCTGGGATGCCGGGTCTGCCCGCATCCTGACCGCGCTTGGTTTTCCAGCCATCGCCACGTCCAGCGGAGCCTGCGCCGGCGTGCTTGGCCGCCGCGACGGCATGGTGACGCGGGAGGAGGCTTTGGCGCATTGCCGGGCGATCGTCGAAGCCACGGATTTGCCGGTGTCCGCCGACCTGGAAAAGGGTTTTGGGGACACCCCTGAAACGGTGGCCGAAACCATCCGCATGGCGGCTGAAATCGGCCTTGTGGGGGCGTCGATCGAGGATGCCACGGGCGACTCGTCGCGGCCGTTGTTCGAGGTTTCTCATGCCAGGGATCGGATTGCCGCGTCGGTCGAAGCCGCGAGGTTGACCCTGTTTCCGTTCACCCTGACGGCGCGGGCCGAGAATTTCCTGCGCGGCAACCCGGATCTGGATGACACCATCCGGCGCCTGCTGGCGTTCGAAGCCGCGGGAGCCGACGTGCTGATGGCGCCCGGTCTGCCCGACCTGGATGCGGTGCGTGCCGTCTGTTCGGCGCTGTCGCGGCCGTTTAACTTCATGGGCGGAATCAAGGGAAAATCGTTTACCGTGGCAGCATTGTCCGGGGCCGGGGTGAAGCGCGTCAGTTTGGCGACGTCATTGTATCGCGCCGCGATGACGGGGTTGGTGAATGCCGCGAAAGAGGTCGCGGAAACCGGAACGTTCGGTTACCTGGACGAAACGCTGCCGACGCCGGGGTTGAATGCTTTCATGCGGGGGGGATGACCGTACCCGTTCCAACCTCCACGAAGCGGGTGCGGTTGCTAAGGATCGCGGCTGCGCGGAGGAGGCGATCGGTGTCAGGACGCCGCAGTATCCGCGTTCTGGCCTGATTTCCCTTAAGACGGCTCTGTACGAACGAACTGTTCGGTCACCCCCGCAACGATAAAGCCGAACTTGCTGACGGTGGTTCGGATCGTCACCGAACCGTCGTCCATTCGGTACATCCATTGGTTCATCGTTACGTTCATCAGCCAGTTGCCAGGGGAACGAGCCAGCACCCATTGCCAATGAAAGAGTCCGCCCTGTGACTCCCCTTTCGCCGTTCCCGCCATGTCGTTGGCTGTTGCATCGAAGCGATCGGGACCGCTTCGCCACAGTGTCCAGTCCCGCACTTGTGTCGTGCCATCCTGAAACAACAGGTGCTGCACCATGTGCAGCCGGTCGGCCCCGTCTTTATCGCCGTGGCTGTCGGTAACGATCCGTTCCGCCGGTGCGCCCGATCGGTCTTCGATCACTCCGGTCGAATGGGTGCGACCATCGAAAAACGCGATTGGGTCGAAGGCGGGACCGGTGCCAATCGATTTCGATGCGTCGGTTTTCCGGTTGCAGGCGGCAATCAGGCTGATAGCAACGCATAGGGTAATTAGAAACAGGCGCACGCTCTTCACCTTGGTTTATTGGCTTGCCGAGGTAGGCTGCCTTCCTCTCCATTACGAATAAATGGGAAGACTGGTTCAGTCGCGGTACGAGATGGTCAACGGTGCGCCTTCGCGCATCATGACGACGTGGTGCGCAATCGCCTTATTGCCAAAACGAGAACCGCTGACCGGCCAATGCAGCGATAGACATACGATGGGGTCTTGGCGCAATATCCCGATATGCGCACGATTTTTGCCCTCGGTTTGCTGTTTGCCCTCGCCGCCTGTTCCGGGAATCCCCGAGCCTATGGCATAACGGGACCGGGTATCCAACCGGCGCCTGCCGCTCCGCCGGTCGATACGCCGGATACGGCCACAGCGCCCGGCATGTCCACTTCGGGCACCAGCTATGGGCCGAGCATCAAGCCTACGACCGGGGCCAGCGGATTCTGGGGGTATAATTAGAAAATCGGTATCGGCGCCGTAACCAGCGCCGATACCATCGAAGTCAGGCGGACAGCGCCGCCGGTTCCGTCCGCAGGCGCTTCACCAGCAGCTTGTTCAACGCGTGTATGTACGCCCGTGCCGAGGCAACGATCGTGTCGGAATCCGCGCCCTGGCCATCGACCATCTTGCCGTTTTCCTCCAGCCGTACCGTTGTCTTGGCTTGCGCATCGGTACCTTCGGTCACCGCGCCTACCGTGAACAGCACGAGGTTGGCGGCATGTGGAAAGATCGATTGGATCGCATTGAAGGTCGCATCGACCGGCCCGTTGCCGGTCGAGGTGGCGGTCTTGATCTCGCCGTCCACTTCCAACTCCAGTTCCGCCCGGGCGGGGCCGCGTGATCCAGCATGCAGATCAAGCGAGACAAAGCGGACGCGTTCATGATCGCGCATCACTTCGTCATCGACCAAGGCGACGATGTCCTCGTCGAACACGACCTTCTTGCGGTCGGCCAAATCCTTGAAGCGGCGGAACGCGTCGTTAAGCTGGTTGTCACCCACCTTGTAGCCCAGGGTATTCAGCTTGTCGCGAAACGCGGCTCGTCCTGAATGCTTGCCCAGGACCAGGCTGTTCTTGGTCCAGCCGACGCTCTCGGGCGTCATGATCTCATACGTTGCGGCGTTTTTCAGCACTCCATCCTGATGGATACCGGCTTCATGTGCAAAGGCGTTGCGTCCGACAATCGCTTTGTTCGGCTGCACATCGAATCCGGTGACGGTCGCGAGCAGCCGAGACATCCGCAGCAGGCCGGTGGTTTTGATGTTGTTTCGATAAGGCATCGCATCCTGCCGGGTGCGGATGGCCATCACCAATTCCTCTAGCGAGGCATTGCCAGCCCGCTCGCCGATACCGTTTATGGTGGACTCCACCTGGCGGGCGCCGGCCCGGATCGCGGCGAGGGTATTCGCGACACCCAGACCCAGGTCGTTGTGGTTGTGCGTGGACAGGATCACCGTCTCCACATTGGGTACCTTGGCGCGGATCTGCGTGTACATCCGTTCCATGTCCTCGGGCAGCGCATAGCCGACGGTATCCGGCAGGTTGATCGTCGTCGCACCGGCTTTGATCGCGGCCTCGACACACCGTGCCAGGAAGTCGATATCGCTGCGTGTGGCGTCTTCGGCCGACCATTCCACATCGTCCGCGTGCTGACGGGCGAGTTGGACCGAGTCAACCGTCGCGGCGATGACCTCTTCCTGCGTCATCCGAAGTTTATATTTCATGTGCAGGTCGCTGGTGGCGATGACGATATGGATCCGCCGGCGTTTGGCGCTTCGCAAGGCTTCCGCCGCCCGCAGCACGTCCATGGAGCCTGCCCGGGCGAGGCTGGCGATGACCGGGCTATCGTCGCGCTGACCGACGCTTTCGGCGATCGCCTTGACGCTTTCGAAATCGCCGGGGGAGGCGATGGCGAACCCGGCTTCCAACACATCTACGCCCAGTTCGGTCAGCGCCTCTGCCATGCGGAGCTTTTCATTCAGGTTCATGGAGAAACCGGGCGACTGCTCGCCATCGCGCAGGGTGGTGTCGAAGATAATGATGCGGTCGTCGTCCAGCTTGCCGAAGCTGGGATGGGTGATGCTCATTGGGTTATTCCTCAAGGTGCGACATTAGCCTCAGGGGTTCCCCTGAGCGAGCCGGCGTTTTAACAACCCGGCGAATCGCTCAGGGGCGGCTAAGTCGAAGAAGGAGAAGCAGGCTGGACAGGGGGAGGTCGCAGGGGCGCGCGAAACCGGACGCTACAGCGTCGCCGGTCAGGATCGCAAAGGGCGCGCCGTTGGACATGGGATCGTTCATAGCCGCGATTGGTTTTCGCTGCAACAGTAGGCTGCAAAAGGCAGCCTGACATCGATAGTGGGGCCGTTTGCAACCACATCTGCGCCGTGTCGTGTAATCGGTTGCTCCGGATGAACGGCGGGGCGCCGCGGATGAAGCAAACCAATTTCGCGGTATTGTTAGGCTGATGCCACGGGCGCTGCCCGATGCGCCAAAGTAAAGCGTTCTGCGGGGTGCAGATGAGGCGTCCCATACATTTGTGTGGCTGGAGTTATTTGGTCTCGTACGACGTTTTCGTCTATGTGCACCCTTGGCCTCAGCAATGAGTGACAACCGCCCGGCGACGGGAGTCAGTATGCGCCACATCGTGGCAGCGTCGCCAAGGGATTTTTTATGGGTCCCTTGGAGTTTCCGGGGCAACCCCGATTCGTTTTTTGCCTTTCGCACACACCCGTGTACAAGTCCCGGATGGCCAAACCGTCCCACACCGAGTTTCCCCCGCCCGTCCTGATCACCACTACCGAAGCGCTGAATGCGCTTTGCCAGCGCATGCATGGC
>JANXLQ010000234.1 GCA_025355085.1 Rhodopila sp.
GTCACGGCAGGAGAATGCCTACCATCTGCGCCTTTTCTGGGCCGGGACAGCAAGGCGTGGATGACGGGCCTTCGCCCGCCATGACGGAGAGGAGCCCCCGGAGAAAACCATTCTCCGCCAAAAGCGCGGGCGAGAGTTTTCACACAGCCTGGAAGGCCTACCATCCACGTCTTTGTCCGAACCAGCATCGCGAGGCGTGGATGGCGGGCTTTCCCCCGCCACGACTGTGACGGGTTAGGACAGAGGGCCGTTGGTATCAGACCTTCGCACCGCACTCAGTTGCTGCGTAACCAAGAGGTAGCTGATCCCGCCAACTTCGACATATGGATTGATCTCCTCGATTTGGTCGAAGTTGCCAGATCGTCGGCCAGCAGGAGCGACGGGCCAGTCAACGGCGCCACGACCATCCCAAACAGCAAAACGCCGCCGCCCATCCCCCAAGAGGAACGGACGACGGCGCCAAGCCGGCCAATAAAACCTGCGATTAACGCGAGTAGAACGCGTTGCTTACCGCGAGTAGAACTCGACCACCAGGTTCGGTTCCATCTGCACCGGATACGGCACATCCGAAAGCTTCGGGGCGCGGGCAAAGCGGCCCTTCATCGCGCGGTGATCGACTTCCAGATACTCCGGAACGTCGCGCTCACTGCTCTGGGTCGAGTCCAGCACCACGGCGAGCTGCTTGGATTTCTCCTTCACCTCGATCGTGTCGTTGTCCTTCACCAGATAGGACGGAATGTTAACGCGCTTGCCGTTGACCAGCAGATGGCCATGGGAAACGAACTGACGCGCGGCGAACGGGGTCACAGCGAACTTGAGGCGGTAACACACCGCATCCAGGCGGCGTTCCAGAATCTCGATCAGGTTCTCCGAGGTGTCGCCCTTACGGCGCACGGCCTCATCGTAGTATTTCCGGAACTGCTTCTCGCTGATGTTGCCGTAGTAGCCCTTCAGCTTCTGCTTCGCCATCAACTGGGTGCCGAAATCGGTCGGCTTCTTGCGGCGTTGACCATGCTGGCCGGGGCCGTATTCCCGCTTGTTAACCGGGGACTTGGCCCGGCCCCAAAGGTTGATACCCAGGCGGCGGTTGATCTTGTACTTAGATTCGGCGCGTTTAGTCATGGGCGGGTTCGCCCTTTCGTCCTGTTGTTGCACCGGTAGTCCCAAAGGTCTTGTACCAATGGGCGGGCGCAGACCCTAAAGGTCCGTCCACGTTCCCGGCCGTGAAGAACGCGGCCTATAGGCGACCAGCCCCGCGTTTGTCAAACGTCCCGGCATCTTGCCAACCCGGCCCCCCGCCATTACCACCCCAAACCATGATCACACGCAGCGATATCATCTGGCTCGGCGTTTCCGCCGGGGTCACCGGCAGCCTTATCGGCGGCATGATGCTGGGCATCGGCATGGACCTGATCGTCAATCAGCAACCATGGGGCTGGATTCTGCTGCTGCCCGCAGCACCTGCGGCCGCCCTGCCCGGCTGGCTGCTCGCCCGCAAGCTGGCAAACAATCTATAAATCGATCCGTAACGGTTTTCCGCTGCCGTGGCCCGGGCGTTCGGCGATATTCCGGCGCGCGACGATGCGTTCAAGTCGCTCCACACGTCCTGGCGCAGGGCTCTGGACCCGAAGATACGGTTCCGGCTGTCGTTCATGCGTGACCGGATACCGGGTGCGAAGCATACAATGCGGGCGCAGGAACCGCCGGATTAAAAGCGGGTTCGCGCCAGGATCGTGGACATCCTGGCGCAGGAACCGCCGACCCGTTCTGGGCCGGCGAACCCGCGCAGTAGGGTGGTCAACTGGCGGTCATGCCGCCATCGATCTCATACGCCGCGCCGGTCACGTAGCTGGCGCGGTCCGAGCTAAGCCACACCACCATTTCCGCGATTTCGCCCGGTTCGCCGAATCGGCGCATCGGGGTGCGGGCAAGGATGGCCTCGCTGCGTACCTCGCGGGCCAGGATGGTCATGCGGGTAGCGATAAAGCCGGGACAGACCGCGTTCACCCGGATGCCTTCCCCGGCATATTCCAGCGCCGCCGTCTTGGTCAGGCCGATCACCGCATGTTTGGCCGCGACATACCCCGTCGCGGTGCGCAGCCCGATCAGGCCAGCGACCGAGGCGGTATTAACGATCGATCCACCGCCCGATGCCCGCAACAGCGGGATTTCGTACTTCATGCACAACCAGACGCTTTTCAGGTTCACCTCGATCATCCGGTCGAAGGATTCCTCGGACCACTCATGCGACAGTTGACCGGCGGAATAGACCTGATGCGGGGCGATCCCGGCGTTGTTGAAGGCGCAATCGAGCCGCCCGTAGGCTGCCATGACGCCATCCATCATAGTCTGCACCTGCGCCGCCACGGTGACGTCGCCTGAAAGCGAGATCGCCTGACCGCCGCCGGCGTTGATCAGCGCAACCGTCTGCCGGGCGGAGTCCGCTTCGTAATCGGCAACGGCAACGCGCGCACCTTCTCGCGCGAACGCCAATGCGGTCTCCCGCCCGATGCCATTCCCGCCGCCTGTCACCAGCGCGACTTTTCCGTCCAATAGGCCTGTCACTCTTGTTTTCCCCCAGGGTGTCAGCGACAACATCACGCACCGCAGTTGCGGGATCAATCCCCGCCTCGCCCGGTTTTGTCGTCGTAGCCCGGCGTGTGCCGGCTGCGACGGGATATGAAAAGCGCCGCGTCATTTCCAACGCGCCGGCCGGTATTACTTCGCCGCGACCCTGTCGCCGGCACTGACCGGATCGAACCCGCCGGACTGGCGCCGCCATAACCGCGCATACACCCCGTCCCGGCAGAGCAGTTCGGCATGCGATCCGGATTCGACGATCCGTCCCGCATCCAGCACGATCAGCCGGTCCATCCGCGCGATGGTGGACAGCCGGTGCGCTATGGCAATCACCGTGCGGCCTTCCATCAGCGTATCGAGTTGCTCCTGGATGGCGGCCTCGACTTCGGAATCCAGTGCCGAGGTCGCCTCGTCCAGCACCAGGATCGGGGCGTCCTTCAAGATCACCCTGGCAAGTGCCACGCGCTGACGCTGACCACCTGACAGCTTCACCCCGCGCTCCCCGACATGCGCGTCGTAACCCTTGCGGCCGAACCAGTCTTCCAGCCCGGCAATGAAATCATGCGCGTGCGCCTGTTTCGCCGCCGCGACGATCTGTTCGTCGGTGGCCTGCGGCTGACCGTAACGGATGTTCTCCCGGATAGAGCGATGCAGCAGCGACGTGTCCTGCGTGACCATGGCGATGTGCCGGCGCAGGCTTTCCTGCGTAACCCCGGCAATGTCCTGACCATCGATCAGGATGCGGCCGGATGCGGGGGCGTAGAAATGCAGCAGCAGATTGACCAATGTCGATTTACCCGCGCCGGACGGTCCGATCAGACCGACTCTCTCCCCCGGCGCGATCCGCAGGTCGATGCCGTGCAGAACGACCGGATACTGAATACCGGTTGTTTCGCGAACCCGGCCATAATCGAAATGCAGATTTTCGAAGCGTATCTCGCCGCCGGTCACTTTCAGCTCCGCCGCATCGTCCGGATCGGGCATCTGCCTGGGCACGTCAATCGACCGCATCCCGTCCTGCACCGTGCCGATATTCTCGAAAATCGAGGTGACGCTGCGGGCCACCCAACCGGCGATGTTGTTCAACTGCCACGCCAGCGGAATCGCAGTGGCGACGGCGGCAATGGAAATGCGCCCGTTCGACCACAGCCAAAGCGACAGGGCGGCCATTGAAACGACAAGACACGCGTTCATCGACACCAGCGTCGAGGTATAAGCGGTCGTCATGCGGGTCTGGTCGCGAAACGCCTCGGTGTGCTCATCGATGGCGTCCCGGACAAACGCGTCCTCATCGGCCGCGCGCGCGAACAGTTTGACGGTCAGGATATTGGTATAGCTGTCCACGACCCGCCCGGTCAGCATGGAGCGCATTTCTGACATCCGCCGAGACCGGGCGCGCAACCGGGGCACAAAATAACACAGCATCGCCGCATAACAGACGAACCACACCACCATCGGCAGCATCAGCACGAGATCCAACCGAGCCAGTAAAACAAGCGCGCTGGAGCCATACACCAAAATATACCAGGCCGCGTCGAACGCCATGACCAGGCTTTCGCGTAACGCCGGCCCGGTTTGCAGCACCCGGTTGGCAATGCGTCCGGCAAAATCGTTTTGAAAGAAGGTCCAGCTCTGCCGCACCACATGCCAATGGTTCTGCCAACGGATCATGTTGGAGAAGCCGGGATTGACGATCTGGTTCACCAGGATGTTGTGCGCGATGAAACTCAGGGGCCGCAGGATCAGCAGCACAAAGGCCATACCGAGCAGGGCCGGGCCGTTGTCGCGGAACAGAAATTCCGGTGTTTGGGATGATACCAGGCCCACCAAACGCCCAATAAACGCCGGGATCATCGTGTCCAGAACAGCGATCGAACCGCCGCACACGAACAGCGCGACCGTCAGTCCGGTGACCTGCCGGATATAGAACCAATAGAATCCTACCAGGCCGGCGGAGGGCGGCGAGGCCGGGGTTCCGGCGGTGGGATCGAGAAGAGCTTCGAAGCGGCGCAACATAGGGATCAGCGGTGGACCCTGTTGGCCGCTTCGTCAACCGCCCATTCCGTGATCGCCCGCGCGGTGGCTGCGACCAATGCCCCGGCACCCAGTATGGTCGCTCCCGGTAAGCCTGCACGCCAACTCCGAAGCCGTCGCGCCACCATGCCCTCGCACCGGGCTTTCGCACCGGGCTTTCGCATCGGGCTTTCGCATCGGACTTTCGCACCGGGCGGCACGCCCCCGATGCGGTGATATTTGGGCGTCGCCTACGATCGCATCTCCCTGTTTCACCCCAATACCGGCATTGTATCGCGCTATTCCAATACCGGCACCGTGCCGCGCTATTCCGCTGCCACCTGTTCCGGCATCCCCAGTTCCAACAGCCGCGGCGCGACCTCCTTACCGAACAGCGAGATATTCGCCTTCGCGTCCTGATGGCTCATCTGCCCGCCCTGGCCGAAGAACAGCAGATGGCCGACGCCGCCCATGCGCTGGTTGAACGCTTTCAACTGGTTGAACACATCATCCGGCGTGCCGGCGAACACCGTTTCGGTGTCCATGAACTGTTCCACCGTCGCGGTGCGATGATCGATCGCCACACCGTTGCGATCGGTAATCATCCGGTGCGCCCGCGGCCCGGCCTTCAGCATCGCAACGTTCGCACCAACCGAGTTGTATCCCGGCGGATTTGTGAACGGTTCGTACACCACCGGCGCGGTGCGCACATAGTCCGCGATGGTGTCCGCGCGCCGCAACCCTTCCTCCCGCGTGTTTCCCACCCCGATGATCGCGGCATAGGCCATGCGATCCGGGCCGGCTTCCCAACCCAGTTCGCGCGCCCGCTTGCGGTAAGCCTGGAACATCGGCTTTGCCAGCCCGCCTGACAGCAGCGTTCCCACCACATGCCCGCGTTCGGCGGCGGCAATGCCGGTATCGACGCTCATGCCCGTCATCCAGATCGGCGGCGTCGGCTGCTGAATCGGGCGCGGCCAAATGTTTACCGCTCGGTATTGATAGAATTCGCCCTCCCAGGAGAACGGACCCGTCGAGGTGGACAGCGCCTTGATAATCAGGTCGTGCGCCTCCCAATACCGTCGCATCAGCCGCCCGGGGTTCGAATTCGCAGGCGCGATCTCGTATGGAGCACCCTTCACCAGCCCCATCTCGATCCGCCCGCCGGACAGGCAATCCAGCCACGCCATCTCCTCCGCAACCCGCACCGGGTCCGGCCGGTTGGCGATCGGATTGCCCAGACTGAGCAACCGAGCCTTCTTCGTTTCGCGGGCAATGATCGACAATGCCATCGGGACTGAAACGGTCATGCACGTCGCGGTGCTGTGGTGTTCGTTCACCATGATGTCCATACCGACTTCGTCGCACAGCGCGAATTCGTCGAGATACCGGTTCAGCAGTGTGCCGGCCTCCCTCGGGTCCAGGTTCTCACTGGGAAAATTCACCCGCAGCGAGCCTCGGGCGATGCCTTTGTCCCAGGCCGGATGATAAGCCATTTCGGAGAAATACCAGGTGCGCATGTCGCGATGCTCCTACAGGCGGCCAGTTATAAACGAGCGGTGAAGGCGAGCGTACGAGACGCAAAACCGTCCGGTTGTTCCCAATGCGGATAATGGCCGGCGTTCGGGATGGTTTCCATCGTGGCGCCGGGAATTTCGGCCTTCCACGCTTCGCCATAGGCCGTGGAGACGATGCCATCCTGCTCGCCCCAGATCAGGTGCGTGGGGATATCGATGCGGTGCAGCCAGCGTTTCAGGCGTGGGTTGTGCATGTAGGGCTTCCAGCCGAATATCGCGAGCGTTTCACGGCCCCGAACGATGCCGGCCAGTTCGGTATCGGGTAGTTTCGTGTAATCGATCTCACCCTTGGAAGGATCGGCCCAGGCGCGACGCATGAACTCCGCCCGCGAAATCGCATGCATGTCGGTGATGTCGCGGTCCAGTACGCCGCCGGCCTTGATACCAAGCGGGGCGGCGAGCAGAAGCCCGGCAAACCGGTTGGTGTTGCGCACGGCCATTTCGGCCGCGACCCAGCCGCCGAAGCAGGCACCGGCCAGCACCGCGTTCTCCAGCTTCAGTTCAGCCGCCAGATCGAGATACAGATAGGCCAGATCATCCACGGTTCCCATCCAGTCGGGCAGCACCGACCCGTCGAATCCGGGATGATGCGGCGCGATGACACGATGGCTTTCCGCCAGTTTGTCGAACCAGGAACGGCCTGCCTGCAATCCCTCGCCGGGGTGCAGAAACAGAATCGGGCGCCCCTGGCCTTTTTCCTCGATCTCCAGCTTGACGCCGGAGACTGTGACGTTGCGGCTCATGACCGTTTCCCCTGTCGATGTCGTTGGATAGAGTTTACCTGTTCGGGTGCGGGCGGCAACCTTTTGGCGGATGACGTGCCTGCCGAGGCAGCCGGGCAGCGCCCCGCGCACGTCCTATGTTTCGATTCCCGACCAGTTGGAGGAATGCCGTGCGGTCAGGATTGGGATTGCCTGCCGCCCCCCGGACATGGTCCTGTCGCCGCAGCCGCGAATCGTTCCGCCGGCTGATAAGGAGCCCGGATCGTGACCAAACCATTGGAAGGCCTGCTCGTCGTTTCGCTGGAGCAAGCCGTCGCCGCCCCCTACTGCGCCGCCCGTCTCGCCGATGCCGGCGCCCGGGTTATCAAGATAGAGCGTGCCGAGGGCGATTTCGCGCGTGGGTACGACAGTGCGGTGCAGGGCCTGTCGAGCTACTTCGTCTGGCTGAACCGCGGCAAGGAAAGCCTGGTCGCGAATATCAAACAGCCCCTGGACGCCGCGCTGCTGCACCGGTTGCTGGCGAAGGCGGACGTGTTCATCCAAAATCTCGCCCCTGGCGCGGCCGCGCGTTCGGGGTTTGCGTCAGAGGCGCTGCGGGCAGCCAACGAACGGCTGATCACGGTGGATATTTCCGGCTACGGGGAGACCGGCGAATACGCTTCGATGAAAGCCTACGACCTTTTGGTGCAGGCCGAATCGGGACTGGCGATGGTGACGGGACATCCGGCCGGACCCGGACGAGTGGGCGTGTCCATCGCCGATGTCGGTTGCGGCATGAACGCCTATACCGGAGTGTTGGAGGCCCTGATAGAGCGGTCGCAAACGGGACGCGGCAAAGGCTTGAAGATCAGTCTGTTCGATGCGGTCGCCGACTGGATGAACGTGCCGCTGCTGTATTTTGAGGGCACCGGCAACGCGCCCCAGCGCATGGGTCTGGCACATCCGTCGATCTGCCCCTATGGCGCGTTCGCCACCAGGGATGGCGCACTGGTGTTGATCTCCATCCAGAATGAGCGGGAATGGGTGACGTTCTGCGCGTCATTTCTGGATGCTCCGGATCTGCCACGCCAGCCGGGTTTTGAAACCAATACCATCCGCGTCGCCAACCGCGCGACCGTGGACGCTCGGGTTGGGCAGACCTTCGCCGCGCTGACGCGGGACGAAGCGGCGGCAAAACTACGCGTGTCCAACACGGCCTATGGATTCGTCAACGATCTGGCCGCACTCAGCCATCATCCGGCCTTGCGGCGAACGCCGGTCGTGCTGCCCAACGGTGGAGTGGCGGAGATCGTTGCACCGGCAGTCATTCGGGTGGGTGAGACCTTAAATCTTGGGCCGGTGCCGGCGATTGGCCAGAACAGCGAGGCAATCCGGGCAGAGTTCGGCATTTAGACCAACGGCCCTATGTTCTGACCCGTCATGGCAAGCAAAGGCCTGCTATCCACTGATTCTGACCCGTCATGGCAGGCGAAGGCCTGCCATCCACGCCTTTGTCCGAACCAGCATCGGGATGGGCAAATGCGGCCCTGCGCCTGCAATGACGGCAATGGGCTGAACGGACAAGATATAGGGCCGGTTGATATTAGACGGGAACCGGGGTTACAGACAGCCTCTCAACGCCTGGGCTGTCCGCTCCACATCGGCCAGGGAATTGTATCCGTGGAAACTAATCCGCACCCGTCCCTGCCCGTTCCACGCATAGACGCCCTGTGCATACAGGGCGTCCACAATCGCTGACGCGCGCGGCGATGCGATGCACACGCTTGCTCCGTGACGGGAAGGGTCGCCCGGGGTCATGACCGGGACCTGCGACGCCGCCAGTTCGTGCAACAAAGCAACGGTCAGCGTCTGTACATGGGCCTGGACATCCCGCATATCGAACTGTAACAGATACGACAATGCGCTGTTCAGAACGTAGATCGGGCAGTGTGCCGGGTTGCCTCGGGTAAACCGCATCGCGTCGGGTTTCAGCGCCGGCACCGTGTCGTAGCCGCGCGACCCCGGGGCCAGGGAATGCCATCCGGCTGACGAAGGCGCCCAATCAGGCTGGCGCACTCTGTTCCAATAGGCGACCGCCACGCCCGTAATGCCCAACATCCATTTATAGCAGGCGGAAAACGCAAAATCGGCAATCGATGCATCGATCGGCAGATACCCGGAAGCCTGAGTGAAATCGACCATCAGCAGCGCCCCGGCACTGTCGGCCAAAGCGCGCAAGGCATGCAGATCGACCCGTTCGCCGGTCAGATACGACACATAGCTGACGGCAATGATCCGGGTGCTGCCATCGACACATCCGGACAATCTGTCCGGTTCGGTGCCGCGTGCCTGCCGCAAAGCAACGGCCGGGTTGCGGCGCATGGCGATGGGGGCGACAACCGACGGGTATTCGTTGGCATCGATGGCAATCGAATCACCTTCCCGCCAGTCGATACTTTCCGCGACGATAGCGACACCCTCGGCGACATTGCTGACAAACCCGATGTCGGCGGCGGCCACGCCCCACAAGCGGGCCATGCCGGCGCGGGCGTCCTCGATCTCTTTCTCCTGCGCGGTGCGGCCGGGCAATCCGCGACTTTTATCGGCGACATAACGCAACAGGGCTTCGTCATGGGAACGCAGGGCAGCAGTCTCCCCGCCGGCACAGACATGCGTGACGCCGGAGAGAAGCCGGAAGCCGGCCGGGTCGAAAAGTGGGTTCATGTATCCCCGCAACAAGAAAGCCGTACCAGCGCTACTGGCGACGTTGGATCGGACAATAACTCGTCTTCTCACCTCTGCAGCACCGCCGGCCGATTACTCAACATCTCACAACGCCGCAGGAGTCGCGCTGGCCGTTCCATCCATATGCCCGGCAAATCTCAATCGTCATGCGAAACAACAGGGCCCGCCGTCGTGCCGCCATCGATCACGATTGTTTGCCCGGTCGTGAAACTTCCCGCCGCCGACGCCAGGAATACCGCCGCCCCGGCTATCTCATCCGGCTCTCCGATTCGTTGCAGCGGCGTGTCCCTGGTCCGCTTGCGATACAGCTCCGGATTTTCCCACAGCGCCCGCGCGAAATCGGTCCGCACCAACCCCGGAGCAATCGCGTTCGCCCGAATATTCTTCGGACCCCACTCCACCGCGATATTGCGCGCCAACTGCATGTCCGCCGCCTTGGATATCCCGTACGTGCCCAGTTGTCCCGACCCGCGAAGGCCGCCAATCGACGAAATAATGATCACCGCGCCGCCGCCGCGCTTCACCATGTGCGGGATCGCCATGTTCGTCAGCCACCAGTTACTGCGAACATTGATCCCCATGACCCGGTCGAAAGCCTCGTCCGTCATGGCGGCCGCCGGCCCCAGATAGGGATTAACACCGGCATTCCCCACCAAAATATCGATGCCGCCGCAGCGCGCGACCGTCTGGTCAACCAGGTTCTGCAATTCCTCTTTCCGCCCAACATGGCACGGGATCGCAATCGCCTTCCCCCCTGCGGCGGTAATCCCCGCCGCCACCGCCTCACACGCATCCGCCTTGCGGCTGGAAATCACCACCGTCGCCCCGTGTTCCGCCATCCGCGTGGCGATCGCGAGGCCAATGCCCTTGGTTGAACCGGTCACAATGGCGATCTTGCCGGTGAGATCGAACAGCGACGACATTCTGGATTTCCCCCTCATGCTTGCCGGATGGCTACCGGCGAGTATGCTGTGCCGAACAAGAACGTCAATCGGGTGGAAAACATGCAAAACAAGCGCACCGGCGTTTACAGCCGCGAACAACTGACCCGGTTGCTCCACCCGAGCAGTATCGCGGTGATTGGCGCCTCCACCCGTGCCGGTTCGTTCGGCGAGCGGGTGCTTTTCAATATGAATCATTACGCCGGACGAGCGTATCCGGTGAATGCCCGGTATCAGACGATTGGTGACCGCACCTGCTATCCAAACGTCCGCGACCTGCCGGAGGTTCCCGATTGCGCGGTCATCACGGCGGCGCGGGAAGCGGTGGAGGAAATCGTCCTCGATTGCGCCAAAGCTGGAGTCGGCGGCGCGATCATCTTCGCCTCGGGCTATGCCGAAACCGCGAAAGAAGACCGTATCGCGCAACAGGAACGGCTGGTCGCCATCGCCCGTGAAACCGGGCTGCGGATTGTCGGCCCGAACTGCATCGGCGTGGTGAACGCGATGCTCGACAGCCGCGTAACGTTCATGGACATCACGCCAATCCCCAAACCCCAACGCAACGCCGTCGGCATCATCAGCCAATCCGGTGCGCTCGGTATGGCGCTGGCGCAAGGCGTGATACGCGGCCACTCGGTTAGTCATGTCCTGACGTCCGGCAACTCCTGCGACGTCGATATGGCGGATTTCGTCAATTACCTCGCCACCGATCCGGCCTGCGATTCCATCGCCTGCGTGTTTGAGGGCATGGCAACGCCCGAACGGCTGCTGTTGGCGGCCGAGAACGCCTGGGCCGCGAATAAACCGCTGATTATCTTCAAGATGGCGACCGGGGAGCACGGGGCCGAGGCCGCGATGTCCCACACCGGATCGCTGGCCGGATCGCACGAGTCGTATCGGGCAATGTTCAAAAGCGCCGGCGCCATAGTAGTGGACGATTTCGAGTCGCTGATGGAAACCGCTGCCTTTTTCGCCAAGGCGCCGCCACCGAAAGCGCGCGGAGCTGCTGTCGTCGCGGCATCCGGAGGCGCCGCGATCATGGCGACCGATCGGGCCGAACAGCACGGGGTGCCGATGCCTCAACCGAACCCCGAAGTGCGGACAATTCTGGAGTCCCGCATTCCGGAGTTCGGGTCGTCCCGCAACCCCTGCGATGTCACCGCGCAAATCCTCAGCGATCCCGAGTCTCTCGGTATTTGCGCGGGCGCGCTGTTGAGCGATTCGCAATACGGCGTGCTGGTGGCGCCTTTGACTTATGGTTACGCACTATCCGCGAAACGGCCGCTGGTTTACAATGAATTGGCCAAGCAATATGGCAAAATGGCCTGCGTCGTTTGGCAGACGGAATGGCAAGACGGCCCCGGCGTCGTGGAATCGAATGAATGCGACCGGTTGGCATTGTTCCGGTCCATGAGTGGCTGCTTCGCCGCGTTGGCCGCCTGGCAGTGGCGCGACGATAAGCGAATCGCCGGCCCGCAAATTGTGACCGCGACACCCCCGGAAACAATCGCCGAAGCTGCGGCGCTCATTGCCTCGGCAGGCGGCCGCACCCTGACGGAACGGGAGGCGAAAGCGGTGCTGGCCCTTTACGGTGTGCCGGTGGTGGGCGAACGTCTCGCCCAAACCAGCGACGACGCCGTCAACGCCGCCGCCGCGCTCGGTTTTCCGGTGGTGCTGAAAGTCGAATCCCCCGACCTGCCGCACAAGACCGAAGCCGGAGTGATCAGATTGAATCTACGCACCGCCGACGATGTCCGGGCGGCTTATGCGGCGGTGATGGCGAACGCCGGAAAGGTCGAACCGCCGCCCCGGATCAACGGCGTGCTGGTGCAGCCGATGGTGCCGCAAGGGATCGAGATGGTTGTCGGCGCCCGTAACGATCCGTTGTTCGGACCGCTGATTGTCGTGGGCCTCGGCGGCATTCTGGTGGAGATTCTGAAGGACACCGCCATGGCACCTGCGCCGGTGACTGCATTTGAGGCTGAAGGTCTGCTGCGGCAGTTAAAAGGCGTGAAGCTGTTGGAAGGCTTCCGCGGAATGCCGGCGGTGGATATCACGCGACTGGCGCAGATTATCAGCGACGTGTCCCGGTTCGCAGCCGATCACCGCGATACGGTGGCGGAACTGGATGTGAACCCGCTGATCTGCGCGGGCGACCGGATCATCGCAGTGGATGCTTTGATTGTAACAGCGGTGGGGACGGTTCCTTCCTGACACGGAAGCTCCCCGGCCCCGGCCCGACTGGATTTGGCACCGCGTTCCTTGACCTTATGGTGAGCCGATCAACTCCAACCCACCCATGTATGGCCGAAGCACCTCCGGCACGACGATCGAACCATTCGCCTGCTGGTAGTTCTCCATCAACGCGATCAACGCGCGCCCAACCGCGACGCCCGAGCCGTTTAGCGTGTGAACGTGGGCAACAGTCTTGCCCTCCGCCCCGCCGCGGAACCGCGCGTTCATCCGCCGAGCCTGGAAGTCTTTGCAGTTGGAACAGGAGGAAATCTCACGGAACATCTTCTGTCCGGGCAGCCAGACCTCCAGGTCGTGCGTCCGCGTAGAGGCAAATCCGGTATCGCCCGACGACAGCAGCATCCGCCGGTAGGGCAACCCAAGTTTCTCCAGGATGATTTCGGCGGAGCGAGTCATCCACTCGTGTTCGTCTGCACTTTTGTCAGGATGCGCGATACAGACCAGTTCCACTTTCCGGAACTGATGCTGACGCAGCATGCCGCGCGTATCGCGGCCGGCGGACCCGGCCTCGCTGCGATAACAATCGGTCAGCGCCGTCAGCCGCACAGGAAGGTGCTTCTCAGGCACGATCTCGCCCGCGACAGTGTTCGTCAGCGGCACTTCGGCTGTCGGAATAAGATAGCGGCCATCGGTGGTCTTAAAGAGGTCATCCTCGAACTTCGGCAGATTGCCGGTGCCGTACACCGTCGCTTCGTTCACCAGCGAGGGAACGATCGTCTCCAGGTAACCGCGTTCCAGCGTGTGCTGATCCAGCATGAACTGGCCCAAAGCGCGTTCCATCCGCGCCAACGGACCGCGCAGGACGGTGAAGCGGGCGCCTGCCAGTTTCGACGCAGTGGCGAAATCCATCATGCCGAGCGCTTCGCCCAGTTCGAAGTGCTGCTTTGGCTCAAAGTCGAATACCGGCGGTTCGCCGAATCGTTTCAATTCCACGTTGGCGGTTTCGTCGGCACCGTCCGGCACGGATAGGTCCAGGACGTTTGGCAGCGCTTCCAGTATCCGCTTGATCGCCGCATCCAGCACCGGAACCCGCTTTTCCAGGCCGTCCATGTCACCGCGCAGGGCGGTAGCCTCGGCTTCCAGCGCGGCGGTATCGGCGCCTGTCCGCTTACCCTGGCCGATTTCCTTCGCCAACGCGTTCCGCCGGGATTGCCTTTCCTGCAAAGCGGTTTGGGCACCGCGGCGGTCGGTATCGAGCGCCATCAACTCCCCTGAAATCAGCGGCAGCCCACGACGTGCCATCGCAACATCGAAAGATTCAGGATCGGTTCTTATCGCTCGGATATCGTGCATGGGATTATATCGGTCCGTATATAAATAGAGCCTCCTGCCGAACCGTCGTGTTCCGAACGTGCCGGACCATGACGGACGGGGAAGCGCACTGTCAGTCGTCCTTTACAGGTTTGGTTTCGACCCAACCTGCACAGATGATGGAGATTTCGTACAATACGATCAACGGTATCGCCAGTCCGGTCTGCGTGATGACGTCAGGGGGGGCCAGGATCGCGGCAATGACAAACATGCCCACGTAGGCGTAGCGGCGGAATTTCTTCAGTTGCGCAGAACTGGTAATACCCACCTTCGCCAACAGCGTCAGCGCCACCGGAAGCTGGAACGTAATCCCGAAGGCAAAGATCAGCTTCATCACCAGATCGAGGTATTCGCTGACTTTCGGCAACAGCTCGATCCGCACGCCGCCGCCACCCACCGGGTCCTGAAAGCTGGCGAAGAACCGCCATGCGACCGGGAAGATGAAGTAGTAGGCCAAAGCGGCACCGGCCACGAACAGAACCGGGGTGGCGGCCAGGAACGGCAGGAATGCCCGCTTTTCGCTGCGATACAATCCGGGTGCGACGAACAGCCATATCTGCGCCGCGATCATCGGGAATGCTACGAAGGCCCCTCCGAAGAACGCCACTTTTATCTTGGTGAAAAACGCCTCGTAAAGTTGCGTGTAGATCAAATGCGGATCGGGATTGCCTTGTTCGCGCAGCACCTCGGCCAGTGGTTCGGCCAGGAAATAGTAGATCGCGCTGGCAAAATAGTAGGCGATACCGAAGCAGATCAGAAATGTCCCTGCCGACCAGAGCAACCGGCGGCGCAACTCGATCAGGTGCTCCAGCAGCGGCATCGGCTTGTCGTC
>JANXLQ010000304.1 GCA_025355085.1 Rhodopila sp.
GGCTACCCACGACTTGCGATGTTCCACCCAGCAAAGTCGTGGGTAGCCGGGCCAAGCCCGGCCATGACACCAGAGCAAAACGGGCGGTCAACCCATGTAGCCCATCGCCGATCAGACCAGCCAAATGACAGCCAAGGTGACACAAAGACACAATCATCCCCCGGTCGCCCGCTCAACCGTCTTGATCGTCTTCAACCCGCGCAGCCCGACGATCACCTTCGACAGATGCCCCAGGTCCCGCACATCCACATCGACCAGAACCTCCATGAAGTCCTGCTGACGATTGACAATCTTCAGGTTGGCGATGGCACCCTCCTGCTTCGCGATCGCGTTCGACACATCGGCCAGCGAGCTTTGCTCATTCTCCGCGATTACACTGATCCGCGCCGTATGGCCGAAGCCCTTCGTCGCACTGCCGGTTTTCCCAACCGCCTCATAATTCCAATCGACGTCGATAAACCGCTCCGGCGTCGCCGCGAACGCCGTTAGCATCTGGCACTCTCGCCCATGGATCGTCACGCCTTTGCCGGTGGTGACGATGCCCACGATCTCATCCCCTGGCACCGGATGGCAGCAGCCGGCGAACGTAAACGCCATCCCCGGCACCAGCCCCGTCACCGGCATATCGTGATCCTGCCGGCTCAGTATCCTCCCCCTAGGCAGCATCGGCGGCATCATCCGCGGCCCGCGCGGCGCCTGACGAAGTTCCGGATACGCGGCGGTCACCACATCCTTGGCGACTAAATTCCCGTTGCCGACCGCGATATACAGTTCGTCGGCGGAGGCAATCTTCAGCACCTTCAACGCCGGCTCCAGCGCTTTCTCCGACCCATCGACACCGGCCTGACGGAACGCCTTCAGCAACTCCACCCGCCCGGCATCGCGGCTTTGCTGGCGTTGTTCCTGATGGATGAACCGGCGGATACGCGCCCGGGCCTTGCCGGTGACGACGAACCGGTCCCACTGCGGCGACGGCGTGCCGCCACGCGCGGTCATGATCTCCACCTGGTCGCCGTTTTCCAGGTGATGACGCAGCGGCATCAGCCGGCCGTTAACCTTCGCACCGACGCAGGTATCGCCAACCTGGCCATGCACGGCGTAAGCGAAATCGACCGGAGTCGCACCGCGCGGCAACGGGATCAACTGCCCCTTCGGCGTGAAGCAGAACACTTGGTCGGCGTAGAGTTCCAGTTTGGTGTTTTCCAGGAACTCATCCGGCGCGGACGAGTTGTCCAGGATTTCCAGCAGGTCCTGCACCCAGGCGAACCGCTGGACGTCGGTGCCATCGACCTTCTTGTCCGGCGCCTTATAGACCCAGTGCGAGGCGACGCCGTTCTCCGCCACGTCGTTCATCTCGGCGGTGCGTATCTGCACCTCGATCTTCTGGTTGCGCGGCTGGCGCAGCGTCACGCCGGTATGCACCGACTGATAGCCATTCGATTTCGCGGTGGAGATATAGTCCTTGAACCGTCCGGAAATCACCGGGTAGGAGGAATGCACCGCCCCCAGTGCCGCATAGCAATCCGATTTCGTCGCCACCACGACGCGGAATGCCATGATGTCGGACAACTGCTCGAACGTCACATTGCGGCGGTGCATTTTCTCCCAGATCGAGAACGGCGATTTCTCGCGTCCCATGATCTCGATCGGCTCAACCCCGGCTTCCCGGCACACGGCGATCAGTTCGCGCCGGACATCGTCGATGACATCGGCCCCCTGCCCGCGCAGGAAGTTCAACCGAGCCTTGATGGTGTCGTAGGCTTCGGGTTCCATCTGCATGAAGGAGAGAGTCTGGAGTTCGGTTTTCACCGCGTCCATGCCGATCCGTTCGGCGAGCGGTGCGTAAATCTCCATCGTCTCGCGGGCTGTGCGCTTGCGGCGTTCCGGATCGCGGACGAAATGCAGGGTCCGCATGTTGTGCAACCGGTCTGCCAGCTTGACCAACAGCACACGGATATCCCGGCTCATGGCCAGGACGAGTTTGCGGAAATTCTCCGCCTGTTTGGTGCGATCGGATTGCAGTTCCAGGCGCGTCAGCTTGGTGACGCCGTCCACTAGTCCGGCGATTTCCTTGCCGAACCGGCTTTCGATCTCCGATAGCGTGCAGGACGTGTCCTCGACAACGTCGTGCAGCAGCGCGGTCGCGATGGTGGCCACATCCAGGCGGTATCCGGCCAGGATGTCGGCTACGGCAACGGGATGGCTGAAGTAGGGGTCGCCATTCTCGCGGCGTTGCGTGGCGTGGGCCTTACCCGCAAGGTCATAGGCCGCGTCGATCACGCTGGTATCGGCCTTAGGATCGTAGTCCAGAATTTTGCGCGTCAGTTCGCACTGCGCGATCACACCTGGCCCAGGCGGTTTCGGTAATTCGGCGATGTCAGCGGCGAGAGGCAGCGCGACCGTGGCACCCCGAACGGGCGCCAAACGGGCGGGAGCCAGACGAGCGGGAGCCAGACGAGCGGGGGTCGGCGCGGATTGGTTCATCTCGCCGCCGAAGCCCCCGTCTTTCATCGACGGCTACCGATGGTCTCGGCCGCCGAACTCGGCCGCGAGTTCCGCCGCCAATTCCTCAGGCGACATTTCCTCGGGCGATTCGGACGGCAGGCCAGCCGCTTCTTCCTCGGCCGCGATATCCTGCAGGCCGAAGATGTTCTGGTCGGTCGGGATAAGGTCGAGCACCTCTTCGTCCGCCGGCTCCGGCTCCGGAGAGCGAGACAGCGACTTGATCAGATCCTGCTCGATGCGCGGCAGTTCGATCGTCTCATCGGCGATTTCCCGCAGCGCGACGACCGGATTCTTGTCGTTGTCGCGATCGATCGTCAGCTCTTCGCCACGGCTGATGTTGCGGGCGCGCTGGGCCGCGAGCAGCACGAGCTCGAAGCGGTTAGGGACTCGTTGAACGCAGTCTTCGACGGTAACGCGTGCCATGCGCTCAGCCTCCGGGTTTGAATGACGGGGAACCGCCCATTTAAGGGAGCGGCTAAGGCTTTGCAAGGCATAAGGTTGCAATGCAGCGTGGACCGGAAAGCGGCACCGACGCCCGGGAACCACCTAACCGCGCTCTCGCCGGAATAATCCGGCCGAGGGTCGTACCTCCCCCATTAGCGGTCACTTACCTGATAACCACCGCAAAACGAAACCTTAAGAAGGTCGGCGACCTTCCGCTGCGAGTCCTGCGACCGCATGAAACTTGTTTGACGACAAAATGAAACTTGTTTGATCGATCGATCATAGATCCCGGCACGGGCATCATTATCAAACGTCAGGTGTTCGGCCAACCGATCTCAATAATCGTCTGTTCTCGGAATAATTTTACCAAAAAACCGGATATAATACGAGACAATTCCGAG
>JANXLQ010000346.1 GCA_025355085.1 Rhodopila sp.
GACCCGCGGCGATGCTTTTCCCGCATCGCTTCCGCGCGTACGCGGCTTTTCCGCCAATGTTGTCGCCGGCTGCCTTGCCTCACGCATGGCAAGCCAGAGCAGCATTACCGCGAGGGCCTCAAATCCGGTAAGGATAAAAAAGGCAATGCTATCGTCGTAGCGGCCCGGCGAGCCAACCCGCTGCCACCGTGCTGAATGTGGCGCCGACTCCGGAAGCCAAACCAAGCGCCTGGATCGCGAAGTTGAGGTAGCCGGTGCGGCGGGTAAGATCGGCTGCGCGTCACTTGGTCCCCTTGAAGGAAGGTCAGGGCGCTGCCCTGGACCCGCCAAAGGCCAATGGCTCTTGGAACCCGTTTATAAGGGGATTAAGGGAGAGGGGGGCTACTCAGTCGTTGCGAACGCCTCGGTTGCCCCCAATCCCCTTGAAGTCATAAGATAGAAAGGGCCGTCGGCCCTTTCGCAGGGTTGAGGGGCAGAGGCCGTCGCCTACCTTTTACGCGGTCACCGCGTGCAACTGGCGGACTGGTTGGGCCAGTTCTTCATACACGTCCAGATAGTCTTCGGCCATGCGCCGGGCGGTGAAGCGCCGGTCGAAGGTGGCGCGGACGCGGGCGCGGTCGAGTGTGTGGATCTTGCCAACGGCAGCGACGGCCTGGTCGATGTCATTAACGATGAAGCCGGTGACACCCGGATCAATGACTTCGGGCACGGAGCCGCAGTTGAATGCAATCACCGGCGTGCCGCAGGCCATGGATTCGATCATGACCAGGCCGAACGGTTCGGGCCAGTTGATCGGGAAGATCAGGGCGTGTGCGCCGGACAGGAACTCGGGCTTCTGGGCATCGTTGATCTCGCCAATAAACTCCACGTCGGGGTTGCCGGCGATCAGCGGCTTGATCAACGTGTCGTAATATTCCTTGTCCGCATTATCGACCTTGGCCGCGATCTTCAGCTTCAATCCGGCCTTCATGGCGATCTTGATGGCGCGATCGACGCCCTTTTCCGGCGAAATGCGACCCAGGAACGCACCGTATTCCTGCTTCACCGGCTGCGGCGTCAGCAGATTGGCGGGCATCCCGTGCAACACGGTACGCACCCAGTTCAAGTTCGGCACCGGCAGGCGCTGATTGTCCGAAATCGACACAAACGGCGAAGACGCAAAGGTGCTGTAGGTTTCCACGAACTCCGGAATGTCCAAACGACCATGAATGGTCGTCAGATACGGAGTCTTCTGGCGGCTGAACAGCGCCAACGGGAAGTAATCGATGTGGAAGTGCAGGACGTCGAACTCATCCTTGCGGTTATAGACCTTCTCGATCATCTGGTAGTAGCTGGCAATCCAGTCGATGACCGTCGGATCAAGCCGCAGCGCCTGATCGCGCATCGGCGCCAGTTTGGCGGAGGTTACGGAGTCACCGCTGGCGAACAGCGTGACATCATGGCCCATCGCGACCAATTCCTCGGTCAACGAATACACCACCCGCTCGGTGCCGCCATAGAGTTTGGGTGGAACCGCCTCGAACAGAGGCGATATTTGAGCAATACGCATGAGTAATTGGCCCCGAATTGGACTGTTGTTTTAGTGTTTCAAGGTTTTTTCTTCTTGTGACCGCCTCCACACAACCTGTGCTTGACTTCACCCGTCGAAACCGCCTATCGATTGTTGGTTATAGTTTCCGAATGTGGCGAAAAATCGGCGTGTTTGGCGCGGCACCGGGGCAAAAGGCCCGACCGGGCATCGCAAAGAAGCCAAACCACAAGAAAGCGCCCAAGATTTGCCACATCCGGGGTTTACCAAGCTGCATCAAGCGGTTCGGGTCCGCGTTCCCCATCCCGGCTACAGGAGCCCACCGTCGCCATGCGGCATATACAGGAGGCATCAGCCTCGCCTTCAGATACGTTGCCAGCCCTGCGCGGCAGGCCGTTGGGATTCCTGTTATCTTATATAAGGCGCCACCCGGCCGGGCACCTGACCATCCTGCTGTCGGTGATCATTGCGGTGACATGCAGCGTCTCCACCCAGTACGGCATGAAGCACCTGATCGACATCGTCTCCACCGGACAGGCGGAGGCGGGCGATAAAGTGTGGTGGGCGTTCGCATTTTTGTGTGGGCTGGTGGCAGCGGACAATTTAGCGTGGCGCGTCGGCGGCTATGCCGCGCATCGCACCTTCGTCGCTGTCACCGGCAATATCAGAAATGACCTGTTCCACCATCTTGCCGGACATTCGCCAACCTATTTCGCCGAACGCCTGCCGGGCGCATTGGCCAGCCGCGTGTCGTCCACCGCCAACGCCGTTTTCACGCTTGAAAACACCGGAGCGTGGAACGTCCTGCCATCCTCCCTCGCGGTCGTGCTGTCGGTGTGTTTCATTGGATCGGTCAATCTGGCACTCGCCGCCACGCTAACCGGCGTGTCCCTGGTTCTCGGCGCCGTCGTGTTCCAACTGGCGCGCGCTGGATCGGACCGTCATCACGACTATGCTGAGAAAGCCGCCGCCGTCGATGGCGAGCTGGTCGATGTGATCGGCAACTTCAACGTCGTTCGCGCCTTTGGGGCAACCTTCCGCGAACAGCAGCGAATCGGTGCCAGCATGGAAGGCGAAATGGCATCCCGCCGTCGCAGCCTTTACTATCTGGAGCATATCCGGCTGATCCACGCCATCCTGACCGCGATCATGACCGCCGGGGTGGTCGCCTGGGGCATCCTGCTGTGGCAGCACGGTCAGGCCAAAGTGGGCGATCTGGTGCTGATCACGTCGCTCGCGTTCGGCATCCTCCACGGCACCCGCGACCTTGCCGTGTCGCTGGTCGATCTGACGCAGTATATCGCGCGCCTGGACGAAGCCATTTCCACACTGCTCACTCCCCACGATCTCCAGGACCTACCGGATGCGGTGGAACTGCCGGAAGGGCCGGGAGAAGTCATTTTCGATCAGGTGCGCTTCGCCTATCCCGGCCGTTCGGCCGTGCTGGACGATTTCGATCTGGCGGTCGCATCGGGGCAGCGGGTCGGGCTGGTCGGCTTTTCGGGCGCCGGCAAATCGACCGTCCTGGCGCTGCTGCAACGGTTCTACGATGTCAGCGGCGGCCGCATTTCCGTCGATGGCTATGATATCCGCGACGTGACGCAGGACAGCCTGCACCACGTCATGGCCGTGGTGCCGCAGGATACCTCGCTTTTCCACCGCTCGGTTCTCGAAAACATCCGCTACGCCCGGCCGGACGCCACAGAAACCGAGGTACTGGCCGCCGCCGACATGGCGCATTGCCGCCAGTTTATTGAGGCTATGCCGGAAGGCTTCGACACCATGGTCGGCGACCGTGGCGTGAAACTGTCCGGCGGACAACGCCAGCGGTTGGCAATCGCCCGCGCACTGCTAAAGAACGCACCGATCCTGCTGCTGGATGAGGCGACCAGCGCGCTGGATACCGAATCCGAACAGGCGATCCAGTCGGCGCTGGACCGGCTGATGAAGGGGCGCACCGTGATCGCGATCGCCCACCGGTTATCGACTCTGCAAAGCTTCGACCGGATCATCGTGATGGATCGCGGCAAGATCGTCGATGACGGCTCCCCAACAGAACTCGCCGCTCGGCCCGGACCTTACCGGGATCTTCTGCGCAAGCAGCGGATGGAACCGGCGTTAGAGGCTGTGGCGGCGTAACAGGGATGGTGGCCTGCTTGTCGCAGGCCGCCGTTCAGACGAACAGCATCGCGGGCGGCTGTCCGGTGGGATGTGTGTGATCGAACACCACCCAGGCGTGATGGTGCTGCGCGGTCTTGGTCTGGTCGCCCAGATCGAACCACTGGATGCGCTTCGTCAGCACGATGACGGCCGAGAACGGACCGGCGGACATCGTTTGAGCGGCGCGCTTGCCGGCGATCCATTGCAGCCGCACCAGCAGGGCAAGTTGCCCCTGAATGCTTTCCGTCAGTGTCATCGCATGCTGCAAGAAATCCAACATCGCTACCGATGACTTCGACTGGCCGGTCGGCGAGCCGGTATCGCCATAAGGTGGATTAGTCACAATGCTCCGGCAGTTGCCCGGCACCTCCCGGCAGGCGAGAAAATCGACACCCGGAGTTCCGAACCCGCGATCGGCAATGTCTGTCGAAACGACCTCGTGCCCGTGCGCGCTCAGCACCGTGGACATCGCGCCATCGCCGCAGCATGGCTCCCAGACCGGACCACGGAATTTCACATGTTTTAGCAGCGCCTCGGTAACGCGCGACGGGGTCGCGTAGAAATCGCGGCTTTGCCGTTCGTAACCCGAATTGTGAATGCCCCCCCGGCGCGCGACCGGTTCGGTTGCTGCCCGGATGGCCGGTTCGTCCATCGTAACAATCGGCAGCCCGAGTTGTTCGAGCATCATGAACTCGTCAATCGATCTGTCAAAAGCATCTGCCACTCCGGCTGGGTTCAAAGACACCGAGCGACTCGGCTCGGAAGGTGAGGAGTGAGATGATAACCGGCCTCGGTGCAAGGGAAAAGAATTTCGAATTATGACCCATCGAATGCAGCAGTTCTCATTTTGGCTTTGAGGGCTGCCAACGCCTCCTCCGTCATGGCGGGCGAAGGCCCGCCATGACGATGCTGGCGACTACCGCCGCTTTGTCAAAATGAGAACTGCTGCATCGAATGACCGGACGGTGACAATCTGGCCGCACCGGTGGCCTGCGGATCAATTTTCACTTATCGTCCCGTTAGGATGCCCAACCGCATCCGTGACCAAGGAAACAAAACCGTCCATGTCGCGTCTTGTTGTTGTCTCCAACCGTGTCGCCCCAATTCAAGAGGGCGAGGCAACCGCCGGTGGCCTGGCGGCAGGGGTGCTGGACGCGCTGAAGCAGAAAGGCGGCCTGTGGTTTGGCTGGAGCGGCGAAATCACCGCCACCACCGAAGAAAAACCGAGCGTTGAACGCAATGTAGGGCCGATTACTCTTTACACGGTGGATCTGTCGCGCAAGGATTACGATGAATATTATCGCGGTTTTGCGAACGGCACCCTGTGGCCGGTGCTGCATTACCAGATAGGCCTGGGTCATTTCGAGTGGTCTGAATTTGAAGGCTATCGCCGGGTGAACGAATTGTTTGCCGAGGGACTGGCCCCGTTGGTGCGTCCCGGCGACCTGATCTGGGTGCATGACTATCATCTGCTTTGCCTGGCCGACTCGTTGCGATCCCGAGGAGTGACCAACCGCGTTGGGTTATTCCTGCACACCCCCTTCCCTGCCCCTGGCGTGTTCATGACGATCCCGTCGCATGCGGAGCTGATCCGCGCGATGTGCGCTTATGATTTGGTGGGGTTTCAGACAGAGATCGATCGGACGGCCTTCCTCGATTACCTGTTGCGGTATGCGGACGGTGTCGCGTCGGATGGTGCCGTTTCGGTCTTCGGGCGGATGGTGCGAACCGGGGTTTATCCCATAGGCGTGCATGTCGACGAGGTCCGCGCCCAGGCGGAAACGCCGGTCAACCGGCGGCAGGCCACCCGCATGCGGGCCAACCTGATGGAACGCTTGATTCTCTCGGTTGACCGCTTGGATTACTCGAAAGGCCTGCGCCAGCGGTTCGCGGCGTTTGAGCGGTTTTTGGCGGAATATCCGGCGCAACATGGCCTGGTTACGTTCATGCAGATCGCGCCGCCGTCACGGTCCGATATTGAAACCTACCAACGGATCAGACGCGAACTGGAAGGCGAGGCCGGCCGGGTCAACGGACGTTTCGCCGAGGTCGATTGGGTGCCGTTACGCTATCTGAACCGTAGCTTTCCGCGTAATGTTCTTATGCCGTTATATGCAGAGGCGCAGGCATGCCTGGTGACTCCGTTACGGGATGGGATGAACCTTGTAGCCAAGGAGTATGTCGCGGCCCAGGACCCGGAAGAACCCGGTGTGCTGATCCTGTCGGAATTCGCCGGTGCCGCGCGGGAGCTGGACGCCGCCCTGCTGGTCAATCCGTATGACGAAGCGGGAATGGCGAGGGCGATGAACCAGGCGTTGTCGATGCCGGTGGAGGAGCGTCAGGAGCGGCATCAGGCGATGATGCAGGTGATGCGGACGAATAGCCTGGAGCAGTGGCGGGACCGTTTTGAAGCCGATTTGCGCAGGACCGGCGGCGAGGTCGCCGTTTAATCCATATTCAATATTTTTGTAGACTCTTATGGCATTGATTGTGAAATCGTACCGTGATTGAACCAAAGTGGCCTGCGCAGGCAGCAGGTCTCATTTTGGTGTTGGCGGCCCCGATCACCTTCCTCGTCATGGCGGGCGCAGCAGGCTGTGTGAAAACTCTCGCCCGCGCTTTTGGCGGAGAATGGTTTTCTCCGGGGGCTCCTCTCCGTCATGGCGGGCGAAGGCCCGTCATCCACGCC
>JANXLQ010000361.1 GCA_025355085.1 Rhodopila sp.
CCCGGCCACCCACGACCTGACGTGGCGAACCAACCAAAGTCGTGGGTGGCCGGGCCAAGCCCGGCCATGACGAATGAGCAAATTGTCCCCGCCAAACGCCTTAAGTCGATGCATATGGGGCCAAGCCCGGCCATGACGAAAGTGAAAATCCGCTCCGTCATGCGCCTTATCCCGAAACCAATGGGACGAGGTCCAACCATAGCGGAATGGGAACGGTGTCTGGTGGCACAAATCGGGATAATGGGCATCTTAATTCCGTAACGGCTTGCCAGTCTCCAGCGTGAACTCGATCCGTGCGAGCGTCGGTGCCGTCCGCGCCAACCGCATGAATGCCGCTCGTTCCAGATTCATCATCTGCTGTTCGGAAATCGTATCGACGATGTCGGTATCGCCGCCACACAGCACCTCGGCCAACGCATCGGCGACCACCAGATCGTGGTCCGTGGCCATGCCGCGCCGGTGGAATCCCTCGGCCGCCGCGTTCAGTCCCACCCGGCCGGCCGGCCCGGGCAACACGAACTCCGGCGGCTTCGGCGGCACATAACCGTCCACCATCGACAGCGCCCGCTTCTTCGCATCCGCCAGCAACCGGTCTCGGTTCATACTGATCCCGTCGGTCGGGCGCAGGAACTTCTTTTCCATTGCCTGGTGCGCCGACTTCGACACATCGGCCACGCTGATCGTTTCGAACGCCTTTGCCGGCGCCGGCATCGGGCCGCGCGGCAGTTTGGGTTCCGCCTTCCACCGCGCCAGCATCTCGCCGCAGCCGCCCCATCCGGGGATCAACCCGACGCCACACTCGACCAACCCGAGATACGTTTCGGCATGTGCCTGAACTGCATCTGCATGCAGAACGATCTCGCATCCGCCGCCCAACGCCATGCCGGCGGGGGCCGCGACAACAGGGAAGGGGGCGTATTTCAATGCCTTGTAGGTCTGCTGCCCGGTCGAAAGAGCCTTGTCGATTTCTCCCCAGGCCGCGATGTTGGCGGCGAACAGCGCCAGCCCCAGGTTGGCACCGAGCGAGAAATTGCTGCCCTCGTTATAGATCACCAGCGCCTTGAATTTCTGTTTCACCAGTTCGATAGATTGCCCGAGCAGCGCGATGGTCTTGTCGTCCAAGGAATTCGACTTGGAGGTGAACTCGAAACACATCACCCCGTCGCCGATATCCCACAGTGCGGCCGACCCATTCCGCAGCAGGGGCTTGGAGGCAAGTTTGATGTCTTCCAGCAACATCACGCCCGGCGCACGGAGCAGGTTGCGGTAAACGCCGCCTCTCGTCGTGGCGGTGCTGGTGCCGATGGGGCGAATATCCAGGTATTGCCGCTTGCCGGCTTCCACCCGATAGAAACTCTGGCCCGCCGAGTCCGCCAGCAACGGCGGAACCGGCATGCCGGCGGCGGTCAACCGTTCGACCAGCCACGCCGAACCCAGCTTGTCGGCCCGTTCGAACGGACCCCAGCGCCACGCATACCCCAGCCGCATCGCCTCATCGATATCGGCGATGGACCCTGCCGCCTCGGGGATCAGCGTCGCGGCATAAGCGATCGTCTGCGCCAGAACGCGGAACGCGTATGTCCCGGCCTTGGTCGGGGAGGACAGCAACGCCCGCAAATCCCGTCCGGCTGCGGTGACCTCCGGCAGCACCGGCTTCTGTTCCGGCCGGTATTCCCCGGTCTTCAGGTCGATCGCCAGCATGGAACGCCCGCCACCGGAACGATCCATGCGATAGAATCCGCCTTTACCCTTCCGCCCGGTCAGCCCCTGCGCGATCATGTGCCCGATCAACGGCACGTCCCGGTCGATACTGTGGAACGCATCGGATTTCGGCAATACGCCGCGCATCGAAGTATTCACCTGCGGCCCGAGATCGATACCGACCAAATCCATCAGCCCAAACACGCCGGTCTTCGGAATGCCCATCGGAGGGCCAACGATCGCGTCGGCTTCCTCGACCGTAAGCCCTTGGCCGATGGCTTCGATCAGTGCCAGTTGCAGCCAGTAGATTCCCAGCCGGTTGGCGATGAAGCCGGGGCTGTCCTCACAGCGCACGACACTTTTGCCAAGCGCCACGTCGGCGAAGCCGGCGACCGCGGCGACCGTTTCCGGCGAGGTTTCCGGCCCGGAAACGATTTCCAACAGGCGCATGTAGCGTGGCGGATTGAAGAAATGCGTGATCAGGAAGTCGCGCCGGAACGACTCGCCCATGCCCTCGGTCAGCACCTTCAACCCGATGGTGGAGGTGTTGGAACTGATCGCGCTGCCCGGCCGGCGAACGTCTTCCAACCGGCGGTACAACGCCTGCTTGATGTCGGTGCGTTCCAGCACCGCCTCAACGATCCAGTCACAATCGGCCAGTTTCCCCAGATCGTCTTCCAGGTTGCCGGTTTCGACCAGCCTTGCGGCGCCGTCATGCATGAACGCGGCGGGTTCCGCCTTGCGCAACCGTGCCACCGCACCTTCCGCCAGCACATTCCGGTTGTTGGCGCCGTTCGGAACGATATCGAGCAGCACCACGGGCACGCCGGCATTGGCGATCTGGGCGGCGATGCCCGCCCCCATCGTTCCGGCGCCGATTACCCCGGCCTTGCGGATCGCGGCCGTCATCAGATGCGTTCCAGAATGGTGGCGATACCTTGACCGCCGCCGATGCACTGGCTCGCCAGCGCGTAACGACCGCCGGTGCGGGCAAGCAACGATGCCGCCTTGCCGGTGATGCGGGCGCCGGTCGCACCCAACGGATGTCCCAGCGCGATGGCGCCGCCGTCGATGTTCAGGATTTCATCGCGGATATCCAGTTCGCGGGCGCAGGCCAGCGCCTGGCTGGCAAACGCCTCATTCAATTCGACAACATCCATCGCCCCGATCTCCAGCCCGGCCCGGGCCAGCGCCTTTTTTGTGGCTGCGACGGGGCCGATGCCCATTATTTCGGGCGCGCAACCTGCGACGGCGATCGATTTGATCCGAGCCAAGGGTTGCAGGCCGTGCTTTTCGGCGTAGGCCTCGCTGCATACCAGGACGGCGGCGGCGCCGTCGGTCAGCGGAGACGACGTGCCGGCCGTTACCGTGCCGTCCTTGTCGAACGCCGGCTTCAACCCGGCCAGCCCTTCCGCCGTGGTATCCGGACGGATGCAACCATCCTGGCCGACGCTGCCGGCTTTACCGGTGATCGCCACGATCTCATCGGCGAAATTGCCGGCGGCGACGGCGGCAGCAGCGCGCTGGTGGCTGCGGACGGCGAATGCATCCTGGTCATTTCGAGATATTTGCCACTTGCGCGCAACGTTTTCGGCAGTTTCGCCCATGCCGATATACGCCGCCGGCATTGCCTTCATCAGTGCTGGATTGAGCAATGGATTGTAGCCCATCATCGGCACACGGCTCATGCTCTCCAGCCCCGCACAGATGAAAACATCGCCCGCACCCAGCGCGATTTGCCCGGCGGCGATGTGGATCGATTGCATGGACGACCCGCAGAAGCGGTTGACCGTCACACCGGCGACCGACAGCGGCAGGTCCGCCAGCAGCCCGATCAGGCGGGCGACGTTCAGGCCTTGCTCACCCTCGGGGAATGCGCAACCCAGGATGATGTCCTCGATATCCTCTGGATTAACCCCCGTCCGGCTGATCAGTGCGCGCACCACCTGCGCCGCCATATCGTCCGGACGGATCCGGGTCAGCCCACCCTTACCGGCGAAATGGAAGGGCGAGCGGGCATATCCGGCGATCACCGCGTTGGTCATGTTTTCTCCTGTGGTTCAGCCGCTCGCCGCGCGTCGGGCGCGCGGGGCGGGGCGTTGCAGGGCTGCTTCGGTTTGGACGGCTATGCCGGACAGTTCGGACAAAGCTTCGTCGATCGCCTGGCGCTGCGCCACAAGCTGCGCCCGGCGTTTGGAAATGGACCCCAGCAACAGCTTGAGTTGGGCATGCTGTGTTATATCGGTATCGTAAAGGTCGAGGTATTCCTTGATGGTGCTCAATGAGAAACCCAGCCGCTTGCCGCGCAGGATCAGGATCATGCGCGCCCGGTCACGGACCGAATAGACCCGCGTCGTCCCGGCGCGTTGCGGCGTGATCAGGCCTTTATCCTCATAGAAACGGATGGCGCGCGCGGTCATCCCGAGTTCGCTCGCCAGTTCCGTTACCGTGTAAAGGCGCTCTTGCGTCATATCCGGTTGAATATCTCAGGTTGCCTTTTACGTCAATTAACTCACCTGGTTCCTTTCGTTGATTGGCCTCAAGGTTTCGTCATCGCCCGGCGTGTCGCATATGCATCAACTTAAGGCGTTTGGCGGGGAGGATTTGCTCATTCGTCATGGCCGGGCTTGGCTCGGCAACCCACGACTTTGCTTGGAGCGGCACAGGAAGTCGT
>JANXLQ010000436.1 GCA_025355085.1 Rhodopila sp.
GTCGGACTCCATCAGTCTGGAAGCCGGCGTGACGCACACCTGGTGGACCCAGTATGCCAACAGCAACAATGACTCAACGGTATTTACTGGCGGTATTTATTATACCCCCGTCAGCAAGCTGATACTTACCCGTTACCGCCAAACAATTTGCCTCCCAGCCAGATTCTATTCTAACGCGCATCCTAACCTGTTAATAGCCTAGAACGTACCTTATGCAAAACATCGGATTGCCCATCGCATCCACGAACCGGCCACTGTCTCCGGTTACGCAACACATATATGCTCCTCGGTTTCGAGGCCGTCCCATATTCCCCAATGAAAACATTGCCATCGTCAGCATACTTGTGTCTTGATCGGAGACGGTCCTTTATCGCTATTCCCAATCGCACAGCGTTCCACTGTGTGTTAGCATTGGCGAGCAGGGTTCAGACGGTCGCGGCCGCAAAGTTGCGAACCCAGCAGGCGAGGACGTTTAATGGTCAGCTTTGTTCAAACGGTGATCGGTATTGTGCAGGGCGTTGGCTGCGGCCAACCAAACCGGCGAGACGACGTGAAGATGGTCCAGGAATTGCTCAATAGCAATCAACGGAGCATGGTTCCACTTCGTCGATTGTCGGAGGATGGCATTTGCCTGCCGGCTACCATCGCGGCGATCCGGCGATTTCAGTTGAGCGTTCCAAACGTACCTTTCATGGATGGGATTGTCCAACCCTACAGCACGACGCTGCAAGCCCTTAAGATCGGCGCGGTGCTGGTCCCCCCTAAATTGATTGGGAATAGGCTCGACCTAGCGACCGCACAGGACATGGCGCTTCAAATCACGGCGGTTTTTGAGGGTGGGTATAAGGGTGCCGCGGGTGACGGCGATGGTCAAGGCATCTCATTCGGGATGATCCAATGGAACTTCGGGCAGGACACGCTAGGCCCACTACTCAGTAAGATGATGGCGCAGAATTCTACCGCGTTCGCAACCTGTTTCGGCGCGGAAGATAACTACGAAACACTCAGAAAAGCGCTGACCGATGAAGATCAGGATGCTCAACTTAGTTGGGCGCGCGACTTCCAGAAAAAAAAGCCTCATACGTGGAGATCTCCATTTGTTAAATTGGGTTCCATTGAGAGCTTCAACCAAATTCAGCGCCAACAGGCCAAGGCGGAGTATCACCCCCGTGTAGTGAGAGCGATCAAAGCGATACGAGCGATCGATAGCGACCTGATGTCCAATATTCTTTTCAAGACTTACAGTGCTTTGCTCGATCTATGCGTACAGCAAGGCAGCATCACCAAAGCAGAAGCTGTTATCAGGAAGCGCGTCCGGGAGGAGAAGCCACTATCTCAGTCCTACCTTATGAAGATCGTTGTCATCGAACGAGGCCGGACCGCGAAGGCTGCGTCGGTGGCGGATTGCATCAGCCGCCGCATGGGGATCCTGACCGGAGCGGCTTACACATCAACCGAACACAAGATCACTCAAAAACGGGACAACCCGCACTTCAATCTTATTACCGCCAAGGGGCAACACATTGTCTCCGACTTATAGGTATTTTCTTCTACCTGTTCTGCTCGCCGCTGGATGCGAGGCGCATGCGGCTGGTCCGGCATCGCGACCAGCGTGTGCTGGCGATGTCTGCGTCGTCAATATCCTTCGAGATGCGCCCATTGCAGAGCCGTGCGAAGGATATTCGATTTTGGTCGCCTACAATAAGTCGAGCGGCATTACTCTTATCCAGTGCAGCGAGCCGGGTACCGAGATGGAGAATATTTCGGTTGCCTTCAACAGCCGGAACAAGGACATAAAACCGGTCGAATTCTTTGGTGGACGTTTCATCCGCCCCGAGGCTTTGGCTGACGTCGTTGCTTCCGGCTCCCGGGCTAATATCGGGTCTCTGGCGCTCTGCGTCGCAACGGAGCGCAGAGCGCCAGTGAGCGGCGAGTTGTTAATTGCCGAAAGGCAACCGAGTGCATCGGGTCAACCACCTTATTGCTACACAATCAATTACGTCGGCATGGACAATGCCGGCATGACGATTAAGGCTGACAATGGAAAGAAGGTGCCGCCGTCGCCGGATGATACGGGACTACGATGGGATCAACTCCGCAAAATTTTGACAGTCTATCTGGACAAGGAGATATCGCCTGACCGTAACTCAAAATGAGACTCTGGTGACGTTGATTTAATGGTTAGCTGGACATCTTCTACAA
>JANXLQ010000178.1 GCA_025355085.1 Rhodopila sp.
GTCATGGCAGGCGAAGGCCTGCCATCCACGTCTTTGTTTGAACCAGCATCGCGTTTCATGGATGGCGGGACTTCGCCCGCCATGACGGTGACGGGTCAGAATATAAGGCCGTTGGTATTATTCACCGCATAGCAGAGATTCACTGATGGCATGGTTTAACTATCTGGAATCGTATAGAGATTGGGTGCTGACACCAACCTGACGCAATATTATTGGGATGACGCGTTAGCCGTCCCAAACGTTGATGGGCATCGGCAGGCCGGCGAACGCCGAATCATCCAAAGTCACGACCGGGACAACACCCGCCATTCCCAACAGCATGAACCATTGGCGAACATGCTGGCCGCAATGCCAGGTCATGCGTTCCATCAACTCATGCAGTTGCTGCGGGCCGTAATAGGTTTGCACGACCTCCTGGCCTGTCTTGTCCGCCTTCGGGTCCCACCACGTTTGCAACTCGGCCAACACCTGTTGCCCGTACATCCCCAGGGCGGCGCTGGTGTGCATGTCGGCAGGTGGCCCGCCGGTCAGCGTGTCGTTGACCAGTAACGCTCCGCCCGCGACCTCCATCATGCCTTCCGGAATACGGAACAAATGATGCGCCAGCGCCAGATAACTGCGCGGACGATTGGGAACTTCGGTTAGCAGCAGCGCGTCCGGCATTTGTGGGACGATCCGGATCGCGGTCCGCACGAACAGGTCCAGCCGCTCCATCAATTGAATGGGCGACAATACCGGGCCGGTGGCCTCATTCAAACCGAGGAATTTTACGACGTGACCGATGTTCTGCGCGAACACCCAATCGTCGCCGCGCGACAACACAGGCACGGATCGGGCGCCGAGGCGCCGCAACTCCGCAAGTCCGTCGGCATCGGTCAGAACATTGATGGAATTGAACTCGATCGCACGGACCGAGAGAAACTCTTTGAGTTTCAGGCAGCTCGTTCAGCCAGGCTGCCAGAAAACATTCAGTGTCGTGTCGCCCTGCATCGGTTCGTTCTCCTGAGCATCACGGTTAGCCCGGCTGAGATGGTGCGTCAATCGCGCCGGCAGGAGAGCTCCGCCCGCGCTGCAACGTGAGCGGCGGCAATTACAATGTTCGCCATTCGACCGCGCCCGGATGTCCGGCTGCGATCGGGGATCGTTCTCTATCCCACCAGCCCAATCGCGCCCGCGACAGCAGCGCCAGACAAAATCGCCAACGGGTGCAACCTGGTGAAGAAAAACAGCCCCCCGGCGACAATGGCGACCGCGGCCGCACTCAGGTCCACGACCGTCGTTTGGATCAGCAGCGCGGCGCTCGCCATGATCAACCCGGCCGTCACCGGTTGCAGCCCCGCCTGGATCGCCTTGCGCCAGGGGGCGTCCTTGAAACGAAACCACACGCCGCTGACCAGCAACGTCAGCACGGAAGACGGCAGTGCGACGGCCCCGGTCGTCACCAGGGCGCCCCATAGTCCGGCGACCCGCCATCCCACCAGGCTGACGACCATCATGTTCGGTCCCGGGGCCGCCTGCGCCAGCGCGTACAAGGCGGCGAACTCATGCGGGGTCATCCAATGATGGACATCGACCACCTGGCGTTGCATCTCGGGGATCACTGCATTGGCGCCGCCGAACGCCAGCAGCGACAACTGCCCGTAAACTATCGCGAGGTCCAGCAAGGTACTCATGCCCGGAACCGCCATAGCAGCAGGGTCGAACCGATCGCCAGCACCGGCATCGCGGCCGGCATCGGCAATCGGAGCACGGCAATCGCCACGAACGTGCAAACGGCGACGCCGGCCGCGAGCTTTCGGCCCCACAGCGGCGCGGCGATCTTCCAGGCGCTTGTCACCAGATAAGCAGCGGCTGCGGCCGATAACGCGACGAACGCCCGCCGCACCGGCGCGTATCCGGCATATTGGTCGTAGATCGCACCCAGCGCGATGACGATCGCCACCGGCGCCATCATCAACCCCAGAAAGCACGCCGCCGCCCCCGGAATGCCGCGGAACCGCGATCCAAGTGCGATGGTTACATTCATAATGTTGCCGCCGGGCAGGAACTGGCACAAACCGAGCATCTCGGTGAACTCGGTGGGGGTGAGCCATTTTCGCTGTTCGACGATCATCCGTCTGGCCCACGGCAAAACGCCGCCAAAGCCGCAGACACCGATCATGAAGAAGCCGGCGAAGAGGTCGAACACGGTTGGGCCAGGGGGGGTGATGGTAGGGCGCGTTTCGGACATGCAGCGATGGATAACGATGCAGCACGGATTCGACAATTCCCGGGGCGTCTCCGCGCCGTTACCAACCGCGGAAAGGGCAGGGTCGTGATCGCTAAACCGAGTGTACTGCTTTGGCTTTTCTGCCTGACGGCCAACGTGGCAGCCAACGTGGCAGCCAACGCGGCCTGTAGCGTGGACAACCAAGCCACCATCCCGCTGGACGCGTCGGGCGGTGCGATCACCGTCCCGGTGGAGGTCAACGGCATCGCCGCGACGTTTATTCTCGACACCGGCGCACAACGGTCTGTTGTCACACCGGCGGCCGTGCAGCGTCTGGGGCTGGCGCGCGATGAATGGGCCGGCACGGCAATGCGCGGGATCGGCGGCATAGAGAATCGTCCGAACGCCAATCCACGCACCCTGACACTGGGCGGCATCAACCTGGTCCGCCGCACGGTACACCATGACACCAGCCTCACGGTCGGTATCCTGCCCCACACCCGCGCCGGAAACCGGGTCATCGACGGCCTGCTTGGCCGGGATTTCCTGTCGCTGTTCGATCTTGACATCGACGTGGCGGCCCACCGCCTGACTCTGTTGCAGGTGCGATCCTGCTCCGGGCGGTTCCTGCCATGGAGCGGCACTTATGCCGCTGTGCCGGTAACGACTCCGGCCGGGAACGCGATGGTCGTGCCGGTCACGTTGGACGGCACACCGCTACGCGCGCTGCTGGACACCGGGGCCAGCGCCAGCCTTTTGGCGGCGCCGGGGATATTTCGGACCGGGCTTCGACAATCCAGTCTGGAAGGCGATCCCGCCGATCAGGTCAGCGGCCTGGGGCCACGGACGGTGACGATGCACCGGCATATTTTCCGCTCGCTGCAGGTGGGCGGCCAGACGATCGATGCGCCGGTTATCTGGGTGGCACCGATCCGCCTGACGCCGATCGTCGATATGCTGCTGGGGGCGGACTGGGTAGCCAGCCGGCGAGTGTGGATTTCCTATGCGACGCGGCAGTTGTTTGTAGCGACGCCCTGATCCCCGCCAGCGATCGAACGTCCTGTTTCACCGCGCCGGTTCGATTGACGATACCCACACCAGCCCGGACAGCCGCTGGAGATTCTCCGGCGAGACCATCCGCAGCCGCACCCGGTTCACCGTCTTGTCCCGGCCTGCGAACACACCGTAGGCCGATAGCCGTTCGGTATGAAACCGTTCCGGGGTGAAATCCATCACCACCACGACGTTCACCGGCCCGCTCGGGCTACGCAGAGCCGGGTCCAGACGCCGGCTCGCGGTTGCCGCCCCCAACAGCGTTTGCCCGAACAGGATCAGCCCGATCAGGACCAACCCGGCCAATAAGCGAAATCGAGCCGCGCGCATCGTCTAGCGCCCCTGTCCGGACGTGACTAAACCCCAACGGATCACGGTGCGCTTTTCGATCGGCAGCAGCAGCCACCGATCCATCGCCATCGCGATCGCCCCGATCAGCAGGCAGCCGCCAACGATGATGTCGGCGCGGTGATACTCGGCCCCGCTGAAAATCAATTGTCCCAATCCGGTTGTCGCACCGACCAGTTCCGCCGCGATCAAGGCCCGCCAACCGAAGCCCAGTCCCGACCGGATACCAGACAAGATGTAGGGCAGGGCGCCGGGAAGGGTAACCGATCGGATCGTTTCCCAGCGGCTGCCGCCCAGGCTTTGGACGCTGAGTTCCAGGACCTCCGGCACCAGTTGCACGCCCAGCACGGTATTTTGGAAGATGATGAAAAACACCGTGTTCCAGATAAGAAAAATCGCCAACGGACTGCCGATGCCCAGCCAGCCGATCACCAGCGGCAACCAGACGATGCCGGAGATCGCATTGAAAAACACCACCAGCGGATTCATGAAATTGGCGATGGGGCGGTTCAATCCCGCGACGAAGCCGGCCGCCATTCCGGTAACGATTCCGAAGAGCGATCCGCTTAATAAACGCGCCATGCTGGCAAGGATGTCGCCGGGCAGGCGGCCGCCAAACGCGAGGTTCGCCATTGTCACAACGACGTCGATCGCCGGCGGCATCACCGACGGCGGCGGCCGGTCCAGCGCGAACCATGCCCACCACGCCAGCAGCGCCAAGGCGGCGGGGGTCAGCGGCAGAAGACGCCAAATCCAACGCTGCATCATCGCCGCAGCACGCCCCAGCGAGCCACGGTCAAGGTTTCCACCGGTTGCACCAGCAAACGGTCCACCACAATATACAGCGTGCCGATCACCACCATGCCGACCATGATCCGGTCGATTTGTCCGAAGGTGCGGGCGCCGAAAATAAGGTCGCCCAGGCCGCCCTGACGCACCAGCATTTCCGACGCGATCAGGGCGCGCCAGCCGTATCCCATGCCCAGTCGCATGCCGACAACGATGCTGGGCAGTGCGCCCGGCAGATACACGTCGCGAACGATACGCAACCGTCCGGCTCCCAGCGATTGCATGGCCAGCGTATAGTTTTCGGGGATCGCCCGCACACCGGTCATGGTGTTGAAAATAATCGGCACGATCAGGGTGTAGATCACGATCGTCAAAGTCGTTGTCTGGCTGAATCCGAACCACAGGATCGCCAGCGGCAACCACGCGATCCCGGAGATTCCCTGCAGGAACCTCAATGTTCCCTCCAGAGCGCGCGCTGCGTACCGATTGGTGCCGACGGCGAAGCCCAGCGGCACCCCGGCCAGAAACGAAATCACCGCCGCCGTCCCGATCATACGCAGGCTCGCGCTGGCATATTCGGCCAGGATGCCATGCGAGACGAGGCCCACGAAGCTTGTCCACACCGCTTGCGGTGTCGCCAGCAGTTTGTCCGGCACTTCGGCACCGATCTTGATCCCCCACCACACGGCAATCAGCACGGCGAACGGCAACAACCCGCGCAGCGGCTTCATCTAAACACGCTCCGCATGTAGCGGCTTCATCTAAACACGCTCCGCATGCACCAGGTGCATGACCTCACCTGCGATCTTCTGCATCCCGGGGTCGGAGGTGAAACTGTCCCAGTCGCGACCGCCCGCGGTCGAACGCGGCACATTCAGCACTGCCTTGATCGTGCCCGGCCGTTTGGTCATCACCAGCACACGATCGGCAAGGAAGACCGCTTCCTCCACAGAATGCGTAATGAAAAACACCGTCTTACGGGTTGCCGCGCACAGCCGACCGAGTTCTTCCTGCAATGTCAGCCGTGTCATCGCATCGACGGCGGCGAAGGGTTCGTTCATCAGGATGACTTCAGGATCGGCCGCCCATGTGCGGGCCACCGCGACCCGTTGCCGCATTCCGCCCGACAGTTCGTGCGGATACCGGTCTTCGAACCCGCCCAGCCCCATCAGTCCGATCAGGCGGGCGACAGTTGCCTCCCGTTCGGCTTTCGGTGCGCCGGCGATTTCCAGTCCGTGCGCGATGTTCCGTCGCACGGTGCGCCAGGGCAGGATCGCGAGTTCCTGGAATACCACGCCCCGGTCCCGTCCGGGGCCGCGTACTGGTTTGCCGTCGCACAGGATCCTGCCCTCGGACGGTGTCAGAAATCCGGCGATGGCTTTCAACAGTGTTGTTTTGCCGCAGCCGCTGGGTCCGACCAACGTAACGAACTCGCCGGCCTTTATGGACAGGTCGATCGTTCCGGTGGCCTGCACCGGTCCGCCTTCCGTCTGGAAGAAATGACGGAATCCGGATACCTCTATTTTATCGCCCATTTCAGTCCAGCTTACCCTGACAGTCTTCCAATTTGGCCGGCATGGGCGGCAATCCCGCAAACAGTTCGGGGTATTTCGCGGTCACCCGGTCATAGACTGTCATATCGTAAAAATCGGCCGCAACGAACGACCGGTCCATTTTGATCTGGCCATTCCGTACCATTCCGTTTCCACTGCGAATGCTGCCTTCTATTGTGCAGACCGAAATCCTCGGGTCCCACACCATGTGTTTCAGACCTTCTTCCGCATCGCCGATGTTCAGGCCGTCGAGCGTTCGAGCAACAATTTCGGCGGTCTCATGGGGGTTTTCGCGGATGAATTTTGTTGCCATGGCAATACCGACAGCAAATTTCTCAACAATATCCGGATGCGCCTTGATCCAGTCTTCTTTACCAACGATTCCGACGTTGTCAGAGATCAGGCCGGCTTCGCCCCGGCTCATGATCGCCGCGTTCGCCCCCAGTTCCCGCACCACCTGGGATGCGTAGGGTTCCCAGGGCACGACCGCGTCCACCAAGCCTTGCGACACCGTTACGGGCATGTCTTCCGGCATGACGCTGACGGTTGTGCTCTTGGTAATGTCCAGTTTTTCCCGCCGAAACCACTGTTTCATGTAATATTCGTCAGTACCCGCGGTGAAGCCGATCTTTTTACCGAGCAGAGAGGATGGGTTGGCGGGGTCGATACCGCGGTCTCGGCGGCCGACGATCGCGAAGGCTGCAGCGCGTCCCATGTACCCGGGATCGTTGTAGTAGGGCATCACGCTAATCAGTTTGTCGCCGCCGGCCCGCGCGACCGGCAACGTACCGCTGATCGCGACGTGTCCCAGTTGCGCATCGCCCGCCTGCAACGCCTGCACCACGATCCGTCCGCTGCCGGCCAGTTTCATCTGCACGTCCAGGCCCTGTTCGGCCCAGTAGCCGTTTTCCAACGCCACGAAATGCGGCGATGCCAGCAGGTTTTTGACCACGTAGGTGTTCAGCTTCTCCATGGTTTGGGCGCGCGCCGCACTGGCGCACCATACCGTGGCGATCGCAGCGATCAGCCTGATTAGCGGCTTCATTCCGGCTATTTCCCTTGTGGCGTTTCTGTCCGCAGTATCATCGGCTTCGTCACGATGACGCAAGGCGCCCTTCCAGCACGCCGCCGATCCATGCCAGCTTATAGGCTTACCGCTCGGCGTACGACCGCCGGCACAGCCTGGGATCACCGGGTGTTTTTATGGCGATGCCAATGGGTTCTGTCGCGTCCAGATCAGCACGCCGCGCAGCAAGAAAATGCCGCGCCATTGGACCCGATCAGCCTCATCGAACGATCGGGTCCAATGGCGCAGGTAACCGGCGATATCGCAGGCTTTAATTAACGGCGGATTAACCGATAAGTAAATTATTATGACAAGCAACAGATTTCACGCAGAACTCGCGGAGCGGCGCGCAGAGGCCGCAGGGGAGATTTTCGCGCCATTCGGCCGATTTGCCGTCTGTCCCGCAGTGCAACAATCCTGACCCGGGTCGCTCTGACGAGTCCGCTTCTGGCCGAAGGCCGCCAAAAAATCTTCTCTGCGTCCTCTGCGCCACGCTCAGCGACCTCTGCGTGAAATCGGAAGAGCGGTCAGCAGCCGACGATGCCGATTATCCCACTTGCATTCCGGACAATGGCCGGCCACGCGACGCAAATCGCGGGCGCGCGGTCCCTCGTCTCGGGATAACCGGGGGCGAAATCCACCGGCCGGACCCGTTTCACAAAGCGCCCACGGTCCCAGTTGACCGCGAAACGCCCTAACCGGCCGGGCACCTAACCTGATCATGACGGCGAAGATAAACATCGCTTCCGCCCTAGCTGATGCCCATGGAACCAACCCCGGCCCCGCACGCCATAACGAGAACGACCGGTGACGCCGGCTGGTTGTGTTCAGGACGCCCGTTTCCTGGTGCGCTTTTTCGGCGCCGGCGTTTCCCCGCCGCCCGGACTCGCCTTAAACGCCGCCATCAAATCGATCACGTTGCCATGGTCAGGTTCGGCTGTTTCCTCCGGCGCGATGCCTTCGCCCTTCAGTTTAGCCTCGATAACCTCACGCATCTTTGCTTCATAGCGATCCTGCGTATCGTCGGGATGGAATGTGCCGTTTTGACGCTCGATCAACTGCGTGACCAGTGCCACCATGTCGCTGCCGGGTTTCGTATCCTCGACTGCTGCGAATACGGCCCTGGCATCCCCGAGGTCCGCCGGTTCATGCAGCGTGTGGCAGACCAGACCCTTGCCGGACGGGATGATCGCGACCGCCCGTTCCCGCCGCGCGATGACTACACGCGACATGGCGGCAGTGCGAGCCTTCCGAATCGCATCGCGCAACACCACGAAAACGCCCTGCCCGGCATCGCCGTCCTGCGACACCATGCGGATGCGGTGCCCGGTCTTCGGATTGATCAGATGGAAATGCAGACCGCTGCTGCCGCGGACCACGCTGTAAAGGGCGATAGGGCAGGACACCAACGCCAGGCGAAGGTGGCCGCGCCAGGTCGGTCTGGGATTTGCCATGTCAGAAGTTAACGCAGGTTGGGCCATGCGGTTTTTGACCTTGCGCCCGGCCGTTCTAAAGTGTGTTTGCCCATGCTGGAACGACAGAGGTTTACAGGCCGTGGAATGACAAGAAAATGTACGATTGGACCGAATCGGTTTCTCGCTGCTCGCGTTGAAAGTTCTCCGGAGGACACGAATGGATCATATTGAACTGTATCAGGAACTTTCGCGGGCGGACGGCCTTGGCGACAGGTTCCAGGACGTGCGTTACGCCACCGAGGCCCTGGCGGCGGAACTGACGGAAGAGGATCAGTGTGTCCAGTCGATGCCCGATGCCAGCCCGGCAAAATGGCACAGGGCACACACGACGTGGTTTTTCGAACAATTCGTGCTGGTGCCGCACGTCGCGGGTTATCAGGTGTTCGACCCTGCATTCGTGTTCCTGTTCAACTCGTATTATGAGGCGGTGGGACCGCGCCATCCGCGTCCGTCGCGGGGGCTGCTCACCCGGCCGTCCGCGGCAAGGGTGACCGGCTACCGCCGCCACGTCGATGCCGCGATGCTGCGGGCCATACCGGATTTCCCGCAAGAAGTTCAGGAGGTGATCGAACTCGGCCTGTATCACGAGCAGCAGCATCTGGAACTGCTGGTGACCGACATGCTGCACGCCTTTTCGGGGAATCCGCTTTATCCGGCGATGATCGCCGGCTGGCACGAACCACGCGGTCACGCCGGCGAAACAACTTTCGTCCCGCGTCCCGATGGCCTCCACCGCATCGGCCACGCCGCACCCGGATTTTGCTTCGATAACGAAACACCGGCTCATCGGGTCTATCTTCATCCCCACGCCATTGCCTCCCATCTGGTGCGCAACCGCGAGTGGGCCGATTTTATCCAGGATAACGGATACCGAACGCCGTCGTTATGGATGTCCGACGGATGGGCGGCCGTGCGGGAAGCGGGTTGGTCAGCGCCGTTGTACTGGCAGGAACAGGATGGCGCCTGGTTCCAGATGGGGCTTGGCGGCCGCCTGCCGCTGGTGCCCGATGCCCCAGTCCGTCACATAAGCTGGTACGAAGCCGACGCATTCGCCCGCTGGAGCAACGCTCGGTTGCCCGGGGAAGCCGAGTGGGAAGCAGCACGGAACAATCCATCCATTTACGAAATGACCGGTTCGGTTTGGCAGTGGACCGAAACCGCCTATCGTCCCTATCCGGGTTACAAAGCGGCGCCAGGGGCGATCGGCGAATACAACGGAAAATTCATGATCAACCAAATGGTCCTGCGCGGCGGCTCGGTGGCGACGCCACATGGCCATACCCGTCCGACGTACCGGAATTTCTTTCATCCTGACAAGCGATGGCAGTTCAGCGGCCTTCGTCTGGCAAAAGACCTATAAACGGAGGGCCAACGTGCCAAACGATACTGAATTTGTCCCGCAATCTTCGCGGACGGATGTTCTTGAACCAGCGCTTGCAGGACTGATGGCGTCACCCAAGACGCTGCCGGCCATGCTGTTCTACGACGACGAAGGCTGCCGGCTGTTTTATGAGATCACCAGGTTACCAGAATATTACCTGACAAGAACAGAAACCGCTTTGCTGTCGTCGCTCGCCGGCTCTTTGGTGCCGGACGGGTTCCGTGACGCGGTGCTGGTCGAATTCGGCGGCAGCGACGAAACAAAAGCCCGCATTCTGCTGGACCGTGAGGACTCGCCGTTCACAACCTATGTATCGATCGACGTGGCGGGACAGGCATTGACCGACATGCGCGCGCGTATGGCATCGACGCATCCGAACCTGACCGTCCTGCCAGTGGTCGCGGACTTCATGCAACCCTTGTCGTTGCCGTTGCCCGAGGGACCGCGCATGGGGTTTTTCCCGGGTTCGACGATCGGCAACCTCGATCCCGCCTCCGCCACACGGTTTCTTGCCGCGGCGCGATTGTCGCTCGGTTCGGGTTCATGGTTCCTACTGGGTGCGGATCTGCGCAAGAGCCCGAATATCCTGTTGCCGGCCTATAACGATTCCGCCGGGGTTACCGCCGCTTTCAATCTGAATGTATTGCAGCGGCTGAACCGGGAGGCGGGCGCCAATTTCGACCTAAGCCGTTTTCGGCACGAGGCGGTGTGGAACGATCGCGAAAGCCGGATAGAGATGCATCTGATTTCCACCAGGGATCAGGTCGTAACCCTGGGCGGTCAGGATGTGTCATTCCGTGAGGGAGAGTCCATCCATACGGAGAACAGCTACAAGCATACACAGGATAGACTTGTCGCTATCGCCGGTGATGCGGGCTGGGAGATGCAGCACATGTGGCAGGACAGCGCCGGATTGTTCGGCGTAATCCTGTTTCGCGCTGGTTGAAATTATATCGACGGCCCTGTGTTTTGACCCGTCATGGCAGGCGAAGGCCTGCCACCCACGTCTTTGTCCGAACCAGCATCGCGAGGCGCCGATGCGGCCCTGCGCCCGTAATGACGGCAATGGGCAGAACGGTTAAGATATAAGGCTGTTGGTATTAGACAGTGTCTGTCCGTGTGCGATCCGGGGCTCGTTACGGTCCGTACCTGATCCTCACCGTCATGGACCGGCTCGTCCGGACCAAATTTTCCAGCAAGATGCCGCGATCAGCGGCACTGAGCCATGACACGGAGCGTGTGTCAGGGCCAACCTGAATTGGAATTACTTGCCCTGCCTGCCGCTACGATCGACCCCGCCGCAGGACAGAATCGGAATCAAGCCCCCGCGGACGCCGATCAAACGGGAAAGACCAGCCACGGCCGGCGGGTCGAATGGGCGCTGATCCAACGCCCATTCGACCCGCTCAAGCCGCTATTTTCGTCACCTCGCCGTCAAGGAAGGCGCGCAATTGAAGTCGGGCACGATGAACACGGCTCTTTAATGTGCCGATCGCGCAACCTGTTTGTTCGGCGGCATCCTCGTATGACTTTTCTTGTAACACGATCAACGACAACGCCTCGCGCTGATCGCGTGGCAACCGATCCAGCGCCCAACCGAGTTCCTGCAATGCGGCCCGATCCTCATGCCCGGACGCAACCGGGATTTCCGGGATATCGTCCATGTAGGTGAATTCGCGCTTACTCCGCAGCCCGCTGATGAAATGATTGATCATGATCCGATGGACCCAGGCCGAGAAATTTGTTCCCGGCACAAAGCAATTTTGTGCGACCAGCACCTTGGTAGCGACATCCTGCGTTAGATCCTCAGCCGCGGCGCGGTTGCGGGTTAAGGCCAATGCCCACACGCGCATTTTCGGCAGGAACAAAATGAGTTGGTCGTGAAATTCCTGCGGCATGGACGAACTCTCCTGATTTTTCAAAACAATCGGCGTGTAGTCCGGAACCTACACCTCGCCAGTGGGGTAGCGACTGACCAGGCAGCGACAAGACAGACTGCTTAAATAACTGAGTCCCGGCGGGGAGATGCGCAAGGCGAATGACGAGACGGTGATGGATCGATTGCGTTATGCCTTACGTAACCCGAAACAGGAGACAATCGCGATGCGGCGGGAATGATCACGGCCACGTTAATTGTATAAAACCCGTGCCGGCCGCATGACTGATGCGACGACCCAATAGTGAGGATTTGGATGCGCTTCGCCCTGCCAGCCGTGGCGGCGATAACGGGCCTGGGTCTTTTCACCCTCGCGTTCCTCGGCCAGCCGGCGGTTTATGTCCATCAGGCGCGGGAGCAATGGGATGCGTTGTTCGAAAGCCCCGCCGAGGATCGTCCGATCAGCCCGGATAACGATGCTGTTGTGGAACGTATGGCCCAGTTGCAGCAACAGGTGGCGCGACTGGAAAGCGAACTGAACGCCCGGCAGTCTGCTCCGCCGCAGGTATCTCCACCGGCCCTTCCGGAGGCCCGGGTCTCGACGCCATCAACTATTTTGGCTCCTGTCGCGCCAGTGCCGCCGGCGCCCCTTCCCCCGCCAGTGCCGGTCGTTGCTCCTTCTGTCGTGGCAGCAACTATCGTGCCCGCCCCTGTCGCGCTCGGTCCGGTCGCGTTAGGCCCGGTCGTGTCCGATCCCGTTAGGATAGACCTGAAGCCGCCAGCCACCCAAACTGCGGACAAGCCCGTCAATTCACTATCGGCCAGTCCGGCAGGGGCCAGTCCGGCAGGGGCCAGTCCGGCACCGTCCAGTCCGGCACCGTCCAGTCCGGCACCGTCCATTCTGCCGCCGTCCGGTCTGCCACTGTCCAGTCTGCCGCCGTCCAGTCTGCCGCCGTCCAGTTCGGCACCGGTAGTTTCGGCGCCGGCCATCCTCATTCCCGACGCCTCCGCGCCGATTTTTCTGTCACCGCAGCAGCGGGAAGATCGCGCGCCAACTCCGGCCCAGAAAACGATAACCGTCCAGGCCGAACCAGCCAAACCGGCCCCGCCCGACCCAGAAACGACAAAGCCGGAACCTCCGAGATCGCAAGAACCTTTGAAATCGGTGGTGCAGAAACCGGCCCCGGTGAAACTGCCGACTCTGCCGGTGCCGGCGCGTCCCGAAACCGTGGCCCGCACAGACGTGCCCCAACGTCCAGAAATTGTCACACGTCCAGAATCCGTCGCACCTCCCGAAGTCCTCGCACGGTCCGACATATCGGCGCGTCCGGATACGAGCGAGACAAAGTCGGTCCTCGCCCGGTTGCGGCAACAACCCTCGGAACCCGGATCGGTCCAGCAGGCGGACGCACCGCCGGCATCCCAACCACGGCCACGCCGGGTCGCCTCGCCATCCACACCCAGGCTGACGGCGGCCCGCACCGCGCTGGTCAACGGCCGGATCGACGATGCGCGCCGGCTGTTGCAGGAAGCCCAGTTGCAGCTTGTGTTCCGCCCGGTCGAAACGGCTGGCGACGACCCACCCACCGTCGGCAACGGCGCCGCCGACGTCGCCAGGGCGCTGGAGGCGTTAAGTGCCAATGACGTTCCGCTAAGCCGCCGCTACATCGACATCGCCCTGAACGACCTTGCCGGCATCAGGTCAGACACCGCCACACCACAATCCGTCATCCCACAATCCGACAGGCGCAATTCCGGCTACGCGCCCGCCTATCCGCAACGGTAAGGCGGGACCGTTGAGACCATTCCGGACGATTGTAGCAAGGTCGTTCCGGACCAGACACAGAACGCAACACTTGACGCCACTGTTACGTAAACCCTGCCGGGCAGACCCGCCGAAATCCGCATTTTACCGGTGGCACGCAACTTGCTGACACAGATTTAGGGCGGTCGCTTTCGCAATCCTGGCGATCGGCTTTTTTCGACGAGACAAGATTACACATTTCAGGACAACCGCCTTCCGCCGACCCCAGAAACTTCGCTGACCATTCCGATAAGGGTTCAACAACATGAGTGGAGAAGCCATTCCCATGGTCCTCAAACGTAATGCAGCCGGCCGGTCTGTGCCGCACTATCGGGCAGTCGTTCCGGTTGGCGCTGTTCTGGCGGGGGCAGTCGCGCTGGCGGCCTGTTCGACGGTTCCCCAAATGCCGCCCGCACCGATGGAGCCAGCGGAATCGACCTTCACCGCCACCCTGCCCGCATATCGCATCCAGGTCGGCGATGTGCTCGAAGTGCGGCTGATGCTCAATCCGGAGCTGAATGAGGAAGTGACGGTTCGCCCGGATGGCCACATTTCCACCACCGCCGTGCCGGATGAGGTCGCCTATGGCCGGACCCCGGCAGACCTCGCCGGTTCGCTGCGCACGGTTTATGGGCGCGATCTGCGTAATCCCAGGTTGTCGGTTGTGGTGAAATCCTTCGCGCCGACCCGCGTTTATGTCGGTGGCGAAGTGACCACACCGGGTGAGTTCGTGACGGTCGGTCCGACGTTGACCTTGTCGCAGGCGATCGCGCGCGCGGGTGGCACAAAGCTCAGCAGCGACGACTCGTCTGTGTTCGTAATCCGCCGAGGCCCCGGCGACAAGCCACAATTCCTGTCCACGAGTTGGAAGGCGCTGCGTCAGGGGCGCGATGCGAACGCGGATATCCGGTTGGCACCATACGATGTGGTGTACGTGCCGAAGTTGGGCGTCGCCGAAGTCTATCAATTCTACAACCAGTATATTGGTCAGTTCGTGAATCCAAGCATTGGTTTTTCCTATCTGCTTAATAGCAATGGGGGCGCGGTCATTAAATAATAAAATGAGAGCGGCGCCGCGTAACCGGCGCCGCGCTTCCCCGCCTCCGCTCGGGGCCGCGGGTTAGGCGCGCCGACGCCTCGTCCGGGCCAGATAGTTCATGAACGCCCCAGTGCGGAAAGCTGAAGCCGATGGAGGATCGCAGTCGCCATGCCCGGTAGCATGACCCGGACGGCGGAACGGAATATTCGTTTCGTAGAAAGTTGGGGAACAGAAACCCCGGAGCCGCAGGCCGGCACGATCGACGGCCTCGACAGTGCGGATCAGAAAATACTGTCGGCGTGGCTGGACGGCGCTGCCGCCGCCGGCATCGACACGGTTTTGGACCTCGGGGTGCGGCCGTGGAACATCGCCGGGGCCAATGTCATCTGCGGCGTGTTCGAAACTAACCGGGATCAGGCGTCCTGGCTAATTATCCGATGTGGTCCGGGGTGGACTCTGGCGCGCTGCTCCGATGGTTTCATATCGGATATGTCCGCGTCGCTGCCGGACATCCTACGCATCATCGATGCGGATATGCGACGTTAGGGCCGAACCAACGGGCGCAGGAACGCCCTGCCTTCATCGTCGCGGGGGCAACAGGTGTGGACTAAGGCGGCGCCCAAATATGACCGCATCGGGTATGCGCCGTTTCCCCATCGTCATGGCCCGTCTTGTTGTTTAGACTGGACACGCGTCCGGGCCACCTGTCGCGGGAACAGATGGCCCGGACAAGCCGCCCCCTATCGAAATGAGGCGCCTGACAGCCGATGCGCTTATTGTCGGGCGTCACCTAACCCAAAGCGTGTTGAACCCGCCGAGCGACCGGCGCCCCCGCCAGACCACGTTTCAGAACCACACCATGGCGGCGCAGCATGCGGTACAGTGTCACGCGCGACACGCTGAGTGCATCGGCGGTGGACGTGATGTTCTCGCCCATCCGCTCCAGCGTCTCCAGAAGTACCGAGCGCTCTTCGGGTGATCCGGGTTTCGGCGTGGCCGGCAACGGTGCCGGCGCCGGGGCGTCTTCCAGTCCGATCAGGGATGCCGTGTCGATCATCGGACCGTCGCCGATCACCACCGCCCGTCGCACCACCGACATCAGTTCCCGGACATTGCCCGGCCAGCGATACCGCCGCAGGGCCGCCATCGCGTCAGGCGAAAACCCGGCGACATCGCGGTTGAAATCGCGCTCCGCCACCCGCAGGAAGTGATATGCGAGGGGCGTGATATCCTCCGGCCGCTCCCGCAGCGGCGGCACCGGCAGGGTCAGCACGTTCAACCGGTAGAACAGGTCCTCACGGAACCGGCCCTCGGCGATCGCCTGGCTCAGGCGGACGTTGGTGGCGGATACGATCCGGACATCCAGGCCGATGGTCTCCCGCCCGCCGACCCGCCGGATCTGGCCTTCTTGCAGGAATCGCAACAAATGCCCCTGAAGATCGATCGGCATGTCGCCAATTTCGTCCAGAAACAGCGTGCCGCCATTGGCATATTCGATCTGGCCGACGCTGCGGGCCGCCGCCCCGGTGAACGCCCCTTTCTCGTAACCGAACAGCTCCGAGGCCACCAACCCCGGCGGGATCGCCGCGCAATTCACCGCCACGAACGCCCCATGCGCCCGGCGGGAGCCATCATGGATGGCGCGCGCCAGTAATTCCTTGCCGGTGCCGCTTTCGCCGGTGATCAATACCGGTTCCTCGGTTTGCTCGAACCGCCGGACCAGGGCTGCGACACGGCGCATGCCGGCACTTTCGCCGATGATGGCCGGTGGTGGCACCGAGCGGACGTCTTTCCGGAAATCGACGGTTTCATAGAGGCGGTCCAGCAGTGTCGGGTCCTCTGCCGCGCGTTCCAGCAGCAGTTGAGCCAGCCGTTGCGCCGGCACACGGGCCAGGTCGTCGAAGCTGACCCGGTTGCCCGGTCCGCCATCCGTCCCGGCGCCACGGCTACCCGCGACCCCCGACGCAATGCGTGCTTCCGCTGAGTGCGGCCGGCTTTCAGACATCCTGGATCATTTCCATCGCAAGAGGTGCCAACAAGTGGGAGGACCGACGCCTGTTTCGTCGCCTAAGGTGTTATCGCAAACCTCTCGCGTGCGGGATCACGACCGCGTGGCACGCCATCATCAGAAGGGGAGCGTGACAATCTCGGCACCAAGGCCGATGGCGCACGCGGGCAACACACAGGGATAATCGAAACCACCCGCCAAAAATGAGGGGAACCATTATTTTATCGGGATAATAGCAGAACCCCGTAAACCAATTGTTCTGGCATCCCACACTGTTTCGTGTGTAAACTGCCGCATGCGCTCGCTGGCCTTTTTTTCGCTGCTGTGGGCTGTTGCCGCCCCCGTTGCGGCCCAGACCGTCGCCCGCCAGACCGTCGCCCGCCAGACCGTTGCGGCCGATCCGGCAACTCTGTGTGAAACCGCGATTACGACCGCCGAATATGTCCATCGCCTGCCGCCGCGCCTGTTGAATGCGATCGGCGTGACCGAAACCGGCCGGTTCGATACCACCTCCGGCCACCTGCGTCCCTGGCCCTGGACGCTGAATGCCGAGGGCGAGGGGCACTACTTCGACACCGCCCAACAGGCTATCGCCGCCGTCAAGGCGCTTCAGGCCAGGGGCGTCCGATCGATCGATGTCGGGTGCCTGCAGGTCAACCTGATGTTCCACTCCGATGCCTTCGCGTCGGTAGAAGATGCGTTCGATCCCCGCGGCAACGCCAACTATGCGGCCCGCTTCCTCAACTCGCTTTATGCCGGTTCCAGGGACTGGGCGCCGGCCATCGGCGCTTATCACTCGGCAACGCCGGCACTGGGCGATGCCTATCGGGTGCTGGTGATGGCACGATGGCAGAACGGTGACACGCGGCCGGCGACCGCCGGAAAGACGGCATATCGCGATGTGACGGCCGGCAACCGCTTCAGCAACGACGCGGCGTATGGGGCTTTTGCCCCGAGTTCTCGGGTCTATGGGGCGTTCGCACCGCGCTGATACGCCCGTTCCCCGGTCGTGCTTCCGCCCGTCCGTAACAGTGTGCCCGAACAAGCGGCGCGGACGACCCGAGCCGTGACGGATGTCACGCCAGCGCGAGCATCACCACACCGGCGGAAATCAGCGCCAGCGCCGCGAGGTGCATCGCGCCCAGCGGTTCGGCAAACCCAAAATGCCCGATCAGCGCCGCCGCGACATAGGAAATCGCGGTGCAGGGAAGGGCGACCGACATCGGTATGCGCCGCAGAGCGACGATATACAGCAACGCCGCGCCGCCGTACAGGCACAGCCCAACCATTGTCCTCGGGTCAAAGAGTTGGGCGATGAAATCGGGTGCTCCGGCCCCGGCCTTCAGCAGGGTTTGCCCCGCCATGCTGGTGACGATCGCGGCCGCCAGCACCATCCAATACATGTTCATGTCGGGTCCGTATTGCGCTGGATGCTGCGGATGGTGCCTTGCGGCTTGCCGTTGGCTGACAAAAACGTGCGCCCGACATACTCACCCAGCACGCCCAGGATCATCGATTGCACGCCGCCCACCAGCAGCAGCACCACCATGGTGGACGCCCAGCCGGATGGTGTGTTGTGCCTGAACAGCGCCTCGCCGATTGTCGCCACGGCGCCAATGGCACCCAAAACCGATAAACCGAGCCCGGCGAAAATCGCCAGCCGCAGGGGGGCGAGGGAAAAGCTGGTGGCCAGATTTAGCCAAAGCCGGACCAGCCGGACCAGCGTGTAGTTGGATCGGCCTTCGGCACGCGGCAGATGGCTCACCTCTATGCTGTCGATGCGCTGAGTGATCTGCATGATCAGGCCGTCGATATAGGGATAGGGGCCGCTGTACCGCGTGACCGCCTGCACCACCATCGCCGACATGCAGCGGAAGGATGACAGGTACAGCCCCTTCGGCTTGTCCAGCACCTGATCGGCGACCGCGTTGGCGAACCGGCTGCCGAGGTTGCGCCAGCCGTCGTGCTGCTTCACCCCATACCGGGTATAGACCACATCCCAGCCGCCCAAACGGGCATGGTCATACAGTTTGACCACTTCCTCCGACGGGTTTTGCAGGTCGTCGTCCATGGTGATGACGAAATCGCCGCTGACATGGCGCAGTCCGGTCATCACCGCGTTGTGCTCGCCATAGTTCCTGGCATGTTCGATATACACCACCGGCACCCGAGCAGTAGCCAGCAGCGCTCGGCATACGTCGCCGGAGTTGTCGGGACTGCCGTCGTTGACCAGCACGATCTCCAGCCCACCCTCCGGGTCCAGGTCCGACAGGGCATCGACCAGCCGTCCGATGGTCGCGGCGCCGCGATACACCGGGACGACGATGGACAGGCCAACCCGTCCGGGCTGCGGCGGGGAGTGGGTCGTTTGGACCAAGGTGACCGTGTCGTTCATGGTTTCTCTGCTATGGCCAGCACCGAACCGCCGGCGGGAAGCGGGAAGGGCAGGCGCCGTTCGAATTCCGTCATGCCATGCAGGATAGCATTGAGCCATGGCGGAAACGGGGCAACATCGGACACAGCGTCGCCACGGGCCAGAATTTTTCGCTGCAAGATCATCAGCGGCAGCAGCAACCCATTCCAATAGCGGGCACGGATATTTTTGAAGCCGGCGTTCCGGAGGATCGCGGCGGTGGCTGGCGCGGTGAGGCGGCGGACATTATGCACCCGGCGGTCGTGCGCCGACAGCATCCACTGATATGCGGGCATGTTCAGCACCAGCCGCCCACCCGGCCGCAGCACGCGCTTAAGCTCCATCGATGCGGCCGCTGGGTCCACCGCCGCGTGGCAAAGCACGTCGGCGGACACGACAGCATCGAAGCTGCCATCGGCGAACGGCAGGGCGTTGACGCTGCCTCGGGCGATCGACGCCGCGGATTTGCCCTGCGCCCGGGATGCAGCCTGCGAGTCCCACTCAATGCCAAAGGCGTTCAAATCCGGCCGGCGGGCGCGCAGAACCGCCAGGAACCCGCCCGTGCCGCACCCCGCGTCCAGTATCCGTCCCTCCATGCCGGTCAGCGAGTCGCACAACCGGGCATGGAGGGCGCGATACCACCACATACGGTCCTCGGCGGCGTCCATCAGGGCGTATTCGGCAGGGTCCATGCCGGGTGATTGCCTTACCGCCGCTTTGGCCGCAAGTGATAGGTAACAACCAGGAGAAACGGCGTGGCGATGGCTCGCTCCGTGGTGTTCGGCAGGGCGCTGACGGACAACGCGGCTGATACAGTCCGAGGGATCGGGCTGGTGGCACTGGCCTATCTGGTCCTTTCCGTCGGCGATGCGGCGGCAAAATGGGCAATCCTGTCCGCCGGAGTGGCGTGGGTCCTGCTGTGGCGCGGGGTATTCGGGGCGGCGGCGATCGTGGCCGTCACCGCCACGCGGACCCGGGCCGGAGGGTGGCGGCGCCTGAAACCGGTGCGATGGCAAATGGTGTTCCTGCGCGCCGGGCTGTCCTCGTTCACCTCCTTCGCGTGGTATTTGTCGTGGCAGCACATGCAGTTGGCCGACACCTACGCGTTGGGTTTCACCGCGCCGCTGATCATGACCTTGCTGGCGATCCCTATGCTGGGCGAACGCATCCGCTGGCGTCGCATGCTGTCCACGCTGCTCGGTTTTTCCGGCGTGTTGATCATGCTGCGTCCCGGCGGAGACCTATGGACGCCCACCCTGCCGTTGCTGATGGCGGGCATCGTGTCCATGGCGCTGACCCGCATCATGGCGCGGCAACTCTCGCGAACCGAGACACCGGAGTGCCAGGCGTTCTGGCTGATGGCCTCCCACGCGGTGGCCGGGGTGTTGCTGCTGGCGGTGTTTCCGCCCGGCCAGATCGGCGCGCCGGGAGTCTGGCTGGCGTTGGCCGGGCTGGGAATATCCAGCGGGCTGGCGCACTGCGTGTTCACGTTCGCCTACGGGTTGGCCCCGGTGTCGGCGTTGGCACCCTACGAATACACCATGCTGATCTGGGGCGGAGCCGCCGGGCTTGCGGTGTTCGGCGAGGTTCCATCGTGGGGCACTCTGGCCGGTGCGGCGATTGTCGCGGCGGCGGGCCTGTACAATCTGCACCGGGAGCGGGTGCTGCGGACGCAGGAGAGGGCAATCTGAGATTATACCAACGGCCCTATGTTCTGACCCGTCATGGCAGGCGAAGGCCTACCATCCACATCTTTGCACGAACCAGTATCACGAGATGTAGATGTGGCCTTTCGCTCGCAACGACGGCAATGGTCTGAACAGTCAATATATACGGCCCCGCTCCAATCTGTAACCTCGGGTATGTCGAAAGTGTCGATCTCGCTGTCGGGCATGGCGGCGACCGCGTCCAGGGCGGCCCGTTCCTCTGCTGTCAGATCCCTGGTGTTCGCCATCTTCGTATGCCTTCCGCTCTTGCCGGCCGGCGTCTGCTGCTATGCCGCCGCTGGCCGGATCGTTTGAACGATGCGGTCCCCATGATCTTGCCGGGTAAGAGCCAAATCGTAAGTGGCCTGAAGATTCATCCAAAACCGGGCAGATGTGCCTAGATAGGCAGCCAGACGCAGTGCGGTGTCAGCCGTGACGCCCCGCCGTCCGGCTACAATTTCCGTCATCCGGTTTGTCGGCACATCCAACGTGCGCGCCACATGCATGATCGATAGACTGCGGGCGGCAATCTCCCCGGCGAGAATTTCGCCGGGCTGGATCAGCGGTGCAACCACATCGATGGGTGTCGATAATTTCGACGTCACAGGCGTCTCCATCTTCAAAGCGGAAACATATCCACCACTGTTCATTGATCTGGATGCTGTATTGGCCGTTGCGATCGTCGCCGGACGCCTCGAATCGATTAGAACGCATTTGCATCAAGTCTTCGATACAGGTCGCATCGGCAAAAACAATAAGCCTTCGTTGGACCTGGCGCTCCAAAACCTCGAATTCCTTCACTCTTTCGCCATCGCAAAATCGTCTGGTGCGTTTGCTGGCGACAGTCTTAATCATACGTAGAACGTAACACGGCGGACGGACTGCATAATTTATCAATACAAACTTTCTATCGGATGACGCAGGCGCCACATGATGGCGATTGACGCAAAAGGCTCGCGACCCTGAAGCGGATGCCCTCCCTCGCCATCTAACAGATGCGCGATGCCGCTTCACACATGCCGACCTGTGCGGCTGGGTAGGCCAGCGTTCCGTCCGGCTGCCGGACCGCAGCCGGGTTCAAAATCGCGGCCACCACCTTGCCCGCTCCCATGATATGAAAGACGTGCTCTCCGGCCGACAGAAGGTAGTCGGCGATGATCCGCCGGTGGCACCGCCACCACACCGCCTCGGCGCACATGATGGCGCAGGTTCGCTCATGCCCGAGTTGGCGCAATTCGGTCAGCCCGGCGCGGAACGCATCGGTCCCGGCGTAGTCGGCGTAGTGCCGGAAGCTCAAATTCTCCCACCAGGTGTTCGGTGACGGCCCCCGGTCCTTGCTGCGGCCGCGCAGGCCGCCGAGCGCCTGGATGTGCCGATAGCCGATTTGCCATGCGGCAAGGCTCCCGGGCATCGCCTCGGCATTGAATTGTGGGTTGGTGCGGGACCGGGGTATCGACCGAACGTCCACAATCAGTCCGGCCTCCACCTGCTGTAGCAAGCCCGCCAGCTCAGCCACCGATCTGGTGGAGTGGCCGACCGTATAAAATGGGCGCGGAACCACCGTCAGCCGTGCAGCCGCTTCAACGCGCCAGGCTTATGCATCGCAATGTGGTCCGTCTTGTTGCTCTTGATCTCGTATTGCGGAGCCTCTGGG
>JANXLQ010000433.1 GCA_025355085.1 Rhodopila sp.
GCTCCTCAAGGCACGGCCTATGGCGAGCACCTGCTGCTGGCCGCCGCTCCTCCGCCCGCCACCGCCGCCCATCCGCCCGCCACCGCCGCGCGTCTTGCCGCGCAAGAACCGGCCATAGCGGCTGATAAAGACGGCGAACGCGCCCGCGATCCCCTCGACCAACGATCCGGTCAGACATCATCCGAACATACCGTTACGTGACGAATTGGCTCTGTCATTTTGCCTTCCCACTCGTTCGATTCGGTGGAGGCCTATTGATTCGACATACGATTTCCACGTCAAGCCCAAATGTTGACGCCAGACAGCCGGGAGTGTGGTTTTGTAAAATTAAATCCCCGCCACCAGGATCGCCGCGTTCAACGCCTTTACCCCAGCGCCCGGTCCATCGGGATGGTTCCACACACAGCCAACCACGGCCAGGAAATCTGCGCCCGCCCGCACCAGCGGCCCACAATTCTCCGCCGTAATCCCACCGATCGCGCAGCTCGGCAGTTCCATCATCTCCGACCACCACTGCAAAATCTCGGGGTCAAGCATCCCCGTCACCTCTTTGGTAGTGGACGGATAAAACGCCCCGAACGCGACGTAATCCGCCCCGTCCTCGCCCGCCTGCATCGCGAGGTCCCGGCTACCCTTGCAGGTCACCCCCAGCATCAGGTCGGAACCCATCAGCTTCCTGGCCTCGCTGGCCGGCATATCGTCCTGGCCCACATGCGCCCCATCGCACCCGGTCGCCCGCACCAGATCGGCTCGGTCGTTCAACAGGAACGCCACCCCGCGAGACTGGCAGACCGGACGCAACGCATCGATCGCACGCAGCCAGACGGCGTCGTCCACGTCCTTCAACCGTAACTGCACCGCCCCCACGTCGCCCGCATCCAATGCCGCCGCCATTAAACCGGCGAACGGCACGGGATCGAAAGCCGGCGGGGTAATCAGATAGACCCGGCAGCCTGCCGGGCCGTCCGCACCTTTCGCCAAGGGATCAGGCCTTGCCGAGGTAGATGTCGATGATCGTGTTCAACATCGCCAGCGCTTCTTCCCTCGGGCGCTGGAATGTATTGCGCCCGATGATGCTGCCGTTGGCGCCGCCATCACGGATGCCGCGAATTTCCTCGTACAATCCGTCCAGGCCCTTCGCTTCGCCACCGGAGAACACGACGACCCGCTTGCCGGCGAACGACGCCTGCATGACGTGCTCGACGCGCTTCGCCATGGTGGAGCCGTCGAACTTCTCGTACGCCTTCTTCGCGGCATCCAGGCCGATAACCGCGGTCGGCGGCTTCACCTTGATGATGTTCGCACCCATAAGGGCAGCCATCTGCGCCGCATACGCACAAATATCGATCGCCGTTTCAGCGGCCTTATCCAAATTCGGACCGCGCGGGTAGCTCCAGGTCACAACCGCGAGGCCGGCATCTTTCGCTTCCAGCGTCAGTTCGCGCAGCTCTTCCATCTGGGCGAAGGCGTATTCGCTGCCCGGATAGATCGTAAACCCGATCGCGGCGCAGCCCAGACGCAGCGCGTCCTTCACGCCGGCGGTAACAGCCTGGTCCTTGTTGGTCGCCAAGCTGTTGGAACTGTTGCACTTCAGGATGGTCGGGATCTGCCCGGCGAACGTGTCGGCACCCTGCGCCAGCATGCCCAGCGGCGCGGCATAGGCGTTCAGCCCGGCATCGATGGCCAACTGGTAGTGGTAATGCGGGTCGTAGGCCGGCGGGTTCGGGGCGAAGCTGCGGGCGGGGCCATGCTCAAAGCCCTGATCGACGGGCAGAATGACAACCTTGCCGGTGCCGCCCAGCCTACCGGTGGACAGGATGCGGGCCAGATTGGCCTTCACGCCGGGGTTATCGCCCTCATACCAATCGAGAATCTTTTTTACCGTCTGAGTCACGCGCATTGCTGCCGATCCTTCTATGATTGAGGCACTGGGAACTATATTTGGTCACTAGCGCAGGCAGGCGCCGCTGTCACGCATTGGCCGGCCCCGAATCGCGCAACCAGGCGTGCAATCGCCGAATCGCGTTGCGGTGCGCGAGGTCCAGCGCCGCCGGAGCGGCCGGCAGGACAAATCCACCCTGACGTTCGGCAATGGCGGCGACGGCGTTCCAGCCCGGTGCCTCCGGCCAAAGCACCAGCCGGCACACCGAACCGCGCAGCGCACCGAGTGCCAACCCGGACGAATCGGCGCAGTCCAGAATGTCGGCCGCATCTGTTTTTTCGTGTTCTGCTCTGGCAGCAGCGATCAACGCCCGCCACCACAGGCATCCGCCCGACAGCGCCGCACCCGGCGCGGACAACAGTGTGACGGGCAAGCCGGGGGCCAGGGCAGCGTGCGCGTCGGGGAGTCCATGGACGATCACGGCGGGACGAACAATCATGTTTGACGTTCAACCTGTTGACCGCGCGTATTTCAAGCGGCATCAGCGAGTGGACATGATTGAGGCGGACATGGCGGACGATCCCCGGGACCCGGACGCAGCAGCAGATCGGCTGGAAGCCGCGCTGGAGAGAATCGCGCGCGTCGTCGCCGCGCAGGCAACTGAAATCCAGCGCGCGGCCGCACAGGCTGTCGAATTCAAAGCCGCCGCCGCACAGGCAGCCGAAAGCCTGACCGCACAGGCGGCCGAAATCCTGCTTGCGAGGGCAGCCCTGACCGAGGCAACGTCAATCGGGCGCAGTCCGGATTCCGCTCTTTCGATTCCCGAAATCGCGGAACGCCTCGATTCGCTGATCGGCCGCCTCCGGGCCGCCCTGGGTACACCTGCCCCGGGTACAACCGCCCTGGGCACATCCGCCGCGGGCACACCAGAACAGACATAAGGAGAACGGCGCGATGGCGCAGGTCACGCTTCGTATCAACGGCTATTCCTACACACTCGGCTGCATGGATGGCGAGGAACAGCATCTCGAAGCCATGGGGGCCGAACTGAGCAACCGTATCGACAGCGTCAGGTTGGCTGCCGGGCCCAGCGGGGAGGCAAGAATGCTGGTCATGGCGGCGCTCATGATGGCGGACGACATCTTCGAATTGCGCCGCAAGCTGGAAACCGCCGAGGCCAATGCCACCACAGTCGCCGCCGGCCAACTGAAAACCGACCCGAAGCTGGATCGAAAGCTCAATCGGATCGCAAAACGCGCGGAAGATATTGCAGAAGGGCTGGAGCATCCCTAAGTTGCCATTGCGGGGCTTCCCGGTGCGTCAGGTAACTCATCCCCGGGGCCAGTAAGTATCTCCCTAGGGAGCTGGCTCTGTCGGGATCTTGGTCTCGATATCTGGTGCCCACCTGCACAAGCAGGCTCTGGGAGGATGATAGGCCAACGGCCAGGGCGGCTCCGCACATGACTTTTCCAACAGCATGAACGACCTCGACGCAGCCAAACGGGCAGCGCGCGAGGCCGCGTCGGCGCAGCGGGAGGGCTTGGATGCCGAGGCAGCCGGGCATGCGCTGGCGGCGCATGTGCTGCGCGGCTGCCCCCCGCCGCCGGGTGCCGTGGTGTCCGGCTTTTGGCCGCTGGGGCCGGAAATCGACATTCGGCCGCTGCTGCTCCGGTTGCACCGCCTGGGGCACCAAATCGCACTGCCGGTCACGCCGCGCCGGGGCGAAGCGTTGACGTTTCGCGGCTGGCAACCCGCCGATGTGCTGATACCGGAGCGATTCGGCACCATGCGTCCGATTGGCGAAATCCTGGTGCCGGATATGCTGCTGATCCCGTTGCTGGCATTCGATTCCCGCGGTGGCCGCCTGGGATATGGCGGCGGATTCTATGACCGAAC
>JANXLQ010000448.1 GCA_025355085.1 Rhodopila sp.
GCACTCGATGTGTCGATGTCCGCAATGATCGCGGACATCGCCTCCGGCCGCTGCGCCTCTATCAACGCCGCCATCCGCGCGGTACCGGAACGCAACGCCGCCAGCAGCGCACGCCCATTCGCCTGACGCCAAACGCCTGTCAGTTTTCGCGTCCCGATCCCGGCGAACCCCGCCTGCTCCAGCACCCCCACACAATCGTCCGCCGAACCGAATCCGCCGCTGGGTGCCGGCGCGCGGGAGGCCGACATATCCCCGCAACGCCGGATCGCATCGAACACGAGTTTCCAGGCTACATTCTCCGACGGCGCGCCCCATACGGTAAACGCCAACACGCCATCCGGACGCAGCACCCGGTTAGCCTGACGCAGCGCCATGATCGGTCGCGGCACATGATGGACGCCAAAGTTGGAAACCACGCGATCGAAACAGCCATCCGGGTACGGCAACGCCTCCGCATCCCCCAGATCGAAAGCGATACCGGGGTGCAAGATCCGGGCAACCTCCAACATGGCGGGGGAAAAATCCAACCCGCGCACCGAGGCACCCCGTTCCATAGCCCCGGCAGTAACGAAACCCGGACCGCATGCCACATCAAGGACCGATCGTCCGCTCGCGACATCTCCGGCATCGAGCAACCCTGGAACGAACTGTCGCGTGGCGGTGGCAAACGAAGCCTCGTAGCTATTCGCCGCCCGCTCCCACCCCGCATGCTCGAAAATTCGGATTGATTCAGTATCGACCATGTTTAATATGTCCGGAACATACGCATGATCGTTTCTGGGTCGTCGGTGACGGTCAGCGCCAGCGTCAGCAGGATACGCGCTTTCTGCGGATTGAGGTTGTCGGCGATCAGGAAACCCGCCTGCCCCAGCTTTGCCCCGCGAAACGTCCGGCCCGACCCGGCGCGGGTCGATTGCAGAACGATGATGCCTTGCCGAGCAGCCTCGGTCAGGGCATCGATTTCGCCGGGTGGGCAGAAGCCGGGGGCGAACCCGGCGGCGACGATGCCGCGCGCACCCGCCGCGATGAACGCCCGCACCGCGACACCGTCTCCGCCGGCATAGGAGTAGGAGATATCGACCCGCGGCAATGCGTCCAGCTCAGAAATGTCGAACTCGGTGTCGGGCGCGTGCCGGCGGATCGGCCGGCGATAAAATGCGATCGCATCGCCGTCGGCATGCCCCAGAACGCCAAAGTCCGGCGTCCGAAACGTTTGCAGGCGCAGCGTGGAGGTTTTCGTCACTTCCCGCGCTGCATGGATTTCGTCGTTCATCACCACCAGCACGCCCATGTCCCGCGCGTCCGGGCTGGCGGCGACGCGGATGGCGTTCACAAGGTTCAGACCCGCATCGCTGGACAGCGCGCTGGATGGACGCTGGGCGCCTACCAGGACGACCGGGACCGCAACCTTGACCGTCAGATTGAGGAAATACGCCGTTTCCTCCAGCGTGGCCGTGCCGTGACCGATAACGATTCCGGCCAGATCCGGGTTTTCCCGCACCAGCCGCCGGCACAGCGCGGCGAGCGCCTTCCAGTCCGGATACCCGATCGCCGGGCTGGCGATGTTGCGATACCGCACTGCCATCACATCGGCGACCAGCGCGGTTTCCGGCCATCGCGCCAAAATCTCGTCCGCATGCATCACATTGCCGGTGGCACCATAATCCTGCAGGTCGAGCGGACCTCGGCCGAGTGACGCAATCGTGCCGCCGGTTCCGATGAATGCGACTTTGGGCTTGTTCATGCGACGGCTCCCAAAATCGGCGGCCGCTCCTGGTGCCAACCCGTGTCCGCCTGATAGGCGCCCGCGACTTGCAGGACGCGCCCTTCGCCGAAGGGACGGCCGGCGATCTGCAACCCGATCGGGCAGCCGTTCGGATCGAACCCGCACGGCACGCTGATCGCCGGCAGGCCGAGGTAGTTGAACGGCCGCGTGTTGGCCGATACCGCCATGAACCGATGTTCGGTGCCGGGCGGCCCATGGTCGATATCGGTTTCATCCAGTGTAGGCAGGCAGGTGCGGATTGTCGGGGTCACCAGCACATCGGCCTTGGAGAACACCTCGGCCGCGAACGCCTTCAGCACGGGGCCGCGGCGGCTAAGTGCCTCGATATAATACGCCGCCGGAATGGCATATCCAGGATACATCCGGCCGCTGATATGCGCGCCGTATGCCTGCGGGTCGGACCGCATCCATTCCGCGTGAATCGGCGCTGCCTCGGCCCGGGAGACGATGCCGCCGTATGCCGCGACCGCGTCCATCAGCGGCAGTTCAAAACGGCTGACGGTGGCGCCCCGAGCAATCAGGACCAGCAGCGCCGCTTCCATCGCCGCGATGACAGGTTCGTCCGCACCATCGAGGAACACGTTCGTTGGCACCCCGATCCGCAGTCCGCGCAGGTCGTCGTCCATTGCGGCCTCATACGACGGAACGGGTTCACGGGCGCTGGTGGGGTCGCGGGGATCGTGGCCCGCGATCACGGTCAGGATACGCGCGCAATCGCGGGCCGTGCGGGCCAGCGGACCGACGTTGTCATGGGAGAATGACAGCGGCATCGCCCCGTATCGCGACACCCGCGTCTGGGTGGGTTTAAGCCCGGACACGCCACAGGCCGAGGCCGGCAGCCGGATCGAGCCACCGGTATCGGACCCCAATGCCATATAGTTGAAGCGCGCCGCGACCGACGCCCCGGACCCCGATGAGGAACCGCCGGTGATGTACGGCAGGTTCCACGGGTTGTGGCAATTCCCAAAAGTCTTGTTGTGACCGGTGGGATTCTGCGCGAACTCGGCCATGTTGAGGCCCGCGAAGGTGTAGGCCCCGGCTGCCGCCAGACGCGCGATCACCGTGGCGGTTATCGCTGGGCGGAAATCCTTCCTCAGGGCCGATCCGCAGGTGCTGAGTTTGCCGGCCTGATAATACATATCTTTGTGCGCCATCGGCACACCGTGCAGTAAACCCAGCTTTTGTTTATCGCGTACGGCGGCGTCGGCGACACGGGCGGCCGTCTCCGCAGCCTCCCGCTCTTGCCAGATCACCGCGTTTACCCGGGGGTTGACCGCGTCCAGATTGGCCCAGCACGCACGCAGCAGATCGACCGACGTTGCTTCCCCGGACGCGACCGCATCGGCGGCCCGGGTCAGCGATAGGTCCGCGAGACCGGTCATCGGGCGCCTTCCTTCGTTGCCTGTAAGGCGGCTTCGAAGCTGGAGGGTTCATCCTCGAACGCCAGGGTGCCGCGCAGGGCTTCAAACGCTTCAATGGTGCCGGCCAGCTCCGATGCCAACCGCCTGGCCGGGTCGTTCGGGGGTTCAATGCCGTGCCATCGCGAGATCGTTGCTTCAACCAAGGTCTCAAACGCATCCATCTGTCGCTTCTCCGGATTTTCTTGGCACGGAGTAGGCAACAGAAAGGCGATACGGGCAATGAGGCGGCTTCAGTGTCACAGCGCGGTCAGGTGAAGGCGACCTCGCAGTCTCCGGGTTGTGCCGTGCGGGAGCGGACATTCGCCCACCAGAACCGGGAGGGCGCGGCGCCGCACCCCTCGGCCAACCGCACACCGAGCGGACCGGCCCGGGATACGGAGACCCGCTGATGGCGAATCCTGGACATATCTATAGAACCAATGTGCCGAACCGGCTGGACCGCCTGCCGTGGGCGCGGTTTCACTGGCTCGTGATCTTCGCACTCGGAATCGCCTGGGTACTCGACGGTTTAGAGGTGACAATCGTCGGCTCCCTGTCCGGCGCGCTGTCGGAAAGCCCGATGCTGCATCTGAGCGGCAGTCAGATCGGTGCCGCCGCCAGTGCCTATCTGCTGGGTGCCGTCGGAGGCGCGTTGTTCTTCGGATGGTTAACCGACCGGCTCGGCCGCAAGAAACTGTTTACCGTTACGGTGCTGGTTTATGTGGCCGCCACCATCGCCTGCGGCCTGTCCTGGAACTTCTGGTCGTTCGCATGCTTCCGGTTTCTGACCGGAGCCGGCATCGGCGGCGAATATGCCGCGGTCAACGCAACGATCCAGGAACTGATCCCCGCCCGCCGCCGCGGCTTCACCGATCTGGTCGTAAACGGCAGCTTCTGGCTCGGTGCCGCCATCGGCGCACTCGGTTCCTACGTCGTGCTGGACCCGGCGATCATGCCCCCCGAAATCGGCTGGCGAGCCGCCTTTATCATCGGCGGCCTGCTCGGTTTTCTCGTGCTGCTGTTACGCCAATTCCTGCCGGAAAGCCCGAGATGGCTGATGACACACGGCCAACCCGAGGAAGCAGAACGTGTCGTGGCCGAAATCGAGGCACGGATAGAGCGCGAAACCGGCAAGCCGCTTCCCACCGTGCCGCCCGGCTTCCTGACGCTTCGGACCGACGTAAAGTCCTGGTTCCGGGCGGGTGCCAAAGCCTTGGTCACGACATACCTGCGACAGACGTGGCTCGGCGTCACCCTGATGGCGGCACAGGCATTCTGCTACAACGCGGTGTTCTTCACATACGCCCTGATCCTGACCCGATTTTACGATGTCCGATCAGGCGATGTCGGCCTGTTCATCCTGCCGTTCGCGATCGGCAATTTCCTCGGGCCGCTGGTGCTCGGCCGGTTGTTCGACACGATCGGCCGACGGATCATGATCACCGTGACATACGGGTTGTCCGGCGTGCTGATGGTGCTGACCGGCTGGATGTTCGCGATGGGCTGGCTCGACGCCGTGCAACAAACGATGGCCTGGACAGTCATTTTCTTCGTCGCCTCGGCCGCCGCGAGTTCGGCCTACCTGACGGTCGGCGAAAGCTTTCCGCTGGAGGTCCGGGCGATCGCCATCGCCTTGTTCTACGCGTTCGGCACCGGGGTCGGCGGCGTCGCCGGGCCGGCGCTGTTCGGTGTGTTGATCGACACAGGCTCGCGGGTTTCGATCTTCTACGGCTACCTGCTCGGCGGCGTCCTGATGATCGTTGCGGCGGTCGTCGCGGGATTTCTGGCGGTCAATGCCGAACGGCGACCGTTGGAGGATGTGGCGCCACCGCTTTCGGCGGTTTAGCGTGCCACCACCATAACGTCAGCCGGTCGCATCAACACCAGTCGCATCGACACCAGTCGCATCAACGCCGGTCACATGAACGCCGGTCACATGAACACCGGTCACATGAACACCGGCGCCGCCATAATCACGCCGGATTGGCCGACACGCAGAGGCCGCCGCAGGCGGTGTTCGCTGCGGACCTTGAATCCGCCGTCGTTTTGGCTTCATGCACGTTGACGATTTTCATAAAGCAACCCTGGCTAGGCCACAGCTAAGTTATCTTGCGTCCGGTCGCTGTCAATCACATCCACGGAAACCCGCCAGGAGATTTCATGGGGTTGAGGACGCCTGTCACCGAACGGCAAACTGCCTCTCGCCACACGCGCCGAATCAGCCTATCAAGCGCCGAAGCGTGCGACCCTGAGGCGGGTATCCGCCAAACGAACGCAAACAACGGCCCACGCGCATCTATGCGCAACGAATTGAGCGAGATTTGAGCGATACACCTGACGAGCCTCTGGAGCCAATCGGTCCGTATGGAGACATGCAACCGGTTCTTCTAGAAGAGGAGATGCGCCGCTCCTACCTCGATTACGCTATGAGCGTAATCGTGTCGCGTGCGCTGCCGGACGCCCGGGATGGGCTGAAGCCGGTACATCGCCGCATCCTGTACGGCATGCACGAGGCCGGTTACACGCCGGATAAAGCCTATCGCAAGTCGGCTCGCGTGGTCGGCGACGTTATGGGTAAATATCACCCGC
>JANXLQ010000040.1 GCA_025355085.1 Rhodopila sp.
CCTTTTCTGGGCCGGGACAGCAAGGCGTGGATGACGGGCCTTCGCCCGCCATGACGGAGAGGAGCCCCCGGAGAAAACCATTCTCCGCCAAAAGCGCGGGCGAGAGTTTTCACACAGCCTGCTTCGCCTGCCATGACGAGATGGGGCCGAACGTTCGAGACATTGGGCCGGGGTATTATTTTCCAAGAGGCCCATGGCTGCCCCCTATCTCGGAGTGCTGATCTCCAGTTTTTACGAAATTACGCCGATTCAGGGTAGGCTCAAAATGCACTGGTTTTAACTCTAACGGCGGGTCATCGCCCCGATTGTCTTGTCCAAATTCGCATTGCGCAGCAGGAAAGCGGGCAGCGCCGCATCCACTGTGTTGGTCTGTTCAGCACTCAGCGTCTCCCAATCGACCGCAGGCGTAACGGTCACGACCATTGGTAAGAACGCCGAGCCGAACAGGCTGTTCATTGCCATTCTGCCGCGCATCATCAGTCCGGGCCTGGCCGGTTTGCCATCGACCCACATTGCCACCGCGATCATGTACTGCGGATCGGTCGAGTGCATAATTCGCCACGCGCTTGGCATTCCGTCGCTGGTTTCAAGCCAATGTTCTTGCAGTCCCTCGGTTTCCGCCCGCAATGCCAGTCGCCGGCGTTCGGCCATAAGCGGCGCGGCGGTGATCCCCGGGGAGAAGGCAACCCAGCTCATGTCCATCGGTACGCCGCCGCAGACTACACGTTGCGACCGTAGATTGAGCGGCGTGGTTGCCCCGGGGGGCGTCACGCGCACCGCGCAGCCCGCGCCGGGGTCGATGAAATCAGGCACTTGTACGCTGGTCGCTGTCGCCATCGTCAGGCTGGCGGCCACCGTCGGACTGATCGCCGCAACGATAACCGTTCCCACTGAGATCGCGAGCGCTGTCCGCATCGAAAACCGTGCAGGCGCCTCGTGCGGTATTCCGGATTGGGTGGGCAGTTCATCCTGGCGGAACGGCAAACCCAACGCGATCAACATCAAAATTACAATGGAGAAGAATATCCAGCCATAAAGAATATGGTCGGCCGCCGCTGCCTGGGCGCTTCCCAGTACATAGCCGAGATACACGATGCCGAAGCCGCGAAAGCCATTGGCGACGATCGGTACGACGATCGAAACCAGGACGAACAAGACCCGTCGGGCCGGGCTTCGATACATCGTCAGTGCGTAAAGGCATCCGAATGCGATCGACGCGATCAGGAAGCGCAGTCCGGCACAAGCCTCGGCAACGAAGAACGTGCCTTGCGGGATCTCGATGATATAGCCGTCGATGTAGGCTGGAATTCCAACGATATCGACGCCCTGACGGATGAACCACGTGGTGAAATCCTGAAGCTTCGGAGTCAGAAATTCGCCGAACGGAACGAGAAAAAACAAATACAGCAATGGTCCGGACATGGCCCACCACAGGCGTTTGCCCAGGATCGCCAGCAACAGCACCTCAGCAAAGCTGACGACGATGAGTTGCCGTCCCTCCATGATGCCCAAACGTTCCGCGATCAACCATGCCGCCATCAGCGGCACCGCCAACAGAACCGCCATCGGCATCGGACGCGCGCCGATCCCCACCAGATCGAAACGGCGATCCCACAGAAGATACAAGGTAATTGGAATTATTAGGAAACAATGATTATAGGCGGTCGATGCATTCCAGGTCTGGACAGCCGCCAAGACCTCTTTGTTAAACAATGCCCCCAGCAGCAGCAGGCCCAGGGTCAGCGGTAACGCCAAACGGCGCCAGTCGGGGCCAGTCATGACCGCGGGCACGTCCGCCAAAAGCGCGCCGTCCAACGAGGGAGAATTCATGGGCGATAGCTTTCGGTTGAAAAAAACGCTGTTTCGGTCAGGCTCGGTGCGGACTGTGGCCGTAGGATATCGTCAAACCGGCTTAGGGTTGCGGCCCAGTCATAGTCACGGACGATACGGCGCCGGGCAGCCCTGCCGATCGCAATTCCGTCGGTGGTGGCGGCCATCCGGCAGCAGGCAGCGGCGAAGGACGTTGCGGTGTCCGCAAGGATTGTTTCGGTGTATGGGTCGGCCTCGATACCCTCCAGGGCACCCGGCGTCAGAACGACTGGCTTGGCCATCGCCATGGCCTCCAGCACCTTGTTCTGGATGCCGCGTGCGATCCGCATGGGTGCGACGCTGGCGGTGGCATGTGCGATGTAGGGGCGCACGTCGGTCACCCGGCCGGTGACGAAAACCCCCGGCAGGCGCGTCAGTTTTAGCACCTCGGGACTTGGACTGCTGCCCACGATGTGGAACTGCGCGGCGGGTTCGTAACGGCGGATCAGCGGCAGGATTTCGGTCGCGAACCAGATTACCGCATCGGCATTGGGCGCATAGTCCATGGTTCCAGTGAAGACATAGTTTGGCTGAGAGGTATCATACACCGCTGGATGATCCAGTGCCGGATCGAAATAGCGATGATCGACGCCATTGCTGACGCCACGAATTCGCGCCGCGCAATCCGGATTCTGGCCAGCGAAGACAGCGGCTTCGGCATTGGAAACGAACGTCGAAAAATCGCATTCGTGTGCGATCCGCCGCTCCAGCGCCACGATTTTTTGCCACTCCCGCCGATAGACGAAGCGCATCGGTCCTGTTGTCGTTTCGGCAAAGACGCGCCACTTCTCGGAATCGACATCCACCAGATCGACCACCCGCGTGCCGGTGACCGGCAGGTCGAGGATATATGGCGCCATGTTCGACGAATAAACGAATGTCACAGCGGGGCGGATTGTTTCGGTCACTGTGCGAACCCAATCGGCCAGCCCGCGATTGCGGAAATACGTTACACTAAGGGCATCGCCGGTCAGCAACCCGCGCAGGCAGGTGACGCGGCCGATCCGCCGATCCACCCGTGCGACATGGATGTCGCGGCACATTGGGCGCAGTGTATCGACATACGCCATGTCCTCGGGATCATCGACCAGACAGCCCAGGTGGATATCGTACCATTGAGCCAGGTATTTCAGGTCGTGAAAGGCGCGGATTTTCTCGCCCTTGGTCGGCGGGTAGGGCAAACGCTGCGCCAGGAACAGCAGATCAGCCATCGCGGTGCGTGCGTTCGCCGTCATGGCTGGGGAAGTCCAGGCATTCAGATCCGGGACGGCTCGCCAGGACAAAGGCGCGGATGGCCGGCATGCGCCTGCCGCGATGGTTTTGGCTTGGGCGACATTCCCCGGCGCCACGACATCCTGTCATGTCGAGGCATTTAGGGACGCCACGACATTTCGCAGAGACGCATTCCATTCGCTTGGCAGGCATACTCACTACCCAACCCCGCGCACGATGAACGGCCCGAGGATATTTGCCACCGGCAGCGGCAATCGCTTCCAACCCGCGATGAACAGCCGGTATTTCGGATTGAGCGGGTTATGGTCGGGGATCGCCTCACCGGGCTTCAATCGAAACCGGTAATGCAGCTTAGCTGGCTCGAATCCCCAGTTATGCTTGAAGGAGTATGATCCAGTACCCAGCTTGCTGCGCCCGAAATCGAACATCCGCGCCGCCCTATCCGCCGCGCGGCGCATTGTCTCCCAGTATAAAAAGTCGTTGCCCGCACGTCCGCGTGCCGCTGCGGCACCGCCGCCGTAGTAAGGCAACACCTCGTCCCGGAAATAGAAGTTCATCACCGAGGCAATCGGCGCGTCAGCATCCAAAATAGTAACGATATCCGCATTGTCGCCGAACACGTCCATCAGAATCTGGAAATACCGGCGGGAGAATACCGGAGTGCCCAGATTGCGCACGCTCTCGGCATAGATCCTGTGCAGCGCCATCACATCGCGATTCGCCACCGATGTCAGCCCGTTCTGAATGCCCTTGCGAACCATCGCCCGCTGCTTGCGCGGAATTGCCTTCATGTTGCGGTCGTGATCGGCCTCGATCGGCTTGCGGAATGTGACATACAGGTCTGGACCATCGACCCAGCCATCGGCTTCCGGCATCGCGACCCGCCCCCGGAACTCCAGCGCGCTTGCCCCGGTCCGCACCAGCAGAGCTTCGGCATGCGCGATCAACGCCGCTTCGCTTTCCGCATCAACCGCCAACGGGCCACCATAGACGCAGAATGGGTTGGAGATCAGTGAATCGCCAAACAGCAAAGTCTTGACCCGAACCAACGGCAACACGCCGGTGATGGCGCCGTCCCGTTCGGTGAACGCATAATGGGCCGCGTGACGAAACGCAGTCTCGATTACCGTCGCCCAACCGGCACGGTGGAAAAACGTTCCCGCCGGCATCGCTTCCACGAAACGATCCCACGCCGCTTCGCTGCCGGTTTCCAACGTCCGAACAACAACCGGCATCGCGATCAGACCGCCCCGGCGTCGGCGAGGACCGAGGCATAAACAACATCCATTCGGCCCCAGGCGAAATCCCGCAACAAGTCATCCACATCCGCAGCCATTCCGGACAGGTTGGTATAGTGCCGCAGCCGAGACTTCCAACCGGCGTTCGGTATGCGCGGCTGACCGTTATCGATCTCCCACGGATGAAAATAGAAAATCCCCGGTTGTTTGTCGTGACCGTTCACCCGAGCCAGTCCCGTTCTGTAAAGCATTGTCGGCAACAAGCGAAAATAGCCGCCGCCGGAGCACGGCCAGTTGCGGCCCAGCAGGCGAACCGTCGTCATCGGAATCTCCAATACCCCATCCTCATCCGGCCGAAACGGCACCCGCGGTGCGTTTGGCATACCATACAGGTCGTGACGAATAGGGTTAATGCTGGAACTGTAAATGTAACCTTCCTGTCGCAGGATCGGAAAGGCCCAGAGGGTGCGGGCGCCGATAGAGAACGTCGCCGCCCGGTAACCCGTCACCCGAAC
>JANXLQ010000083.1 GCA_025355085.1 Rhodopila sp.
AATCCTCGGGCTTGCAGCAGGGCGCCAAGCGCCGCCGCGGCAATTCCTTTGCCCAGAGATGAGACCACGCCGCCGGTGACAAACACATATCGCGTCATGGGCGCCCACCATACCGAACCGACTCGGGCTTGGGGAAGCCCGACGGTGATAATTCACACATTTAGTTTGCGATCAGTTTGTGGGCGCGGACGGACCGGTCGGCACGGCAGGGGTTGCCGGCACTGTGGTGGTACTGGCCGCCGGCCCATCGAGGATCGACCGGGCCGGTCCGGAGGTGCCGCGATTGAGCAGCGCCAACGACAGCGACAGCGCGAAAAAGATCGCCGCCAGAATGCCGGTGGTGCGGGTCAACAAATTGGCGGTGCCGCGCCCGGACATGAAAGATCCCATACCCTGGGAGCTTCCGATGCCAAGCCCACCGCCCTCGCTGCGCTGGATCAGCACGACGCCAATCAGGCTGAGGGTGACGAACAGGTGAATGATCAGCAGGACGGTGCTCAACGCGCGGTACTTTCAAACAAACCGGGCGGTGCGCCAAGAAAATCCTGGACGCATCGCCGTACGCGCCTCTTACCCGGCCCGGGCGGCGCGGGCAATCGCTAGAAATTCGCCGGCGTTCAGACTGGCACCGCCAACCAGGGCGCCGCCGACGTTCGGGACCGCCATCAGCGTCGCGGCATTGGCGGCTTTTACCGAACCGCCATAGAGAATTCGGATGGTTTGGCCGGCCTCGCCGAACTGGCGGACCAGTTCCTCACGGATGAAGGCGTGCATGGCGGCGACGTCTTGCTCGGTCGCGGTTATGCCCGTGCCGATCGCCCAGACCGGTTCGTAAGCCACCACACCGGTAAACGGCTTCGGCAGGCTGCCGGCGAGTTGCCAGCCGACGGTTTCGGTTTCCTGGCCGCCGGCGCGCTGATCGGCGGTTTCCCCGACGCAGACGATCGGGGTCAGACCGGCTTCAACGGCGGCAAGGGTTTTCTCCCGCACCAACTCGTCGGTTTCGCCGTGGTTCTGCCGGCGTTCGGAGTGGCCGAGGATCACCCAGGACGCGCCGGCGTCGCGCAGCATCGGTCCGGCGATGTCGCCTGTGTGCGCACCTTGTTTAGCCTGATGGCAATCCTGGCCGCCGACGGCGACATTGGACCCTTGCAGGGCCTGAGCCACGGCGGCCACATGTAATGCGGTGGGACAGACCAGGAGTTCGGCACCGATGCCTTGGGCGCCCGCTGCGATGCCCTTCGCCAGTGCGACGGCTTCCGCCGCGAGGCAATGCATTTTCCAATTACCGGCGATCAGTTGTCGCATGGTTGCGTCATCCTTCCCTGCTGCTGGAATGCTGCTAGCGCAGTTATCCGGGGCGTCAAGTGCGGACCGGAGATTAGCCGGCATTTTCCGCCCTGCCCGGCGGTCCCGCGCCACGCTTTAAGCCTTTATCAATTGCCTCGCCCCGCCCCTTAGAGCGCGATCGTTTGAAGTTGCTTCCACCTCAAACGATCGCGCGGTCAAACTATAGAGTTAAACCATGATCGGCACGGGAAAGGGTTCAACCTCAAACGATCATGGTCTAATGGACCGGGTTGGTCAGGACCGGCAGCAGTCCGGGATTGCCACCTGATAGACGCGATGCGGACCAGCCGCCTGCGCCGGTTCGCGAATGGGACATTTGCATACAGACCGCTACTCCTATCAATAGGGCTTAGCGACCAACCCGCCTTTCGCAAGCCTCGGCTTGCTGAGCGATTCCAGCTTTAATCGCCTGCGGCTTTAACCTATCCTGGCCCGAACCGAACGAAGAAGACCCAAGCCCATGAGCGAAACGACCACCTTTACCCGACCCGCGCAGACCACCGAACATTTCGACGTTTTGATCGTCGGGGCGGGAATTTCCGGCGTCGGCGGCGCATATCACCTGACCCAACAATGCCCCGGCAAGAGCTTCGCCGTGCTGGAAGCGCAAGATAGTTTCGGCGGCACATGGTGGACCCATCGCTATCCGGGCATCCGATCCGACAGCGACCTGCACACCTTCGGCTACCGCTTCAAGCCCTGGACCAGCGCCCCGATCGCCACCGCAGCCGAAATCCGGTCCTACATGGGCGAAGTGATCGAAGAGAACGGCCTGACGCCGCACATCCGCTACAACCACAAAATCTCGGCAGCGAGTTGGTCGAGCCAGACGAACCTCTGGACGATCGACGCCACCCGAACCGACACCGGGGAAGCGTTGCGCTTCACCGCTAATTTCCTGTGGATGTGCCAGGGGTATTACCGCCACTCGGCCGGCTACACGCCGCAATGGGACGGGATGGACAGCTTCAAGGGCGTGATCGTTCACCCTCAGACCTGGCCGGAAGACCTGGACTACAAAGGGAAGAAGGTTGTCGTCATCGGGTCGGGCGCCACAGCGGCAACCGTGGTGCCGGCGATGGCGCCTGAGGTCGAGCATGTGACGATGCTGCAGCGCTCGCCCACTTACTTCCGCACCGGCCGCAATGCGATCGCGCTGGCCGAGGAACTGCGGGCGTTGCACATCCAGGAGGAGTGGATCCACGAGATCGTTCGGAAAAAGATACTCTACGAACAAGACGTATTTACCCGCCGCTCCTTCACCGAACCCGAACAGGTCAAACAGGAGCTGCTCGGTGCCGTGCGGGCCGAGTTGGGTCCGGATTACGATGTCGAAACCCATTTTACCCCCAGCTATCGGCCGTGGCGGCAGCGGATTGCGTTCGTGCCGGATGCCGATTTGTTCAAGGGAATCGCGTCGGGCAAAGCCTCGGTCGTTACGGACGAAATCGAACGGTTTACCGAAACCGGCATTCAGTTGAAGTCGGGGAAGGCATTGGATGCGGATATTATCGTTACGGCGACCGGCTTCCACCTGAATGTATTGGGCGACATCGCGTTCACCATCGACGACAAGTCGCTGGTGTTTGCCGACACGGTCACGTTCCGCGGCATGATGTTCACCGGGGTTCCGAACATGGCGTGGGTGTTTGGGTATTTCCGGGCAAGCTGGACGCTGCGGGCGGATCTAGTGGGGGATTTCGTGTGCCGGATGCTGAAGCATATGGACGAAAAAAATGCCCATCGGGTGATGCCGGCGCTGCGGCCCGAGGACAAGGACATGCCGTTGCTTCCTTGGATCGATCCGGAGAACTTCAATCCAGGCTATATTACGCGCGGGATACATCTTCTGCCGAAGCGGGGCGATAAGCCCCAGTGGCAGCACACCCAGGATTACTGGGCGGAGAAAGACGAATTTCCAGCCATCGATCTGGACGACGGAACGTTCGTTTACGGATAGCAACATACAACCCATCCAGAAGGACACTGCGTCTTTCTGGATGCGGTGAAATGCTCCACCGGCAATGCTGTAAAATCTGGATAGGTCTTGCTCTCCTCACGCCCCCTCATTTCCGGCCTGAGAATTGAAGCCAACCTCTTGCTTCCCGACCCCAACCCTTGCCCAAAACCCCCATTCCGGTAACCTCGCTCCAAATTCAATGGGGGAACCAATCCATGACTGTTTTCGTCGTCGGCGGCACCGGCTTCATCGGCACCCGCGTCATCCCGCTGCTAATCGCTCGGGGTGAATCCGTGGTCTGCATGGACATCAACCCGCACACCGCCAACTTCTCGGCGTTCGGGGATAAAGTGAAGGTCGTGCGCGGCGACGTCACCCAATACGACGACGTCATCAACCAGATGGATGCCTCCGGCGCCGACCGGGTGATGAACCTGTCCTACAACCTCGGTCAGGACCTGCCGCCGCACCTCGCCACCAAGCTCAACATCGTCGGCATGGACAATTGCTTCGAGGCCGCGCGCATCCTGAAAATCAAACACACCGTCTATGCAAGCTCCCTGGCAGTGAACGGCCAGCAGCGGCATTTCGGCGATCACCTGGTGACCGAGGACGACCTGCATCGCGGCGACTACCAATATGCCATGCACAAATCCTTCAACGAATGGCAGGCCAAGGACTACGTCGCCAAGCACGGCATGACGATCACCGGCATCCGCCCGGCCAACGTCACCGGCCCCGACAAAGTCCGAGGCTCCGTCGATCATGTGAACTGCATCACGCGCCCGGCGCGCGGTGAGGCCATCGAGTTCCCGTTCGCCGATGCAATGCGCTGTCCGATCCATGTGGACGACATCGCCGAGGTCTTCGTCCGCGTCGTCATGACCGACAAGCCCGCGCACCAAATCTATAGCTCCGGTGGCCAGGTGATCAGCATGGGCGACCTCGCCGCGATGGTCCGCGGCTTCCTGCCGGACGCCAAAATCACCTTCGCCCAGCAAACCGGCGGCAAGGAAGCATCCGGCAACTACCTGATCGACAACACCCGCCTGGTGTCGGAGTTCGGTGTGCAATACCGGCCATATCGGGAGCGTGTGCTGCAGATTATCAACGCAGTGCGGCTGGAACAGGGGTTGGCGCCGGTCGCGGGATAATACCAACGGCCCAATATTTTGACCGTTCGGCCCCTTCTCGTCATGGCAGGCGACGGCCTGCCATCCACGTCTTTGTCCGAACCAGCATCGCGTCTCGTGGATGGCGGGACTTCGCCCGCCATAACGGTGACGGGTCAGAATATAAGGCCGTTAGTATAAAGCGCTCTATTTCTGCGGCGCGCCGGGGCGCGGATTAAGAGCGTGATCGTTTGAGGTTGCTTCCACCTCAAACGATCACGCAATCAAACATGGAGTTAGGCCATGATCGGCACGGGAGAGGGTTCAACCTCAAACGATCATGGTCTAATGCCAGGCACGATCGGATAAAGGGCCTTAAGAGGCCTATGTCCGCGCGATTATCCGCTGAAACAACGCCAACTGGCCCGCCGTCGTATCATCCCAACTGAATGGCTCGGCATACGCCCGCGTGGCCGACCGGTAGGGCAGATTGCTAAACAATCGCAGCACCCCGGCCACGATACCCCCCGGCGTGTTCGGCTCGTAGATCACTCCGGCGGCCGGCGCGCACACAACCTCCGGGTTGCCCCAGATGTTCGCCGCAACCACCGGGGTCCCGCACGCCATCGATTCAAGCAGCACGTTCGCCCAACCCTCTCGCGATGAGGCGAGCACCGACGCATCCGCCGCTCCATACAACATCGGAAGTTCTTTATGCGGCCAAGGCCCCAACAGCCGCACCCGATCGCCCAGTCCGAGTGTCTCGATCAGCGCCGATAACCGCTGGCGCTCCGGTCCCTCACCGGCAATCAGCAGTTCGAAGCCCGCTAGCTGGCACATCGCTTCAATGGTGCGATGGTGGCCCTTGCGCTCTATCAGGCCCCCAACCGAGACAAGAGTCGGCCCCTTCAAACCTAATCTGGCCCGAACCGCTTTGCGATCGGCAGGGGGGCGGAACAGATCGGTTTCTACCCCGTTCCGCAGTACCGTAACCTTTTCGTCCGGCGCACCGAGGTCCACCAGCACCCGTTTCAGGGCGGCGCTGACCGCGATCAGCGCACTGGCATCGCGGATCGCGCCCTGGATCAGCCGCCGAGGCACCCGGTACCGCGGGATCAGGTTCACATCCGTGCCGCGCGCGGTCATGACCACCGGCAGGCCGAAGCGGCGCCCCAACCAACACGCGGCGACACCATCCGGATAGATGTAATGGGCGTCGATGGCGTCGAATCGATGGCCCTCGGCCAGCAGACCGGCGACCTCGGGCACCATCGCACGGTACAGCAGCCAGGGTGCAACCGACATCCCGATCCGGGGAATAACCGGGTAGCGCGGGTGGCGGATTTCGATGCCGTGCCGTGTCTCGCTCGCCGGTGCACGGGCGTTCAGCGCCCAGTCACCGAAACGTTCGGAACGGCTCGGGAACCACGGCACAGGGGCCAGCACCGTGCTGGTGGCCTTCCCGCCGGCCAAGAGGTGACGCAGGCGGTTCTCCACAAATATCCCGTGATTGGGGCGGGCTGCGTGGGGAAACAGTGTCGAGAATGTCAGCAGCCGGATCGGTGCCATTCGGGGGGATTCCAACCTGCGTTGACCTTGATCCACGCACCCCGTGGCGGCCAAACATTGACCCGGCTGCCCGAACCAACCCAGGCCCTGAATAAGAACTCTGGTTCGGGGTAGCGGGTCCCCGGATCGACTCCGGGGACATTGACGGCGGGGTGACGATCAGGTGCCCTTCGCCAGATCGTCCATCAGCTTCTGGGCTTCGATCTTCTCTTTGAACTCGGCCTTGTTTTCCAGGACGGCCGAAAGCTGCTTTTTGGCTTCGTCCTTGTCGCCGGTGTCCTTTAGGGCAACCGCGTAATGATACAGGACCCTGGGATCCGCCACGCCATCGCCAATGGCCTGGCGAAGCAGCACCACGCCGCTTTTGGCATTACCGGTCGTGGTCAGAATCCAACCCAGCGTATCTGCGGTTTGCGGACTGGGAGACAACACATAGGCTTGGCGAGCCAGCGCCTGGGCCTGCACGTCCTTACCCTGCTGCTGATAAACCCAGGCCAGATTGTTCAACGCCACTGGGTCGTGCGGCTTCTGCTTCAACAGCGCCTCCAGATGTTTGGCGGAATCTTCAAATTTACCCGTCGCAATCGCGATTTCCGCGACCTGCTCGGTTGCAACCAAATCGTCAGGATGCGCACCGAGCCATTTGAGCAGCAATGTGTTGGCGTCATCCACTCGGCCGGATCGCAGCAGTGCCCCGGCCAGCCGGGTCAACAGAAGGCTGGATGGCGCGGCGTTATTGGCCTCGGTGTAGGCTACCACTGCGTCGGCCGGTCGATTCGACGCGAGATAAATGTCGCCCTTCAACGCCTTGATGCCGGGAAAGTCGCGATCCTGGGACTGCAAACGGTCAGCCGTTGCCAGGGCGGCGTCCATGCCGGTGGATTTCAGATCGATCATGACGTAGTCCTGATAGAGCTGATAGTTGCGCGGGCTGGCTGCGATTCCGACGGTGACCGTGTTGCGGGCGCTTTCGAAATCACCGGCCTCGATCAGAAGCGCGACAAGTTGCCGCCGCGCCCCGACCACACTGGGATCGCTCTTGAGAATTTCCGTGTAGGTGGAGCGGGCGTCCTTCTTCTGCCCCAGAGCAAGCTGAGATGCCGCCTTCAGGCTCAGGATATCAGAGGACAAGGCATTGGTCCCCTTTTCCGCAGCGGCAAGGTCGAGACCTTTTTGCGGCGTCCCAGCGCGAATGTAGAGATCGCCAAGGCTGACCGTTAAGCGGGTCAGGCTCGGTTCGGCCTTATGCGCCCGCTCCAGCAGTCCGATCGCCTCCGGAAGCCGGTTCGATTGCACATAACCGGACAGCATCATCGACATTGCCGGTTCGGCGGTCGGCTGCTTGGCCAGTACGTCGTTCAAGATTTTCTCAGCGGTGGGGCGGTCACCTAACATGATATCGACGCGGGCGAGGTTCATCTTGGCCGGGATGAAGTCCGGGTATTTCTCGACCAGACCTGTGAAAACGGTCTTCGCGCCGGGGAAGTCGATCTGCGCGAGCTTGAAGAGGCCCTCCAGATTTCCGACGACCTCGGTAGCGCCCTGTGCTGCCCGGATTTTGGTCAGCGCGTCGCCGGCCTTCTTGGTGTCGCCGGTTGCCAGGGCGGCGAAGAACAGCGCTTCCCCGACAGCAGGTACCTTCGGTGCCAATTCCAGCGTGTGCTCAAGGTCACCCAAGGCGGTATCGACATCGCCCATGCCCATGCGAACGGACGCCAGCCGCGTCTGCACCCCGACATCGTTCGGCGCCAGGGATTCCGCTTTCTGGAATGCCGTCACCGCCTCGGTTCCGCGCCCGGTTGCCGCGTAGGCCCGCCCCAGCAGATCGTAGGCCTCGGCATCTCCCTTGCCAGATTCCGCAACTTTGGCGAGCGTTTCGATTACTTGGTCCGGCCGGCGCTTGGCAAACTGGATTCGCGCCAGCACTTTGTAAGCCGCCAGATCGTTGGGGGCGCGGCCAAGATATTTCCGTGCCGCTTCCTCGGCCTGCTCGAACTGCCCGAGTTGTTCCTTGACGATCGCCTGGAGGTAGTAGGCGCGCTGGATGCGGCCAATGTAGCCGGAGATGCGCTCGAGATTGGCGTCGGCGGCTTTGTAATTGCGCGCCTGGGCTTCCATGACCGCCAGCAGATAGATCGCCTGAACGTTGCCGGGGGTGCCTTTCAGCACGGCATCGATGTCGGCCTTGGCGGCGTCGTTTTTGCCGGCGGCCAGTTCAAGACTGGCGCGGTCCAGCCTGGCCTGCATCACGCTGGGTTGGTCGGTGATTAACTCGTCCAGGACCGTAATGGCGCCGGCGACGTCGTTTTTCAAACGCAGCAACTGCGCCTTGGCCAACAGCGCCTCTTGCGATTTGGGCTGCGCGGCGATGGCTTTGTCGATCTTCTGCTGCGCGCCGTCCAGATCGGCACGGGCTACGGCCAGGCGAGCATCGGCCAATAGCGGTTCGACCGCATTTGGCGCAACCCGTTCGGCTTCACCGAAGGACTTCTGCGCGTCCTCGGGGCGTTTCAGGCCGACCTGGGCATACCCGCGCGCCACCAGGATGGCGGCATCCAGCAGCGGGTCTTTGCCTTCCGGCTTCAGTGTTGACAACACATCGTCGAATTTATTCTGGGCCAGCAGCGCCTGCGACAGCAGCAGAACGGTCTGGCGCGGGTCGAAGCCGCGGTCGCGGGCGGCGATGGCCTCCCGTTCCGAGGCGACCGGGTCGCCCAGTTCAAAGGTGACGCGCCCGAGCCAGTAGTGGGCTTCGGCATTTTGCGGATCGTTGCGGACGGCGTTGCGCAGGTCGATTTGGGCGGAT
>JANXLQ010000087.1 GCA_025355085.1 Rhodopila sp.
CGATAGCGGCAGGCGTGCCGATCCTGTCCGATGTCGAGTTGCTGTTCCAGGCGGTGCGGGCATCGGGTTCGCGCGCCCGGTTCGCCGGGATCACCGGCACGAACGGAAAATCCACCACCACGGCGTTGCTGGCGCACATCCTTAGGCGGGCAGGACGGCCCGTTGCGGCTGGTGCAAATCTGGGTCCGGCGGCGCTGTCGTTGCCGCTGCTGCCACATGATGGAGTGTACGTACTCGAAATGTCCTCCTATATGCTGGAGCGTCTCGCGACTGTGCGCTTCGATGTGGCGGTAATGCTTAATCTCAGCAGCGACCACATCGATCGTCACGGTGACATGGCCGGCTATGCCAGGGCCAAGCGCGCGGTCTTCGATCGGCAACAGGCAGGCGATCTGGCGGTGATCGGGATCGACGACCCGGGCTCCCGCGACATGGCGGCGTGGCTCGATACCCAGCCGGCGCGGGTCGTCCGCGTATCCGGGGCCGAAGTTCCCCTGACCGCCGGCCCCGCACTGCCCGGCGCCCATAACGCCCAGAACGCAGCGGCGGCGACGGCGATGGCCCGGTTCCTGGGCGTACCGGACGAGGTCATTGCCGCCGGACTGCAAAGCTATCCCGGTCTGCCGCACCGCCAGCAGTGCATCGTCACGATCGATGGAGTCACCTTCATCAACGACAGCAAGGCGACCAATGCGGATGCCTCCGAACGCGCGTTGGTCTGCTACGGCCGGATGATCTGGATTGCCGGCGGCATGGCCAAGGACGGCGGGATCGAGCCGCTGGTCCCGTTGTTCCCCCGCATTGCCCGCGCCCTGCTGATCGGCCGCGACGCCCCCATATTCGCAGCCACGCTCATCAAGCACGGCGTCCCATTCGACATCGCCGAAACGCTGGACTCCGCCGTCCCTGCCGCATTCGCAGCGGCAAAGGCGGAAAACGCACCGATCGTGCTGTTATCGCCGGCCTGCGCGAGTTGGGACCAGTTCACTGGTTACGACCAGCGTGGCGACCGGTTCGCCGAACTGGCGCGTGGATTGAACCACCCCGCCTCGGCGGAAGAAGACCGCAAGCAAGTAGGACCCGCCTGATGGCTGCGTTGTCACGCACAGACGATTCACTGCTGGGCCGCTGGTTCTGGAGCGTCGATCGTTGGACGCTGGGCGCGATCGGCACTCTGATCGGATGCGGCTATGTACTCATGCTGGCAGCCAGTCCGGCGGTCGCCGAACGCATCGGCGCATCTCGGGAAATGTTCATCCTGAAGCAGGTCGTGTTCCTGGCGCTCGCGGGCTTTATCGTGGTCCTGGTTTCTATGCTGTCCCCGCGCGACATCAAACGTCTGGCCATCGCCGGCTGCATCGTCGCGCTGGCGATGACTGCCGCGACCATGGTGATCGGGATGGAAATCAAAGGCGCGCGCCGCTGGATATCGCTGCCGGGCATGTCGGTGCAGCCCAGCGAGTTCCTGAAGCCGTGCTTCGCTGTTACCGCTGCGTGGTTGTTGAGTGAGGGTAAGAAGTCTCCACGCTTCCCCGGGATGATTTTGGCATGCTGCGTCTGTGCCATGATTTTGGGCCTGCTGAAGGCGCAGCCGGATATCGGGATGCTCGCGGTCGTGACGGTGGTGTTCCTGGCCCAGCTTTATATCGCCGGATTACCCCTGACCCTGGTCGGGATCGGGATCGGACTGATCGGTGGTGCGTCGGTCATGGCCTATATGTTCATGCCGCACGTCCACAAACGCTTCGACGGCTACTGGAAAGGCGAGGGCGACCACTATCAAATCGACCGCGCACTGGAAGCATTCGGCAACGGCGGATTCATGGGGCGTGGCGCGGGTGAGGGCCACGTCAAGGACATCCTTCCCGATGCACACGCCGATTTCGTCTTCGCCGTGGCCGGGGAGGAGTTCGGCATGTTCATCTGTGTCGTCATCCTGGCGTTGTTCGCCTTCATCGTATTGCGCGGCTTGCTGAAACTACTGCGGGAGCAGGACCTGTTCATCGTCCTGTCCTGCTCCGGGCTGGTCACGGGGTTCGGCCTTCAGGCGTTCGTCAACATGGCCTCTACCCTTGGCCTGATTCCGACGAAGGGCATGACACTGCCGTTCATCTCCTACGGCGGTTCGTCCGTTGCCGCGGTCGCGCTGGGCATGGGCATGCTGCTGGCGCTGACCCGCCGCCGCGGACGGGATGAGCCGGCATGAGGGGGCCTGCCGTGCAACCAATCGTTATCGCCGCCGGCGGAACGGGTGGGCATTTCTTCCCGGCCGAGGCGCTGGCGGCGGAACTGATCGCGCGCGGCCACCGGATCGTGCTGATGACCGACGCCCGCTCCGGCGGTCTGTCCAGCCCGGCCTTTGCCGGACGGGAACAGTATATCCTGCGTGGCGCCGGTATCGCGGGACGCGGCTGGTGGCGTGGGACGAAGGCGGTTGGGGCGCTCGCGGCGGGCGTCGTGCAGGCGCGCGGCATTTTGGCCCGCATCGGTGCGGGCTGCGTCGTCGGGTTCGGCGGCTATCCCTGCGTCGCGCCCATCCTCGCGGCCAGTTCGCTGCGCCATGGGCCGGCGATCGTCTTGCAGGAGCAAAACGCGGTACTGGGGCGGGCCAACCGCTTCCTGGCGGCGCGCGCGGATGTCCTGGCGCTGGGGTTCCCGGACACGCAGCGGGTTCCGGTTGGCACGAAAACCGAGTTTACCGGCAATCCGGTGCGCCCCGCGATCTCGGCGCTGGCACAGGCGGGTTACGTCGCGGCGACCGATCGGATCAGGCTTTTAGTGTTGGGCGGCTCGCTCGGTGCCCGCGTATTCAGCGACGTGGTGCCGTCTGCGCTCGGGGCACTGCCGGAAACACTCCGCACACGCCTGTCCGTCGTCCAACAGACCCGCCCGGAGGACCACGAGCGGGTCAAGGCCGCATACGCCGCGAACGGCATCGCCGCCGAACTGTCGCCATTCTTTCCCGATGTGGCGGCCCGGCTTGTCGCGGCGCATCTGGTGATTGCCCGCGCCGGAGCCTCCACCGTGGCCGAACTGGCGGTTGCCGGACGGCCCGCCATCCTGGTGCCCCTGCCCGGTGCGATCGACGACCACCAATCGGCCAATGCCCGCGCTTTGGCTGCGGCCGGCGGGGCCTGGGTTGTGCCGCAGGCGCAGTTTACCCCGGAAACATTAGCTGAACGGCTGACCGGTCTGCTCACCGCTCCGCTAGGTTTGGCTGGTTGGGCGGGTTTGGCGGACGCAGCGGTACGCGCTCGTGGTCAGGCGCGCCCAGATGCGGCGTCTCGGCTGGCCGATCTTGTTGAATCGCACATGGCGGCCCTACCGGCCGGAGAACGCACATGAGGGCCTTGCCGCTATCGATCGGCACAATCCACTTTGTCGGGATCGGCGGCATCGGCATGTCCGGTATCGCCGAGGTTCTGCACACACTTGGCTACGCCGTGCAGGGCAGCGACATCGCGGAATCGCAAAACGTCCTGCGGCTGCGTGAATCGGGCATTCCGGTCGCCATCGGCCACGACGCGGCCAATCTTGGCACAGCGCAGGTTGTCGTCGTGTCCACCGCCGTGAAGCGTGACAACCCAGAGGTTGCCGCAGCTCGGGCGAAGCTGATCCCGGTGGTGCGGCGTGCGGAAATGCTGGCGGAATTGATGCGGCTGAAGTGGTCGGTCGCGGTGGGTGGCACGCACGGCAAGACCACAACCACCAGTCTGATCGCCTGCGTGCTGGAAGCGGCGCACCTGGACCCGACCGTCATCAACGGTGGCATCATCAATGCCTACGGCACCAACACCCGCATGGGCAGCGGCGACTGGATGGTCGTCGAGGCCGATGAGAGCGACGGATCGTTCCTGCGTCTGCCCGCCATCATCGCAATCGTCACCAACATGGACCCCGAACATCTGGATCATTGGGGCACCGGCGAGGCGATGATCGCCGCTTACGATCAGTTCGTCGCCAACATTCCATTCTACGGTTTCGCGGTGCTGTGCATCGACCATCCGGAAGTGCAGCAGATGATCCCCCGGCTTTCGGATCATCGCATCGTCACCTACGGCTTCTCACCCCAGGCGGATGTACGGGCCGTGCGGGTGGCTCCGGACAAGCACGGTTCCACATTCCACGTTGTGGTCACCGATCGTTTCCGTAACCGGTCGCGTGAGATGGGGCCGTTCCGGCTGCCCATGCTGGGCGCCCACAATGTGCAAAACGCGCTCGCCGCCATCGCGGTCGGCATCGAGATGGAAATCAGCGACAATACGCTGCGTGACGCCTTCCTCGGTTTCAAGGGCGTCAAGCGCCGGTTTACCAAGACCGGCGAGGCCGGCGGCATCACGATCATCGACGACTACGGCCACCATCCGGTGGAAATTGCCGCTGTGCTGAAAGCCGCCCGGCAGGCCGGCGCACGCGATGTCGTGGCGGTGGTGCAGCCGCATCGGTACTCCCGTCTGGACTCCCTGTTCAACGACTTCTGCACCTGCATGAACGATGCCGGGACGGTGATTATCGCCGACGTCTATGCGGCGGGCGAACAGCCCATTCCGGGCATCACGCGCGATGCTTTGGTCGAAGGCCTGCGCGCGCGCGGCCATCGCAGTGTCGTTGCCCTGCCGACCCCCGGTCATTTGGCGGAGATGGTCCACGCCATCGCGCGTTCGGGCGATTTCGTGGTGTGCCTCGGCGCTGGATCGATCACGCAATGGGCGGCGACCTTGCCGGCCGATCTCGCGGCATTGCAGTCCGGCGGCACGAAGCGGGTGGCGGCGCCATGATGACCGCGGCTCGCGTTCCCGGCTTCCCCGGCACGCTGCCGGAACTGCGTGGCCGCCTGCAGATCGACGCGCCGCTGGCGCCGTTCGCGTGGTTCCGGGCGGGCGGGGCTGCCGAGGTACTGGTGCGGCCGGCCGATTCCGATGATTTGGCGGATTTTCTGCGCGACTTACCGAATGAGGTGCCGGTTCATGTGATCGGCGCATGTTCAAATCTGATCGTGCGGGATGGGGGGCTCCCGGGCGTGACGATCCGCCTCGCGCGCGGTTTTTCCACCATCGAGGTTGAGGCGGGCGGGATCACTGCCGGCGCGGCGGCGTTGGATGTAACCGTCGCCGAACATGCCGCTGCCGCCGGGCTGACCGGGCTGGAGTTCCTGTCCGGTATCCCCGGTTCGATCGGTGGCGCCGTGGCGATGAATGCCGGCGCCTATGGCGGCGATCTGGCGACCGTTCTGGACTGGGCCGAAATCGTTACCCGCACAGGCGAACGGAACAGGTTGCTGGGGGCGCAGTTGGCGTTCGCATATCGTCACGCCGCCCTGCCGGCCGGGGCCATCGTCACGCGGGTCCATCTTCGCGCAATACCAGGTGCTGCTCCGCTGATCGCGGCCCGGATGGCGGAGATCAAGGCAACCCGCGAGGCATCTCAGCCGGTGCGTGCGCGTACGGGCGGCTCAACCTTCCGCAATCCGGACGGCATGAAAGCGTGGGAACTGATCGATGCCGCCGGGTGCCGCGGGCTGACCCGTGGCGGTGCCATGGTGTCCGAGAAGCACTGCAACTTCCTAATCAATACCGGGTCCGCGACGGCGGCCGATATCGAGGGACTGGGCGAGGAAGTCCGCCGCCGCGTGCTGGCGGCGACCGGCGTCACGCTGGAGTGGGAAATCCGCCGCATCGGCCGCCCCGCCGGTAAGCCGGAAGTCGTGCCAACCGGCACGCGGGAAATGGTCGTGCCAACCGGCACGCGGGAAACGGGTTTGCCAACCGGCACGCGGGAAACGGGTTTGCCAACCGGCACGCGGGAAACGGGTTTGCCAACCGGCTTGCAGGAGACGGGCGCATGACCCGCGTCGTGGTCCTTTACGGCGGAATCTCGGCCGAACGCGAGGTCAGCCTGTCCAGCGGCATCCAGGTCATCGGCGCTCTGCGCGAAGCCGGGTTCGATGTCGAAGCGATCGATGTCGGCCACGATCTCGGCGCGGTCATCGCGGCACTGACCCCGAAACCAGACGTTGTATTCAATGCCTTGCACGGCCGCTTCGGTGAAGACGGAGCAATCCAGGGTGTCCTCGACTGGCTCGGTATTCCCTACACCCACTCCGGCGTTCGCGCGTCCTCCGTCGCGATGGATAAAGAAGCCGCCAAAGCGCTGTTCCTGTCGGCGGGATTGCCCATCGCACCCGGCCGCATGGTTGCGATCGAGGCCCTCGAAGCGGCCGATCCAATGCCGTTGCCCTACGTGATCAAGCCGGTAAACGAAGGGTCCTCGGTCGGTGTCACCGTCGTCCGCTGCGGTGACAACCGCCGCGCCGAAATTGCCCGGAACTGGACGTTCGGACCGCGTGCCCTGGTGGAAGAATACATCCCCGGGCGCGAACTGACCGTCGCTGTATTGGACGACAAAGCCCTGGCGGTGACTGAAATCCGAGCAGTGGCAGGTGCGTTCTACGACTATGAGTCGAAGTATGCGGATGGCGGATCGCGCCACATTATTCCGGCCCCGGTGCATCCCGAGGCGTATGCACAGGCGATGGATGTCGCGGTCGCCGCGCACCGGGCGCTGGGCTGCCGCGGCGCCACACGCTGCGACTTCCGTTACGACGACACCAACGGCGAACCCGGCCGGCTGGTGCTGCTGGAAATCAATACTCAGCCTGGACTGACCGCGACCTCGCTGCTGCCCGAACAGGCGGCGTATCGCGGAATGAGTTTTCCGAGACTTTGCGCCTGGATGGTGGAGAACGCTGCATGTCGCGGGTGAGACACTCGCCTCGAAATTCAGTAAACGACCGGCCTTCGGGCTGGCGCCTTCTGCTGCGGCGTCAACGCCGGCTGCTACGCCCGGCCGTATGGATCGCGGGCGGGTTGGCGATTTGTGTATTGGGTCTGATCGTTTGGCGGTCGGTAGGCGCGCACACCGGACCCGGCGGGTCTCTGGTTACAATGCGGGAGCGGTTGGGGACCATGGCGGCCGCCTCGGGGTTGCGGGTCACCGAAATCGTCATCGAAGGGCGCGCCAATACGCCGGAACCAGTGCTGCGAGCGGCCATCGGTGTGAACCCGGGCGATCCGATCCTCGGCTTTTCGCTGGAGGAAACCAGAGTCCGCATCGAAATGATCCCGTGGGTGGAGCATGCGACGGTCGAACGCCGGCTGCCCGGCATGCTGGTCATCAATCTGCAGGAACGCCGGCCATTCGCCATCTGGCAGAATCAGGGAAAATTCGTTCTGGTCGATCGTGCCGGACAGGTCGTCGCCAACCAGGATGTCGCGCAGTTCCGTCATCTGCCGTTGATCGTCGGGCAGGGGGCGCCGGTTGCGGCCGCAACACTGCTGGATGTGCTGCGGGATCGCCCGGCGCTGGCGGAAAAGGTCTTGGCCAGTGTTCGCGTGGGTGAACGACGGTGGAATTTGCGCATGACCAACGGCGCGGATGTGATGTTGCCGGAAGGGCATGAGGTTGTTGCGCTGGATCGGCTGGTTCAATTGCAGCAGGACCGTTTAGTGCTGGATCGGCCTTTGGCGGCCATCGACATGCGCCTGCCCGATCGCCTGGTGTTTCGCCCAAAAGCCGACGTCAAAGATGGTGCAATCGTTCCGCCCCTGCCGCCCGGATCAAACCCGCCCACGGTTCCCGTGCTGGCGAAAAAACCCAATTAGGAACACGAACGGATGGCAGATAATCCTCGCCGCATGCTTCCCCCGTCCGATACCGGTCCGCCGGATATGGAACCGTCACGGCATACGCGTTCCGGTCCATTCGGCGTTGTCGATATCGGTACGACCAAGGTGGCCTGCCTGATCGGCCGGGTTGAAAGCGATGGCACGCTGCGTGTGCTCGGTTTTGGCTGGCAAAAGGGCAGGGGGCTGAACAGCGGCGACATCACCGATCTGGAAGCCGCTGAAAAGGCAATCCGCGCCTGTGTGGGTGCGGCAGAGGATATGGCCGATCATCGGCTGCGTTCGGTCACCGTGAACCTGACGTGCGGCCAGCCGGAATCGCGGCTGTTCAACGTGCAGTGGCCGGTCGGTGGGCGGGCGATCACTGAAAACGATATTCGCGGTGTACTGAACGAAGGCCGCAACAGGTCTGATGTCGATGGCCGCGAGCCGATCCATGTTCTGCCGCTGAATTTCACTGTCGATGCGACCGGCCATGTCATCGATCCGCGCGGCCTGTTCTGCTCCACGCTTAACGCGCGCCTGCACGTCATCGATGCGGCTGCCACGTCGTTGCGGACCATGGAGTCCTGCATCGCCCGATGCGACCTGGAAATAGAGGATCTCGTATCCGCCCCGCTCGCCGCCGGATTATCGACCTTGGTGGCGGAAGAACGCGAACTCGGTGCGACAATCATCGATATGGGCGGCGGCACGACCAGCATGGCGGTCTATGCCGACAAGCAGATCATGCACACCGCGTATCTTCCGATTGGAGGGCTTCATGTCACCAAGGACCTGGCGATCGGTCTTTCGACGACGCTTATACATGCGGAACGACTGAAGACGCTTTACGGCAATGTCGAATCCAGTCCGGACGACGACCGTGAAATGTTGCCGGTGCCGCTGATGGGTGAGGAAGATCACCAGCTCGCGAAAGTTCCGCGCAGCATGGTTGTCAATATTATCCGCCCGCGAATCGAGGAAACGTTCGAGTACATTAAGGATCGTCTCGATTCGTCCGGCCTGGGGCGCACGGGCGGCAATCGCGTCGTGCTGACCGGCGGTGCGTGCCAGCTTGCCGGCGTGCGCGAAATGGCGGCGCGCATGCTCAATCGGCAGGTTCGCCTTGGCCGTCCGTCGGCCTTGCGCGGCCTGCCTGAACTCGCGTCTGGACCCGCTTTTTCTACGGCTGCCGGTTTGCTGTCCTGGGCGGCCGGCGATGGTCGCGCCTTCCGGGATATCGATCTGGACGGACAACCACCTGTCGGATTACTCCGCAGACTAGTAAATTTCTTGAAGGATCGCGTCTGACTTGACGCGGAGCGACCGAATCAGTCTAACAACAGTTGTAGCCCCAATCCCGAGAACTCGGGGGAGAAACAAAATGACCCTTAACCTGACGATCCCGCAGACGCACCACACCGATTTCTCACCCCGAATTACTGTCATCGGAGTCGGCGGCGGTGGAACGAACGCAGTCGATAACATGATTGCATTGAATCTGCAGGGTGTGGAGTTCGTTGTTGCGAACACCGACGCGCAGCAGCTTATGCATAGCCGAGCGGATCGGCGCATTCAGCTTGGGCCGCATATCACGCAGGGGCTGGGTGCCGGTGCGAAACCGGAAATCGGCAAGGCGGCGGCCGAAGAGGCAGCGGACGAGCTGTATCGGCACCTGGACGGCGCCCACATGGTGTTCATCACCGCCTGCATGGGTGGCGGCACCGGCACCGGCGCCGCACCGGTCATCGCCCGCATGGCGCGGGAACGTAACATCCTGACCGTTGGCGTGGTAACCAAGCCATTCGGTTTCGAAGGTGTTCGTCGCGCTCGCACCGCCGAACAGGGCATTGAAGAACTGCAACAATACGTCGATACGCTGATTGTAATCCCGAACCAAAACCTGTTCCGGATGGCAAATGAGCGGACCACTTGGCGCGATGCATTCAAGATGGCCGACCAGGTTCTTTACATGGGCGTCCGTGGCGTCACCGATCTGATGATGGCCACGGGCTGGTCAATCTCGACTTCGCCGACATCCGCACCGTTATGGCGGAAATGGGCAAGGCGATGATGGGCACCGGTGAAGCCGACGGCGAAAATCGTGCCATCCGCGCCGCCGAGGCCGCGATCAACAACCCGCTGCTGGAAGACACCAGCATGTCCGGCGCGCGCGGCCTGCTGATCAACATTACCGGCGGCGAAGACATGACGCTGTTCGAGGTCGATCAGGCTGCGAACCGCATCCGCGAGGAAGTGGATGAAGAGGCCAACGTGATCTTCGGATCGGCAGTGGACGAAGCGTTGACCGGCCGTATCCGCGTGTCGGTTGTTGCGACGGGGATCGATTCGCAGAAGTTCGCCGAACAGCCGCGTCCGAAGTTGGTCGCGGTTGGCGGTGGCGGTGCGGTGCCGGCACCTCAGCCGATCGTGGTGCGCAATACGGCGCAAGTTGCAGCACCGGCCTTTGCGCCGGCTGTCGCGCAGGCTACGGCGGCATCTCCGTTGCGGCAGGTTTCTCCGTCGGCCGAACCGGTGGTGGCGCGGATGGAGGTTCAGGCCCAGCCACGCGCTGTGTCACAGCCTGCGCCGCAGGCGCAACCGCTCGCGCAATTGGCCGCGAAGGCGAATTTGTTCGCTGAAGCCCAGCGCCCGGCTGTCGTGCCGGCACAGGCTCCGGTTCAGGATGTCAGTCGCCCGAGTTTGTTTAATGCCGTGACGGGTGCGTTCCGGCGCCGGACGACGCCTGCCGCCGCACCAGCGGTAATGCAGCCGCAGGCGGTACGCCGGGAACCCGCAGTGGAGGACTACCAGCCGGTGGTTGCTCCGCAATCGCAGGTGTCGGTCCAGCAGACTTCGGCGAGTGAGCAAACGGGGATTGAAATTCCGGCCTTCCTGCGGCGTCAGCATTCCTGATTGAACGCGCCGCGAAATGGTGCCGAGAGGCGCCATTTCGCCGGGGTTGATTGTGGCATGACCGGGCGTTTCGAAATCGCATCTCGCGGCAGCAGTTCTCATTTTGGTGTTGGCGGCCGCGATCGCTTTCCTCGTCTTGGTGGCGTGTAGGCGCACCATGACGACGGGGGATACCAGCGCCGCTTTGCCAAAATGAGAATCGCTGCCGATGCAGCCCCCTGTTGACGGCCCGCACATGTTGCTGCAACGAAGCGCCGTGTTCTACCGGCAAAAACATCTTTTGGCGATTGAAGGGCTGCAACCGCCCGAGATCGGCCAGTTGCTCGACCTGGCTGACAGCTATGTGCTGCTCAACCGGTCCGGCAAGACCCAACGTGACCTGCTTCGCGGGCGCACGCTGATCAATCTTTTTTTCGAGGACAGCACCCGCACCCGCACCAGTTTCGAACTGGCCGGCAAGCGGTTGGGCGCCGACGTCATCAACATGGGGGTTTCTTCGTCCTCGGTGAACAAGGGCGAGACGCTGATCGACACAGCGGCGACACTGAATGCGATGCATTGCGATCTGTTGGTGGTGCGGCACGACCAGTCCGGCGCGCCGAATTTGCTGGCGCAGATTGTCGATGCCGCCGTGATCAACGCCGGCGACGGCACGCACGAACATCCGACCCAGGCCCTGCTGGATGCGCTGACGATCAAGCGCCGCAAAGGGCGGATTGCCGGCCTGATCGTGGCCATCTGTGGCGATATCGCCCACTCGCGGGTCGCTCGGTCGAATATCCATTTGCTGACCACCATGGGTTGTCAGGTGCGCGTTGTTGGGCCGCCGACCCTGATCCCAGCCGAAGTGGCCGACCTCGGGGTGACTGTGTTCCACGATATGGCGGCCGGCCTGGCCGGTGCCGACGTGGTCATGATGCTGCGGCTGCAACGGGAGCGGATGACACGCGGCCAAATCCCCAGCGCCCGGGAGTATTTCCGGTTCTACGGCCTGGATCAGGAAAAGTTGGCCTATGCCAAACCCGACGCCATCGTCATGCATCCCGGCCCGATGAACCGTGGCGTGGAGATCGACAGCGCGGTGGCCGACGATCCGGTGCGCAGCGTGATCAAGGAACAGGTCGAAATGGGGGTCGCCGTCCGCATGGCGGTGCTGGATATGCTGTCGCGGGGCAATCGCCGGAATGAACCCTGATACGCTTTTCTCCCGCGTCCGCATTATTGGTGCCGGCGTTGACGTCTTGGGCGACCTGCTGGTGCGAGACGGCAGGATTGCCGATTTCGGTCCATCGTTAGGGAAATCCGATGGCGCCACGGTGATCGAGGCCGACGGTGCGGTCCTGTGCCCCGGCCTGATCGATATGCGTGCTGCGTTAGGGGAGCCGGGCTTCGAATACCGTGAGACGATTGCCTCCGCCGCTGCTGCCGCTGCTGCCGGCGGGATCACGACGCTGGCAGCACTGCCCGATACTCAGCCCGCCATTGACGATCCGGCGTTGGTTCATCTGCTGCGAACGCGCGGCGAGGAAACGGGCAGCCTGACCATCCTGCCCTACGGCGCCGTAACGCGGGGCTGCCGAGGCGAGGAACTGGCCGAAATTGGCCTGCTGCGAGAAGCGGGCGCCGTCGCCTTCACGGATGGATCGCGCGCCATCGGGTCGGCCAGGATGATGCGGCTGGCGTTGTCGTATGCGCGGGGTTTTGGTGCGCGGATTGTGCAGCATCCCGAAGATCCGTCGCTTGCCGCCGGCGGTTGCGCCACGGAAAGCGAACAATCCACCCGCCTTGGCCTGCCCGGAATTCCGGTCGCGGCCGAAGCGATGATGGTGGCGCGTGACATCAGGCTCGCCGAACTGACGGGTGGGGCGGTGCATTTCGCGCATGTCTCGACAGGGGAGGCACTGGCGCTGATCCGGGTTGCCAAGGCGGCCGGTCTGTCTGTGACCTGCGACACGGCGCCGCCGTACTTCGACCTGAACGAGACATCGATCGGCAATTTCCGGACATACGCGAAGTTGTCACCTCCTTTGCGCAAAGAGCACGACCGCAAGTTGGTCGTCGCGGCGCTGGCCGATGGCACGATCGATGCGATCGCCTCGGATCATCAGCCCCGCGACGCCGACGACAAGCGGTTGCCGTTCGCGTTGGCGTCGGCTGGTGGATCAGGGTTGGCGACGTTGTTGGCAGTCACACTGGCGCATGTCCACAACGGGTCCTTGTCGCTGACCGCCGCAATCGATCTACTGACCGCTCGCCCAGCAGCCCTGCTCGGTTCGGAAGCCGGGCGGATCGCCAAGGGCGCGGTTGCCGATCTCTGCCTGTTCGACCCGGAGCGGATATGGAAAGTCGAGGCCGGGAAGCTGCCGGGCAAGGCACAAAACACGCCGTTCGATGGACGCGCGCTGGAAGGCGTCGTGCTGGGAACCTGGAAGCGCGGCAAAAGAGTTTTCGGCTAGAGCGTGATCGCTTAAGGTTGCTTCCACCTCAAACAATCACGCGATCAAACATTGAGTTAGACCTGATCGGCGCGGGAAAGGATTCAACCTTAAACGATCATGGTCTAATCGACTGCGGCAGAGGGTGAGGAATGCGCCTAAGCACGGTTCTCACTGTTGTCTGCATCGTCCCGGGCCTTGG
>JANXLQ010000090.1 GCA_025355085.1 Rhodopila sp.
CGATGTCTTTCACCTGTTCGTAGTCGTCCGGGTTATATTCGTTGCCCAGGAAGCGGGACGGCGGCGAGGAATACCATGCGTCGGCGCCCTCGGCTTCGAACGCCTTGACGATGCGGGCGACTACGGCGGGGTCGCGCAGCGGCTCGCCCGTGCGCTTTTCCACGAAGACGGTGATTGGGACGCCCCAGGTGCGCTGGCGGCTGATGCACCAATCCGGGCGGCTGGCGATCATGGAGCCGATACGATTGCGCCCCTGGTCAGGCACGAACTTCGTGGCGGCGATGGCGGCGAGTGCCTTCTCCCGGATGTGATGCTCGCTATCCATCGGGATGAACCACTGCGGCGTGGCGCGGAAGATCAGCGGCGCCTTGGATCGCCAGGAACATGGATAGGAGTGGGTGATTTTCCCGCGCGCCAGCAGATTACCGGTGGACGTTAACGCCGCACACACCGGGTCGGCCGCCTTATAGACATGCGCCCCGGCGAACAGCGGCACCCATGCGTTGTAGGTGCCGTCGTCGCCCACCGTTTCCGGCACGTCCAGCCCGTTGGCGCGGCCGAGGATGAAATCGTCCTCGCCATGCCCGGGGGCGATGTGGACGAAGCCGGTGCCGGCCTCGGTCGTGACGAAATCGCCCAGCAACAGCGGCGTGTCCTGCTCGTAGCCCTTGCCACGCAGCGGGTGCGCCATGATTGTGCCGGCGAGGTCCGAACCTTTGACGACTGCCAGAACAGTATGGGTTTCGATGCCGGTGTCCTTCAACACAGTTGGCAGCAGAGCCTCCGCGATGACCAGCTTTTCGCCCGTCACGGCCAGGGAACCATCGGCTACGGCGCCAACCTGAATGACCGCGTAATCGAACTCGGCCCCGGCTGCGACGGCGCGGTTGCCCGGCATCGTCCACGGCGTGGTGGTCCAGATTACGATCGAGGCGCCGGTTAACGCCGGCACAGAGGCGGTGACGACCGGAAAGCGAACCCAGATCGTGACGGAGGTGTGGTCGTGATATTCGATCTCGGCTTCCGCCAGCATGGTCTTCTCGACCGGAGACCACATCACCGGGCGCAGGCCGCGATACAGCGAACCGTTCAGCAGAAATTTGCAGATTTCCCCGGCGATGGCGGCTTCCGACGGCAGGTCCATGGTGGCGTAGCGGTGGGCGAAATCGCCCTCGATTCCCAGACGGCGGAATTCCTTGGCCTGGATGCCTATCCAGCGTTCCGCGTAGGCACGGCATTCGGCACGGAAATCCAGCACCGGAACGGCGTCCTTGTCCCGCTTTTTGGCGCGGTATTCTTCCTCGATCTTCCACTCGATCGGCAGGCCGTGGCAGTCCCAGCCGGGGATGTAGTTGGCATCGTACCCGGCCATCTGGCGCGTGCGGTTGACCACGTCCTTCAGGATTTTGTTCAGCGCCGTGCCGATATGAAGATGCCCGTTCGCATACGGAGGCCCGTCATGCAGGATGAACAACGGCCGTCCCGCACTCGAAGCGCGGATCTTGCCGATCAGGTCCATGGCGTCCCACTTCGCCAAAATCTGCGGCTCCTTCTTCGGAAGGTCTCCGCGCATGGGAAAGCTGGTCTGCGGCAGAAACACCGTGTCGCGGTAGTCGCGCTGGGGAGAGGGTGCGGCGTCGTTCATGCGAATTCCGTGAGACAAAGGGCGGACAATGGGTTCGAAGGCGCCAGCCTATACACGGATGTCACCCGCGCGACCATTGCCGAACGCGGAAAGGTGAGATGCGGAGGCTTTGGCTGCGGATGCGTCTAAAGGCCGCTTCCTGTTGGCAACCGGCGAGGCTATGCCGCCTCGGGTAAAAAATTCGGGTCCGTCATCTGAGCGAAAGACCAAGGGGACACGGCGGGGAACACATGCCGTTCGATGCCGGTCTCCCGAACCGCACCCGGGATAGCGTTGCGATACGCCGACCTGATCGCCTCATCCAAAACGGCTTTCAGGCTCGGGTTATCCGCCAGATGATCTTCAAGCTGGTTGCGTTGCTCTTCCAGCGTCAGGCGCCAGCTTGTGCCCCGGAAAGCTGGCTGATGCCGCCACTTGAGCAAATGCACGAGCAACACCGTCAACCGGCCGACCAGTTCCCGCTTCTCGGTCTTGCCCATGCTCTCTATCTCTTCGGCGATATGTTCGATGTCCGCCTCGGAAAGCCGGCCGGCGCGCAGCAACCCGGCCTGTTCGCTGGCCCGGGCGTAAAAATCCTGATCGTAGAGTTGCAGATTGCTCACTTTGCGTTTCCTGTTGCCAGGTTGGTGCCTGTCGTTGGCTCAAGGCCGATCTCGGCCTGGAAGCCTGAGCTGTCACATTGGGGCACCAATCCGAATAGCAATACGGTTGCCGCTTATGCTACTCGCTTGAGTGAGCCAATGGTGGCCGGATAGCTGGATTCCGTTACGCCATCATGTTGCGGAATCTAGCTTATAGGTCGCGATAACCTATCTTCCCGCGAGCAAAATCCGGCCGCTTGCCCAGGATACTTCTAATCCTTCATGGGGCCCAGACAGCGCTACTTAGTCACGATAACCTCGGTTGTCTCTCCTAGCCGAGTTGTTAGCCGATCGCGGATGAATCCGCCTTGGTGTTGATGTAACGTTTTCTGAAACTGGAACATCCCAACTGACCGTCGTTTCAATCCATCATGGCCCAGCGGGAACCTTGCCAAAAGAGAAGTTGCCTTGAGCGTCGCATCGGGTCTGACGCTGGGATGGGTCGGTACCGCCAACCAGCCCATCTTTTACCAACAGCCCAATATTTTGACCGTTCAGCCCCTTCTCGTCATGGCAGGCGAAGCAGGCTGTGTGAAAACTCGGATGTTCACCATGATGGGTGACCGGCTGGTCGGCAAAATGTTTGACTGGCGTCCGTCAAGCCAGCCTCTCGATCAGTTCCTGGCGTCCGATGAT
>JANXLQ010000105.1 GCA_025355085.1 Rhodopila sp.
GAGTATGTATCCCCAGCGGCAAAATACACGCTGCCGGGATACGGCCCCTCGGCCAGCAAGACCGGCTCGCCGGTAGCCGAACGTTCAAAGCCACGCCAGATTTCAGCCTCGATCGCCTGCAATCCAGCCTGCGAGACATGCAGCGCGACCACGTTTTCCTGCCCAAATGCTGCCGCGGGACTCGCCCGCAACGCCGTCATCAGCACCGCGCTTTCACTCGGTAACAACGCGCCCAGCATGGCGCCCACGCTTCTACTGCGATCGATCAGAAATTGCCGTTCTCCAAAACCGAACGTCAGAAAGCGGACACCGGGGAACGATGCGGTCAGGATTTGCAACGGGCCGGCGATATCTTCCACCGGCAATCCGATGTCGGTGTGCCAGTCACGCTCGATCACATAGATAACAGCGTCATCCGGGGATGCCGGCGGCACCGGCCCGGCACAGGCGCCAAGCAGTCCCGCCAAGGTCAGGCAGATAAAGCCGAGGCGGCGGATTGGCATGACATCTCCGCCTACATTTAGGCGGATTGGCACGCCGTCTCCGCCTAATCGCAGGCGGGATCGTTTCAGCCATACCGCGTCTGTTCCGACAATAGCCGGCCCGGCAAAAAACCGAAAGACGGTAGTCCGTCGCAGGCAAAGGCCATTCGGTGCCGAGCGCCGTCATCGATGCTGGTCACACTCACAGCCCCCAACAGCGACACACGACCCATCGTTACAACCGGGCAGCGGGCGGGTTCACCCATCGTCATCCGCATCGGCGAACACCACGTCGCGATGCACATGCACCGACATCAGCACACCGAATCCGACCATGACCGTCAGCATCGCGGACCCGCCGTGCGACACCAGCGGCAGCGGCACGCCGCCCACCGGAATGACCCCCATCACCATCGCGATGTTGACAAACACATAGAGAAAAAAATTGCACGAAATCCCCAGCGCGACCAGCCGGCCAAACTGATTCCGGCAACGCAGCGCGATCAGCATGCCCCCTATAATGATCAAACCGAGCAGCCCCATGACAGCGATGCCGCCGGCGAAACCGAACTCCTCTCCGATCATGGTGAAGATGAAATCGGTTTGTTTCTCCGGCAGGAAATCCAAATGCGCCTGGGTGCCCTGCAGGAATCCCTTGCCCCACATGCCGCCGGAACCCAGCGCGATCTTCGATTGGATGATGTTGTAGCCGGCACCCAGAGGATCGCTTTCCGGGTGCATGAACGTGTCGATCCGCGCGCGTTGATAATCGTGCAGATGCGAGTAAGCGAACTGTCCCAACAGTGGCAGCGGCAGTAGCACCAGCACGAACTTCCACCAGCGCACCCCCGCCGCAAAGAAGATCGCCCCGCCCAGCATCAGGGTAATCGCCGCGGTGCCGAGGTTAGGCTCCTTCAGGATCAGTCCCACCGGGATCAGAATCGCAATAAGCGGCGGAATCAGAAACAACGGGTTGCCCATCCGCTCCCGGGACGCTCGGTGAAACCACGAGGCCAATGCCACGACCAGCGCCAGTTTCATCAATTCCGACGGTTGTATCTGAAGGCCGCCGATATCCAGCCAGCGCTGGGCGCCCTTGCCAACGTGGCCCACGCGCAACACCAGCCCCAACAGGACCACGCCACCCAGCCAGGCCGGCCATGCCAGCTTTGCAATGAACCGGATATCGATCAAACTGATCGACAGCATGATCAGCATGCCCATCGCGAACCGCATCGCATGCCGCGTCGCATACGGTTCGGGCGACCCGCCAGCCGCGCTGTACAGAGCCAAATAGCCAACCCCGGCCAGACAGCACAGCAGCACCACGTACAGCCAGTTGATTTGTAAAACCTTGGCGATCAGATCGAACGACGGCTCCCGCCATAAGCGTCTATCCATTTGGCCATCCGTTCAATGCGTATGCTAAAGGCAGCCCCCGATCCGATGGCCAGGAATTTGGCGGCCCGGCCTTGCCCCCGCCGTCATGGCCGGCCCTGTCCCGGCCATCCGCGCACCAGCCGCTCATCGGCTGCCTGCCTCGACCACCCGCGCAACCGGCGCCTCGGACCGGTTCGCCGGATCGCGCCGCAACACCTCGGTCATGATCTCGCGCGCCATCGGGGCAGCGGCGGCGGCACCGGCGTTACCATGCTCAACCACCACGGACAGGGCGTAACGCGGCGCGTCATATGGCGCATAGGCGACGAACAGCGCATGCGGACGGTATTCCCAGGGCAGCTTCTCACTATCGAAATGCCCGCTTTCCCGCAGTTCCCGAGACACCCGGCGCACCTGGGCGGACCCGGTCTTGCCCGCCATCTGCGCCTGCGGATCGGCCAAACGAGCCAGCGGCGCCGTGCCCCCCTGCTCATTCACCACCGCCCACATACCCTCCCGCACAGTCTGCAACAGCTTGTCGGTCATCCCCAGCGACGACCAGTCGTCCGGTTCGCTGCCCGGCTGCAAAACGCCGGCCAGCTTGCGGGTCAGATGCGGTTGCACAAGCCGCCCGCTGGCGATGCGGGAGGCATAGGTCGCGAGCTGCAACGGCGTCACCTGAACAAATCCCTGGCCGATGCCGCTGACGATCGTGTCGCCGATGTTCCAGGCATGACCCTTGCCCATCCGCCACTCTCGCGTCGGGATCAGGCCGGAACGCTGGCCGGGCAAATCCAACTCCAACTCCACACCCAGGCCCAACCGGTTGGACATGGCGGCAATCTTGTCGATGCCGGTGCGGCGCGCGGCTTCGTAGAAGTAAACGTCGCAACTGTTCTTCAGGCCGCCGCGCAAATCCTGCATGCCGTGGCCGCCCTTGCGCCAGCAATGGAAGCGCGTATCGCCCAGGTCCAGAAATCCCGGGCAGCCAATACGGTCCGCCGGCGTGATGGCCTTGGATTCCAGCCCCGCCAGCGCAACCGCCATCTTGAAGGTCGAGCCGGGGGCATACAACCCGGAGGTTGCCTTGTTGATCAACGGCGTACGGCGGTCCTTGGTCCATTCCAGCCACTGCGCCTGCGACACGCCGGAATTGAACACCGACGGATCGAACGACGGGTTAGTGGCCATCGCCAGCACCTCCCCATTGCGGCAATCCATCACGACGGCGCTGGCGCTTTGGTCCGCCAATGTCGCCAGCACGGCCTGTTGCAGCCCGGCGTCCAGGGTCAGGCCGACATCTTCGCCCGGCAAACCTTCCTGACGATCCAGTTCGCGGATAACCCGGCCGACCGCGTTGACCTCCAACTGCACCGACCCTGCCCGTCCGCGCAGCCCTAAGTCGTGAAACTTCTCCATCCCCGCCCGTCCGATCCGCAGGCCGGGCAAACCCAGCAAAGGGTCGTCGGCGACATCCGCTTCATTGGGAGGCGCCACATACCCCACGATGTGCGCCAGATGGCGGCCAAACGGGTAGTTCCGCGTGGTGCCGGCATCGACCACGATGCCCGGCAGGTCCGGTGCATTGACCTCGATCGTCGCCATTTCGTCCCAGGTCAGGAACTCCCGGATCAGCACCGGGATAAACTTGCGCTTGCGGTGCAGTTCGCGGTCGATGCGGGTGCGTTCGTATTCACTGAGCGGCAGCAACGCCGAAAACGCTTCCAGCGTGGCCGGCACGTTGTTGACCTGTTCGGCGATCAGCACGACCCGCCAGTTAGTACTGCTGCCAGCGACCACGGTGCCGAAGCGGTCCAGAATCCGCCCGCGCGGCGGCGCGATCATCCGGGCGCTGATGCGGTTTTCATCGGCCAGGGTGGTGTAGCGGGCACCCTCCCGCACCTGCACCTGATACAGCCGAGCCGCCAACGTCCCCAGCACCGCCACCTGCCCCCCCATCATCAGCAGGGCTCGGCGGGTAAAGACGTTCGTCCGCTCGATATCGCGTTTCATGAGGCGTCGCGCGTCATGTCAGGCGTGATCCGGATTGGCGACGGAGCGATGGGCGCCCGCGAACGGGACGGCGAGAACCGGAAAGATCGCGACGGTCACCACACCGATAAACATCGCCGGATAGGGCGACAGCAACCGCAGCGTGAGCACCATGACCAGCAGCCAGATCACCAGCGCCGCCGCCGCCGCAACGCCGGCAAACACCAGCCATATCCAGGCAAACCCGCAGCGCGACAAGCCACGGCGCATCGTCAGGGCCAACCCGTGTTCGGCCAGAAGCGTGAACGCCATGACCCCCAATGGCAGATAGCCCAGCAAATCCACCAGCACGCCGATCAGGAAAACCACCGGCGGCGGCATGGCATCGGGGCGAAACACCGACCAGAACCACACGCTGCACAGCGCCACCGCCGGCAACAGCGCCGCTTGCTCGGGAATGTCCAAGGGGGCCTGAGTCAGCAACATCAGCAGAATGGTGATCGAAGCAGGAAAGCTTGTGCGCGCGGCAACATCGAGGCGCCGCCCGATGCTCTGGCGCGGCCTGATCCCGGGGCGCCGGTCGATATGCGCCATTTAGTGGCGGCCGGGGGTCGGCCGCTCCGGCGCCACAACGCCGTTCAGGCCGTAGTCGAATATCCGCACGACCTCCAACTTCTGCAACAGCGCGGCAGGCTCGACTTCGGGGGCGCCGCTGGCGGTGTAATGCACCGTGCCGATCGGCAGATTGGCCGGGAACGCGTTCGCCTCGGCACTGGTGACGATCCGCTCACCCTCCTTCGGGACAATACCCTCCGGCCAGTATTGCAACCTGGGGCGGGAGCCGTTGGTACCCACAAGGATGGCATGGGCGCGGGTTGTTTCCATGATCACGGGGATGCGGCTGTTGAGGTCTGTGATCAGCAGCACGCGCGCGGTGCGGGCGCCGACTTCGGTAATCCGGCCGATCAGCCCACGCTCATCCACCGCGATTTCGCCTTTGCGGACGCCATGGTTTGGACCGACCGACAGCAGCACGGCTTTGGCGTAGGCGCCGCCGGCATCGGCAACGACCCGCGCGGTGACGAACGACGCGTTGGGATCGGGTATCCATTGCATGCTGGCCTTCAGGCGCTGATTTTCGGCGTCCAGGGCCAGTGCGATCGACTGCCAGCGGCGCAGTTTCTCATTCTCATCGCGCAGCCGGGTGTTCTCTTCACGCATCGACCACAGGGTGGCGGTCTCGGTGATTGTGGCGTGAATGCCGGCGAGTGGCGACGACAGCACGGCGTAGATCGGCACCAACCCGTCAGCGAGCGCGATCCGTGCCCGTTCAGCCAGCAGTGTGTCCGCCTTGCCCAACAGCATCACGCCGAACGACGCCACGATCAGCACCGGCAGTGTCAACCGGGCCAACGCCTGCCGAGCCTGGATCGAAAGCCGGATCATCTGGATCCTTCAACGAAAATATCGGATATCGGACCGTTCCAAAAATATCTGTCCGTCATGGCCGCCCTGCCCTGGCCGCCTGCGCATGCCGGGATAAGTGGCCCGGGCGATCCCCCGATCAAGACAGACGATCGCCCGGGACGGGAAATCATCCGGGCCATGACGAGAGTAGGAACATGCGTGCCGCCGGAACCGGCTATGACGCCATCAATACATGCTTGTCAGCACGTTGCTCAAACGCTTTCTTTCCTCCAACGCGCGCCCTGTTCCCAAAGCCACGCATTGCAGCGGATTTTCCGCGATGACCACCGCCAGACCTGTCGCATCCCGCAGCACCTGATCCAGCCGATGCAGCAGCGCGCCGCCGCCGGTCAGAACTATTCCTTTATCGACGATGTCGGCGGCGAGCTCGGGAGGCGTGTTCTCCAGCGCCACCTTCACGGCCTCGACAATCGCGGACACCGGTTCCGCGAGGCTTTCGGCGATCTCGCGCTGGCTGACCAGTATCTCCCGCGGGACACCATTCATCAGGTCACGGCCGCGCACTTCGCGGTACGGTCCTTCATCGTGGTTGTCGGGCGGTGTCGCCGCGCCGATGTCCATCTTGATCCGCTCGGCGGAGGACTCACCGATCAGCAGGTTATGGTGACGGCGGATGTAGTTGATGATCGCCTCATCCATCTTGTCGCCGCCGACCCGCACGCTGCGGGAATAGACGATGCCGCCCAACGAGATAACCGCGACTTCTGTCGTGCCGCCGCCGATATCGACGATCATCGACCCGGACGGTTCGGTCACCGGCAGGCCGGCCCCGATCGCGGCGGCCATCGATTCCTCGATCAACTGCACCCGGCGGGCGCCGGCGCTTTCGGCACTTTCCTGAATGGCGCGGCGTTCCACGGCGGTGGAGCCCGACGGCACACACACGATGATCAACGGCGAGGCGAACCGGCGGCGGTTATGCACCTTGCGAATGAAGTGCTTGATCATCTCCTCGGCGACTTCGAAATCGGCGATCACCCCATCCCGCAACGGGCGGCTGGCAGTGATGTAGCCGGGGGTGCGGCCGAGCATGAGCTTGGCTTCCTCACCCACCGCCACCACCTGTTTTTTGCCACGCACATCGGCGATGGCGACGACGCTTGGCTCTGCCAGGACGATCCCGCGGCCTTTGACATACACCAGGGTATTGGCGGTACCGAGATCGATGGCCATGTCGGCCGACATAAAGCCGAGCAACCGGGAGAACATCCAAAAAACCTTTGTCGTGGTAGCGTAGGGAAAGCGGCATAGGGCAAGCGGCGGAGGACGGCGCCGGAGAGAGCGCCAAAACAGACGGAACGTTGGGGGTAGCTTGAAGGCGGAGGGCTTAACCCCCACGCCGCCGATTCACAAGTGCCTGTTGACAATACCGCGAACGACTGCCCCGAAAATACCTGGTTTTTGCCACGAAATCAAACATTTGCGATTAGTAGATTTACTGACCGCGTTCAGCGTTAACTATCTAAGGAGGAATGCCATGCGATCATACTCATTGATTATTCTTCTCGGGGCCGCGCTCGGTTTGGCGGGGTGCGGCCAAAGCACGGGAACGCGCGCCGTGACGGGCGGCCTGCTTGGGGCCGGCGCCGGGGCGGGCGTGTCCGCACTGACCGGCGGCAAGCCGGCAACGGGCGCCTTGATCGGCGGCGGCCTGGGGGCCGTCGGCGGCGCGATTACCCGATAGCCGGGCATCGCACGGCAGAAGGCGCCAATCGGTGGCTGTCTGATCCCTACATCGCCGAACACAACCGGATGTTCGCGATCGAGGCGGGGCAGGCTGAGACGGCGTTTGCGGCTGATGCCGCTGGCACTTGGCGCGAAACCTTGTGCATCCAAGAGGACCGGGTAGTGGGCAACGGCAACGCGGTCGCATGTCGGCGGGATGGGCACATTTGACTCGGCCCGAACGGCTGCGCCGATCGTGAAACCTGCGGCCATGATTGCGATTTGTGTCCACCTTGCTCTCATAGTCTTGGACCCGGGCGGTTTGTAGTAGCAATTCCAACCTCGAAGTCTTGCAATAATCCAAGACAGCCATGCAAAAAATAAAGCGGGTGGCGGTTTTTCAGACGTTCGGTTTTACCTTCCAGCGTCAGGCCGATGGCTTCGGCAACCGGCAGCAGTGCGGGGCCGATCGCGTCGATGGCCGGTCTTGGACTGCCGTCGCGGGAGTTCACCAATTGAATAGTTCGACATGCCAACAGTGAAGCCAAAAAAACGAGTATAAGTATCAATCAGGGTGTCTCACAGTCATTGACACATTCCGGAGTGTCTTGTATCCAAAACTGTTGTACACTGGTTGGGGTAAGGTGCGGAAAATCGCGCCAACCCGGGAGAAACAAAAATGAGCACGACCCTGGTCGTCACACCCGCCGCAGAGATCACCGCTCGGCTGGACCGGCTGCCCATGACCCGGCACATCTGGAGCCTGGTTTTCCTGATTTCGCTGGGCGGATGGTTCGATGTTTACTCTATCTTCTTAACAGGCACGATCGCACCCGGACTGTTCGCCGACAAAATCTTCACCCCGACCACCGTGGCGTTCTTCGGTTTTACCGGACTTGCATCGTTTATCGCCGCTTTGTTCACCGGCCTGTTCATCGGGACGTTCTTTTTGACGCGCTTCGCCGACAAATTCGGCCGCCGTGCGGTCTTCACCTTCTCCCTGGTCTGGTACAGCCTTTGCACCACGATCATGGCGTTTCAGACGACTGCGGATTACATCAATCTTTGGCGCCTGCTTTCAGGCATCGGCCTCGGCATCGAACTGGTGACGGTGGACACCTACATCTCGGAACTGGTTCCGAAACGCGCCCGAGGCATCAGCTTCGCGATCCAACAATCTATCGGCTTCATCGCCGTCCCGGCAGTCACGTTCCTGGCATGGTGCCTCGTGCCGATGACCATTCTCGGCTTGTCGGGGTGGCGCTGGGTCGTGCTGTTCGACGCCGTTGGCGGGATTCTGGTCTGGCTGGTGCGCTTCCGCTTGCCCGAATCGCCCCGATGGCTGGCGCAACAGGGCCGCATCGCCGAGGCGGAACAGGTCATGCGTAAGATCGAAGCCAATGTCGCCGCGAACCTGGGGCGGCCCCTGCCGCCACCGGAGCCGCCGTCCCTGGAAGACCCGCGCAAGGGCCAACTGCGGGAGGCGTTCAGTCCTCGTTACCGCACCCGCACGATCATGCTGTCGGTCATCAATTTCTTCGCGACCATCGGCTTTTATGGCTTCGCCAACTGGGTGCCGACCTTGCTGCTCGCGAAAGGCATCACGGTCACGAAGTCACTTGAATACACTTTCATCATCGCCTTCGCCTATCCGCTGTTCCCCCTCCTCGGCGCTTGGTTCGCCGATAAAATCGAGCGGAAATGGCAGGTGTGCCTGTCCTGCACCGGCATCGCCATCTTTGGCATCGCATTCTCGACCCAGGCCGATCCCTCGGTGCTGATCGTGATCGGCACGCTCCAAACCATGATGAACGCCTGGCTGTCGTACTCGTCGCACAACTATATGGCCGAAGTCTTTCCCACCCGGTTCCGCGCCAGCGCGGTCGGGTTCGTGTATTCCTGGAGCCGTTTCAGCACCATCTTCACCGGCTTCATCATCGCCTGGCTTTTGGGAGAGTTCGGCGTTCCAGCCGTCTTCCTATTCGTCGCCGGAGCAATGGCAATCGTGGTACTGGGCGTCGGCATTTGGGGACCGCGCACCAACAATCTTGCACTGGAGGATATTTCGCACTGACGGCAGATCGTCGCGTCACCCGTATCTCTGGCGGAAAAACCGCCTTACGGCGGAGGCATGGCGGGCTCGTGAAGTGCATTCATGAACCGCGAGACCTCCGCCGAACGAAACCAAGATACGGGCAAACGACTTTCGACACAGTGACCCACAAGGCCGTGGCGCCAACAAATAAGGCTCTTATACCAACGGCCCAATATTTTGACCGTTCGGCCCATTGTCGTCATTGCGGGCACCGGGCCGCATCGGCACCTCGCGATGCTGGTTCGGACAAAGACATGGATGGCAGGCCTGTCAGGCTGTGTGAAAACTCTCGCCCGCGCTTTTGGCGGAGAATGGTTTTCTCCGGGGGCTCCTCTCCGTCATGGCGGGCGAAGGCCCGTCATCCACGCCTTGCTCTCCCGGCCCAGAAAAGGCGCAGATGGTAGGCATTCTCCTGCCGTGACGGAATTGGGTCGTCGCGACGACAGGGGCATGCCAGAGAAAAATATTCTCCAACGCAAATTTGGGCGAGAGTTTTCACACAGCCTGCTATGTCTGCCATGACGACAATGGGCCGAACGGTCAAGATATAGGGCTGTTGGTATTATAGCGTTGTCTGTTGATACCTAGCGGCCAACACCCCGCTTTGTTTGCGTTCGCCATGCCGGGTGCGCGTCGTTGACACCGAAAGGTCGCCAGCACGCTGCATGCCTGCTTCCGCGCGAAGCCGCCGGCGCCACGATCGTTTTCAATGATTGGATGGGCGCCTCTGATCGGACGTGTCGGAAGACGTGGTTTCGCGGGCATGGGACGGGGGCAAATCGCGTGTTCGCCTATGCTTTCTTCATTTTTACCATGGAGAAAGCCGGAGAACCACGGTGGGCCACGGAGGGCGGCCTTGGCCCGCCATCGGGACCCGACGACGGGGTGGTGCCAGGTTGACGACTGAGGACCATCGGCACATCCGCTGGCGATGGGCCTATGCAGTCCGCTCTGTGCTGTGCACTAAAACGGATCGCCAGTGCTGCCGGATGATTTCCTATCGGGTATGCCCAACAATATTGGTGATTGCGGTCGCGAACACCAAAACGAGAACTGCCCTCCTGGACAATTCCCAACCCCCGTGGCACTTTGCCGCATTGCGGTATAAATAGGAGCGAAGTGTGCGTGCCTGCTTAGGTTTGGCGAAGCTTGTAAGCCAATCCGGCCCGGTCGGCGGCGCTTTATGAACGGCGAGAATCCCCTCGATGAGATGGCCGACGGGTCAGGCCACGCCAAACCCCATTGGCGTGCCCTCCTGTCCACCATGTTCGCGCTCGGGCACGAAACGCTGTCCCAGCGCGCCACCCTGTTGGATCAGGCATTCGCCGAGGAAGGCATAACCGCCATCCTACCCGGCGAACGCGCGGTCAACTGGCGCTGCGACCCCATCCCCCTGTTGATATCGGCCGCCGAGTTTTCATCCATGGAAGCCGGGCTGGCGCAACGTGCCCAACTCATGGAGATGATCCTCGGCGACCTCTACGGTCCGCGAAACCTGATGGCAGAGGGCCTGATCCCGCCCGAAATCATCTACGGCAATCCCGCCTACCTCCGCCCCTGCCGCTCCGTCGATGGACGCCGGAGAGATCGCTATTTGTCGTTCTACGCCGCCGACATGCTGCGCGGCCCGGACGGCGCGTGGCGCGTGCTGGCGGATCGCACCGGTCAGGCGCAAGGCCTCGCCTACGCGTTGGAAAACCGCCGTATCCTGTCCCGCATCGTCCCGGAACTGTTCCATTCGCAACGCATCCACCAGCTTCGCCAACACCTGGAAATCACCAGCGACGCGCTACAGGCGCTATCCCCCGACGACGGCGCAGGTGTCGCGCTGCTCAGTGGCGGACACTCCGATCCGTTGTGGTTTGAGCATGTAATGCTGTCGCGCGAACTCTCCATCGGTCTGGTGGAAGCCGGCGACCTGACGCTGCGCAACGGCAAGGTGTTCCTGAAAACCCTGCGCGGCCTGCAACGCATTGGCGTGCTGATGCGCCGCAAGGAAGGCAACCGCGTCGATTCGCTGGAATTGTCAGCCGGCGGCGGAGTGCCCGGCTTGCTCGACGCGATCCGCGGCGGCTCCGTCCGCATGGTAAACGATCCGGGATCCGGCCTGGCGGAGGCGCCCGGACTGGCCGCTTTTCTGCCCGCGCTGGCCCGCCGTCTGTTGGGCGAAGACCTGCAACTCGCCAGTCAGGCCACCCTATGGCTCGGTGAAGGCGCCGTTGTCCGTACCGTGCTGCGCGATCTGGAAGGCTGGGTGGTGCGCAAAGCCACCGACGGCAATACGCCGCCGGTCGTGCCGATGATGCTGTCCATCGAGGAACGGGCGAAACTGGCCGCCCAGATAGAGGCAAATCCAGCGGCCTACACCGCCTCTGTCGCCCCAACCCCGTCCGTTGCCCCCTGTGCCGGGCCGCATGGGCTGGAGGCTAAGCCCGTCGCGCTGCGCATGTTCATGACGTTCGACGGCACAAGCTGGCGCGCCTTCCCCGGCGGGCTGGCCCGCGTGTTGTCCGAGGAAGATGCCCTCGCCGGCCGTCTGCCACGCAACGCCTTGTCCAAAGACGTTTGGGTGATGGAGGACGAAACCAGCAAGGTGCAAGGCGCACTCGGTTTGCTGATCCCGACGCTGGCGATCCGGCGCACCGCGGGCGATCTGCCGTCCCGCGTCGCCGACAATTTCTACTGGCTGGGCCGGTATCTGGAGCGTCTGGAGGAAGCCGCGCGTCTGCAACGGGCGCTGATCGCCCGCATCCTGCGTCCGTCCCCCACCGCGCGCGAAATCGCGGAAATCAAGATACTGGTCGCCAGTTTGACCAGCGTGAAGATGATCGATGCCGAGGATGCCGGCGTTCTGGGTATCGGGATGCTGTCAACTGCCGTCATGCGGGCCTTCCGCCGCGACGGCGGCATAAGGCGGGTGCTGGGTCACGTCGCCCGGCAGGTCGAGCAGTTGCGCGACCGCCTGACCGGGGAAATGCACGCGGTGCTGACACGCTCCTTGCGCATCCTGGGCGAAGATATGCGGCGCCTGCCGGGGGAAGCCAACGCAAGATCGCTGGAGCATGCGTCAACCCTGACCACCGAAATCCTGGAATTCGCCGCCACAGTAGCCGGGCTCGCGGCGGAGAACATGGTCCGCGGCGGCGGCCGGCTGTTCCTCGATTTCGGTCGCCGGATGGAACGTGCGCAGGCGGTAACGGCCGAATTGGCACAGGTCCTGGATCAGCCCGGCGCGCTGACCCAGCCAGGCCGGGTAGAGGCTGGTCTGCGGCTGGCGTTGGAACTGCGGGATTCCGTCATTACCTACCGCACCCGCTATCTGGCGGTGCTGCAACCGGCGCCGGTGCTGGATCTGATCCTGGCCGACGAAGGCAACCCGCGCGGTTTGGCGTTCCAACTCGTCGCCGCCCGAGACTTGCTGCACGAGATCGTTGAGGGCAGCGACTCGCTGCTGGCGTCGATGGAGCCGCTGTTGCAGGAAGCCCGCGACATCGTGACCGAGGTGCTCGGTTCGCCCGACCAGATGGCAACGACAGCCCGCCTGCCGCCCCGGTTGAAGAAGCTGGAGCAGGCGATCAGCGCAGTGGCGGACCGGGTGTCCCGGCGGTACTTCACCCTGCTGCCGGTCGCGCGCAGCCTGGGGCCGGAAAGCGAACGGCTGCGCGGCGCTGCGTAAGCGTGGGGCGGGCCAGTTTTCGCCCGCCCCACGCCAGGCTACATCCCTACTCCGTCACGGGCTTGTTGCCGCCCGCAGCCGCATTCCCGGCGGCCGGCACGCGGTCCGGCACCGCCTCCGGCTTCACCGGGGCGTTTTTGGCGATTGCACCCGTCATCGGGATGAAGAACACGCCGATGTCGCGATGCGAGTGGATCTTACCCTCGGCATCCTTCGTATAGACATACAACACCTGCCCGCGCTTGAACGGTTGTCCGATCGGAATGATCATCCGGCCGCCGGGCTTAAGCTGCTTGAACAGGTCGGGCGGAGCGAACGTCGCAGCACACGTCACGATAATAATGTCGAAGCCGCCTTCGACCTCCGGCCAGCCGTAGTAGCCGTCGCCGACTTTCGTATGCACGTTGGTGTAGCCAATGGGGGCAAAGATTTTACCCACCGCCTTGCCCAACGGCTCGATGATCTCGATCGAGTAGGATGCCTTGACGATCCGCGACAGCAGGCTGCTCTGGAAGCCGCTGCCGGTGCCGACTTCCAACGTGACCTCGCCGGCCGCCGGCTTACATATCTGGGTCATGTAGGCCTGACCGAGATAATCCGACAGCGCCGACCCGTATCCCAGTGCCCAGGGCTTGGGATTGTCCTCATACGCATCGCCCGGGGTCGCGCGGTGTTCGGGGTATTCGTAGTGGTAATATTCCCGTGGGACCGCCTCGAACGCTGCCAGGACGGCCGGATCGGCTCTGCCGAGATGCTCTTTCAGATACGACTCGATGCGCTTCATCGCGGCCGGTTTGCGCTTTTGGATGGCGTCGAACTGAACGTCGGTCAGGTTGACCGGGCGGCCCGACTCGCGCATCGCCTGCTCGTAGGCGGCTTTTGTCCATACCGGAGCAGCGTTCGCAGCCCCTGGTATCATGGGTAAAAGTGCGGTGGACGCAGCCGCGGACATTACTCCGCGGCGGGTGATGGTGCTGGGATATCGTGCCAATCCGAGGTCTTCCTCATAGCCGGAAATGTAATAAGGGCGACCCCATAGACGATTGCGGCGCACAACAGAACCCTGCTGAAGCCGAATTCGCGTGCGATGAGGTTCGCGAGCGGTGTCGCCACAACGGAAAACGCCCCGTTCAGTGCCCACGCCCAAGGCAGAAATCCACCGCTGCCAGCCCTGCTGAGACCGAGCGGAAACGGCAGACCGAGTGCGACCGAAACGGGGGCCACCAGCGCCAGCAACAACGCGGCCCGTATGACGAACGGCCAATCCAGGGTGGCGAGAATCACCGGCTCCAGCAACAGCAGGGCGGCGAGACACCACAGCAGCACGACGGCGGTCACAATCGCCATGCCTTGCCTCGGCGCGGCGGCGAAACGCTCCGATAACAAACTGCCGAGGCCGGAGAACACCAGCATCCCGGTCAGCACGATCGCGAATCCGTTGGTGCGGTCGCCCAACCAGAAGCTGGCTTTTTCAATGAGATAGATCTCAATGAACAGGAACCCGAGGGCCAGCGCCGGGAAGTAGATCACTGCCCGCAGCACGCCGGTTCGCGGCGCGCCGATGCGCCCCGGGGCGGCGAGCGGCACCAGCAGCACCAATGCGGCGATGATGACGGCCTGGGCCAGCACGGCCAGATTGACCAGCGCGCCCACCTCGGCTTGCGGCAGGATTTCCAGCCGCTTAAGGATGGTGCCGATCCGGTCCAGCCGCAGGACGGCGTAAAAGAACGGTTTGTCCAATGTCATCGGTGACAGGTTGAATTGTTCGGCTGACGGTGAGGGCTGGCCGGACAGCACGGCTTCAGCCTCATCGGCGATGGCATCGTCGGGGCCGTCGGATTCGACCTCCCCCTTGTCGAAGGACACCGCCGGCAGGTCGTTGTACAGGCCGGCTCGCGCCTTTGCGACGTCCAGACCGGGGTACCAGGACATATCGAATGAGCGGTCGTCGCAGAATGTCCGCGTGGCGGCAATCCGAGCGGGGGTCCAGCCCTCACGGGTGATGAGGATGCGGACGTTCCAGGCCGAACGATAGACGATGACCCGGGACGCGGGGTCGTCGATGCCGGCCGCCAGCAGGGCCGACCGCACGGTCGATAGCATGCGCAGGGCATAGACCGGGAAGTCGCGGATCGAGACCGGGATCGATACCATTCCGTTGGGGGCGAGGACGTGCAGATAGGACATGATCGCCTCCCGCGTGAAGGCAGTGGCGTTGGTTTCCGCCGCATCCAGGAAGTCGGCTGAGAGATCGACCACGTCGTACACGCCGCGCCCGGTGTCAGCCAGCGGCCCGCTGCCGATGACATGCACGCCGGGGACGGCGTTGATCGGTTGCACGGGCCCCAGGCCCTTTTGCAGGATGCGCAGCAGTTCCGGCTCCGGCTCCAGCACCCTTACCTGCGCGGCACCCAGACGCAGGACCTCGGCAGTGCGAAAGCCTCCGGACGCACCCGCGAGCATGACCCGGGCGTGGGGGATCAGGGTGTAGGGGAGGGCATCGAGGGCGGCACCGGCATAGTCCGCAACGATCGGCAGCAGCTTCGGCAACGCGGCAATGCGGTTGCCGTCGCGATACAGGCCATAGCTGCGCGGCGGTCCCTCGACACCCAACATTCCGGCGTTGTTGGAGATGTCGGTGTCCACCCGCTCGGTGAAGTCATCGAGCAACACGTAATCGCCGCGCGGGGAGTTGACCGTGGCGACAATGGCTGCGTCCGGTGTGTGCAGCGGTGCGTAGATCGCTTTGAAGTCGTTGTAGGCGGCTTCGTCGTCCAGCAGCAGAAGCGCCTCCGCGATACCCAGCGCACACAGGGCGGCCAGGATGGCTTTCAGACGGTGCGGACCGCGCAGAAAGACCGCGGCGAGTGCCAGCGGGATCAGCAGCAACGGAACTAAATCGAACGCATGCACGGCATACATCGCCGCCAGCACGCTGGCAGCCCCCGCCCCGGCGCCGGTCAGATCGAATGCATAGACCAGGCCGATGCGCTCGGCGTAGCGTACGAAACTCAGGCTGATAAACAATCCGGCAAGAAAGAAAAACGGCAGGAGTGCGGCGTAGTAGCCGGCGATATTCCATATCTGCGGTTGCCAGGTCGCCGGGTTTTGCAGTTGCAACGGATTGAACGGATTGGTGGTGGTGAAATGGTAGCCAACTGCCGCCGTCAGCACCAAAACGGCCGGCAGCGCCGCCATCAGTTCCTGCGCACGCCTCGCGAACACGTCGCGCCACAATGCCAGCACGACACCGCTGAGGGCGAATCCCACCATGACGATGGAGATGACCCAGTAGCCGTACTCCGACCATTTCGCGACCGCAAAGTAACGCGTCAGCGCCGTCTCATAGCCGACGGCGGCCAGGGAGACGAGGAACAGAGGAATCAGGTTCAAGGCCCGCTGGTTCACACTCATGGCCAGACCCGACGACGGAGAAAACGGTCGGTCACGCTGTTGAAGCGCGCCGGTTCATCGACAAACAGGGCGTGGCCGGCATCATTGAAGACATCCATTTCGGTGTTCGGGCGATTTCGTACGAGATTCGTTGCTTGCGCAACCCAGCGTTGCCTAACAACATAAAGAACCGGCACTTTAGTTGCGTAGATCGCTTCCTTCCAATACGACCTGGGAACCGGGTAGGCCAACAGCAGGCGGCTGGCAGGTTCGGGGGTCTTTAGACTGGCCTCCGTCAGGCGATCCAGATAGCCAGGGGCCGGTTTACGGCTGAACATTTTATGCACAAACTGCTTCATTGCCTGGAAATGGGTTGGCGGCGGCCCGAAATTCCGCGGTCCGGGCTTGTATGAGGGCGGCGGTTCCTCGCCTACCGAGTTGTCCACCAGCACGAGGCCAGCCAGACGCCGATCGCCCGCGACATGGATGGACGCCAGCGTGTCCAGCACGCCCAGCGACCAGCCAATAACAACGACCGGGTTTGGCCCCAGTTGCGCGACCAGTTCTGCCACGTCGCGGCCTCGGCGGATCGGTTCGTACCCGTCCACCGGCACAGCGGAGTCGCCCTGGCCGCGGGGATCGAAGGCGATGACGTGGTATTGGCGGGAGAATGCCAGGATTTGCGGCATCCAGATCCAGGCCGGCATGGTCCAGCCGGGAATGAAGACCAAGGTATGGGCCGTTACCGGACCGGCTTCCAGGTAGTGCAGACGCACACCGTCCGTTGACATGAAGAAGTGGTCTGTCACCGGCGCGGGTAAGGCTGTCGGCTGCGCCAGAGATGCGGGGGCGCCGAACGCGTACAGAAAAAGGCCACATGCCAGCAGGGTAGAGACGAGACTCGCAGCCGGGAGAAGCCTGTGGCGCATACCGCGTCAGAACGCCAACAACCGCGTGCGGGTCAACATGAATTTGACGAAGCGAGTTGGATAACCAGCGGTTGTTTCCCGGGAACCACGTCTCGGGACACGCAATCGCTACACAAGCATATAGACCGTGAAGGCGATCAGCGCCCAAAACGGTGTGGCGATCAGCGCGCCGGTCAGAATTCCGCGCGCCACTGTCAGCCGATCGTCATTTACAGCCGAATTGTTGTCGCAGCCCGAATTCGGACGGCGCGCGGCCTCCTGAATCGTTCCGGAGTCAATCGACACCGCATCCGCAAACTGGGTGGCCATCACCGGGGTTCCTGCGCAGAAGGGTACCGTCCTTGCGACGGCGATACACTTACCCTACAGGAACAGGTGCGATTTAACACCGGCTTTAGGGGTCAAATGTGTGTGTGCGGACGTTTCCCGGCGCGCTGCCTATCTGCCGGTGCTGCCGTATCCGCCTGCGTTGCGCGCCGTCACATCCAGGCTTTCCACTTCCTCCCACGCCGCTCGGCATACCGGCGCCAACACCGCCTGGGCAATGCGGGCACCGCGTTCGACGACGAACGCCTCGGTGCCGGTGTTCAGGACAATAACCCCGATTTCGCCGCGGTAATCCTCGTCGATCGTTCCAGGTGAGTTGGGGAGCGTAATGCCGTAGCGCAGAGCGAGGCCGGAGCGTGGACGGATCTGCAACTCATAGCCCGGGGGCAGCGCGATGGTCAGGCCGGTCGGGATAAGGGCGCGTCCCCCCGGGGCAATCGTGACCGGGTCCTGGACGGCCGCGATCAGGTCCATACCGGCGGCGCCGGCGGTGGCATAAGAGGGCAGCGGCAAGCCTTCGGCATGCGGCAGGCGGCGGACAAGGATGGGGATCGGCATGCCAGGAGTGTGCCGCGCGTGGCGATGCGGAGGCAAGTACGGGTTTGTGCAGGACGGCGTTGGCGGCGGGTCCATCGTGCAATGGGAAGGTGGCGGATCGCCGGCCGATGCCCTACATGGCCGCAATCGTTCAGGAGATCTGCCGCCGTGACTCAGTTCATCCTTACCCTGTCGTGCGAGAACCGCCCGGGGATCGTCGCCGCCGTCGCAACCGCAATTTTTGAGCATGGCGGCAACATCCGGGAATCGCAGCAGTTCGGCGACACCGAAAGCGGCCGCTTCTTTGCCCGCATCGTGCTGGATCACCCGGAGAACCCGCTGGATATTGCGAAATTAACCGAGGCGCTGGGCGATGTGGCGGCACGGTTCACCATGACCTGGACGTTGCGGGACCGTGCGCAACGCCAGCGGGTTATGCTGCTGGTCTCTAAATTCGACCATTGCCTGACCGACATCCTGTATCGCTGGCGCATCGGCGAATTACCGATGGAGGTGACCGGCGTGATTGCCAATCATCCGCGCGAAACCTATCCGCACATCGATTTCGACGGCATCCCGTTCCATCATCTACCGGTGACCAAGGCGACAAAAACCGAGCAGGAGGGGCGGATTTGGGGTTTGGTGCAGGAAACCGGGACGGAAATGGTTATTCTCGCCCGCTACATGCAGGTGCTGTCGGACGATCTGGCCAGCAAGCTGTCGGGGCGCTGCATCAATATCCACCACTCCTTCCTGCCCGGCTTCAAGGGCGCCAAGCCTTACCATCAGGCGCACCAGCGGGGGGTGAAGCTAATCGGTGCGACCGCGCATTATGTGACGGCCGACCTCGATGAAGGCCCGATCATCGAGCAAGACGTGGAACGGATCAGCCACGCTGACTCGGCGGACGATTTGGTGCGTCAGGGGCGCGATATTGAGCGGCGAGTGCTGTCGCGCGCGCTGCGCTGGCAGTTAGACGGGCGGATTTTGGTCAACGGGGTGCGTACGGTGGTATTCCGGGATTGAGGTCGCGGCGCCCCTCGCCGTGATTGATCGCGTTCATGGTATGTGCCGTGCAAATCGGTGGGCGGCATTTTCGTTTCCAACGATATGGGGCATCGGCACACCGGTTCGGGGATTGTTGGACTGATTTTAGGCTCAGGGCAATCGGGTGAATGGCTTTTAGTACCTTGGCCGGCTCGACATGGACGTGCGAGCAAGCACCTGTTTCACCACGAAGCCACGAAGCCACGAAAGATGCGAACAACCAGCACCGAATTGCCGATTTTATCGGTATTATACCAACCGGCGTTGAGTTCGACTCTCCGGTTATGCCTCCCCGTCATGCCGACGAAGGTCGGCATCCACGCCTTTTGTTAGTAAACAAGTAACTGCCCGGGTAGGTCGCCTAAATCCAGCCTGTGGGCCAGTTTGTACCGCAAAAAATCCTCGAAGCCGCGCAAACTCGACCACATATCTGATTCCCGGAGACTACCCGGGCACGCCAGAGGGCGTACCTGGGCAGTTACCTAAAAGCAACAAACCAGCGTCCACTACCCCCAACAATGATTGAGATACGCACTGCATGCCGATCATTTGCAACGCAGGAACCCCAATCATCGCCCCTGGTGGATTTAATCCAACAAAAGCATGCCGCCGGTTTGGCAAAATCCTGCCACATCCGAAGAACCAGGCCGGGCGTTAGATTTTGTTCCCTAGCGCAGCCCCTCGCAGAACGTTTGGATACGCCGCAAACCTTCCATCAGTTCCTCATCGTCGGTAGCGGTGCTGATCCGCAGAAATGGGCTCATGTGGTATGCCGCGCCGTGGACGGTCGCCACGTAGGTCTCCTCCAGCAGCGCCAGACACACATCCTCATCGGTGTTCAGCTTCCGCCCGCCGATGGTCGTCTTACCGAGGCAGCCGGCGACGTTCGGGAACACGTAGAACGCACCCTCGGGCTTGTGGCAACTGATGCCCTTCGCCGCGTTCAGCATCTCCACAGCGAAGTCGCGGCGGCGCTTGTAAGCGACGATCTGAGCCTCCACCCCATCGTTCGGTCCGTCCAAAGCGGCGGCAGCAGCAGCCTGCCCAACAGTGGAAATACCGGCCGTGGCCTGCCCCTGCATGACGGTCATCGCCTTGATCAGCGCCTTGGGACCACCGGCGAAACCGATTCGCCAACCTGTCATGGCATAAGTCTTGGACACGCCCGTTACTGTCAGGGTGCGGTCCTTCAGGTCCGGCGCGACCTCCGCGAACGTTGCGAACTTGAAGCCGTCGAACACCAGATGCTCATACATGTCATCGGACAAGATCCAGACATGCGGATGCTTGCGCATGACGGCGGCGATCGCGGCGATTTCGTCAGCGGTGCAACAGGCGCCCGTTGGATTGTTCGGGTTATTCAGGATCAACCACTTGGTGCGCGGCGTGATCGCGGCGTCGATATCCTCGGCCCGCGGCTTGAAACCGTTGTTCTGCGGGCAGTTCACCAACACCGGCACGCCTTCGCAGAGTTGCACCATCTGCGCGTAGGCGATCCACGACGGCACCGGAATGACGACCTCGTCCCCCGGATCGACCGTCGCCATGATCGCGTTGAACAGGCACTGCTTGCCGCCATTGCCCACGCTGATCTCATCAAGCGCGTAATCCAACCCGGAGTCGCGCTTGAACTTGCGCTGGATCGCCAGCTTCAGCACCCGCGTGCCGTCCTGCGGCGGATACTTGGTGTCGCCTTGCAGCGCCGCCTGATGCGCTGCCTCAATCGCATGCGGCGGGCTGTCGAAGTTGGGTTCGCCCGTCGTCAGCGTAATGACCGGCTTACCGGCAGCCTTCAACGCGCGCGCCTTGATCGTCATCTGGACGCTGGCGGCGAGTTCGACCCGATCCAGTCGCTTTGCAAATCCGGGCATCATGTCAAACCTTGGCAGAAACGTTGAATGCGGGCGCAGCCTTCACGCAGCTCTTCCGTTGCGTTGGCGTAGCTGATGCGGAAATAGCCGGGGAAGCAGAACGCGGCGCCGTGGACTGTCGCAACGCCCTCATCGGCCAGCAGAGTCAACACGAACGCCTCATCGTCCTTGATCAGCACACCGCTTTTGCTGGTCTTGCCGATGCAGCCGTGGATCGACGGGTACACGTAAAAGGCGCCGTCGGGCGTGCCGCAATTGACGCCGGGGCAGGCATTCATCATCGCCACCACCATGTCGCGCCGCTGTTCGAACACTTTGCGCATTTCCTCCACCGAGTCTTGCGGACCGAGCAGGGCTTCGATGGCGGCGGCCTGGGCGATGGTGTTGGGGTTGGAGGTGGACTGGCTTTGCAACTTGTCCATCGCCTTGATCAGCGCGACCGGTCCGCCGGCGAAACCAATACGCCACCCGGTCATGGCGTAAGACTTCGACACCCCATGCACGGTCAGCGTGCGATCCTTCAACGCAGGCTCCACCGCGACGATCGTGCCGGGCTTGAAGCCGTTGTACGCCAGTTTGTCGTAAATATCGTCGGTCAGAACCCAGACATGCGGATGACGCATCAGCACCTCGCAGATCGGTTTCAGCTCTTCCGCGCTGTAGGCCGCGCCCGTCGGGTTGCACGGATTGTTCAGCATGAACCATTTCGTGCGCGGCGTGATCGCCGCTTCCAGGTCCTCGGCGCGCAACTTGAAACCGTTGTTCTGGCCGCACGGCACCAGCACCGGCTTGCCGTCCGCCAGAGTGACAATATCAGGATAGCTGACCCAGCACGGGCTGGGAATGATGACCTCGTCGCCGGGGTTCAGCGTGGCGACCATGCAGTTGAACAGCACCTGCTTGGCGCCGGTGGAGACAATGATCTCCTCCGGCTTGTATTCGATGCCCGAGTCACGGGCGAACTTGGCGGCGACGGCGCGGCGCAGTGCGATGGTCCCGGCAACGTCGGTGTATTTTGTCTCCCCGTTCTCCATCGCCCGGATGGCCGCATCCTTGATGTTGCGTGGGGTGTCGAAGTCCGGCTCCCCCTGCGACAGGCTGATGACGTTCTTGCCGTCGGCGATCATGCCGCGCGCCACGGTGGAGATGGCGATGGTCAGGCTGGGCTGGATACGGTCGAGGCGGTCGGACACGAGAGACATGGTTGGTTCCGGAAGATGCTTTAGCGGCGGTTTCTAATGCGCGACGGTTCGCGGGGCAACCAGACGTGGCACGGGGCTGGTCTGTGCCGATCGGATTGGTCGCGTGCGGCATTGTTTTCGATGTGCGCATTCCCCGAGTCTTGCCGCCCCGCCGATACCGCCGCAAACTGGCGGCGTCTCAACCCCTCGGGAGGAAACCATGATCCACGAACTACGAATCTACGAATGCGTCCCCGGCCGTTTGCCGGACCTCAACAAGCGTTTCAGCACCATCACGCTGGACATTTGGAAGAAGCACGGCATCAAGCAGGCCGGTTTTTGGACCACGCTGATCGGCGAGTCGAACATGACTCTGTATTACTTGCTCGAATGGGAATCGCTGGCAGACCGCGAGACCAAGTGGAACATTTTCCAGAATGATCCGGAGTGGCATGCCGCCCGCGCCGAGACCGAGAAGAACGGTCCGATCGTTGCCAAGGTCACCAACTACATGCTGTCACCGACGCCCTATTCCTCGGTAAAGTAGCAGCATCCTCTCCGTCATGGCGGGCGCGGGCCTGCCATCCACGCCTCTGCCGGATGCAAAGGCATGGATGGCCGGTCTTCGCCGGTCATGACGAACATGCGTTCCCTCTGGACGCACCGCGCCGAACCATGTTGCACTTCACCCGTGAACATGGAGCAAGCGCATGCCCGCGATCGACGGCAACCGGCTACTTCGCGACCTCTACGCGGCCCGTGAAATCGGCCGGTACAAGACCGGGGTGCATCGTCCGACCTTCTCGCCAGAGGATGTCCAGGCCCGGCACTGGCTGGCCGCCCGATTGACCGAGGCTCGGCTGGAAGCCTCCATCGACGGCATCGGCAACGTCTATGGCCGCGACCCGGCGCCCGGCCGCAAGCTGCTGATGGGCAGCCACATGGAAACGCAGAATCACGCCGGCTGGCTGGATGGCGCCATGGGCGTCCTCTACGGCCTGGAGGTCGCCCGCACCCTCGGGCGCGGCATCGACGTCGCCGCCTGGGCGGATGAGGAAGGCCATTTCGGCTCCTTCCTCGGCAGCCGGTCGTTCTGCGGGTTGCTGACCGAGCAGGAAATCGATGTGTGCGGCAATCGGGAGACGGGGGTGTTGTTGCGGGATGCGCTGCGGAACGCCGGCTTCTCCGGCCGGCCCAGGCAGAAGATCGATACGGCGCGGTACCGGGGCTATCTGGAGGCGCATATCGAACAGGGTGCCGACCTAGAAGATCACCGCCTGCGGCTGGGAATCGTCACTGCGATCGTTGGCAGCCGGCGGTTCCGCATTCAGTTCAAAGGCCAGCAGAACCACGCCGGTACGACTCGTATGTCCGTTCGTAAGGACGCCGGTGTCGCCCTGGTCAAACTGGTGGCTGCGATCGAGGAGCGGTTCCCGACGATCGCCAACCCCCGAACGGTTTGGACCACAGGCGACATCAGGCTCGATCCCGGCGCGCCCAGCATCGTGCCGGGGGGCGCGGAGTTGGTGTTCCAGTTTCGCGATACCGATCAGGCCACGTTGGACGCCCTGGATGCCGCACTCCACGAACTGGTGGCGGAGGCCGCGAATGGCCCCTGCGAGGTAACGGTCGCCAATCGCAGCAGTACCGCGCCCAGCGCCATGGACCCCGCCTTCCAGGGCGCCCTGGAAGGCGCCGCGCGGCGTCATGCCCCGGGTTTATACCAACCCATGCCCTCCGGCGCGGGGCACGACGCGCAAATCCTCTCGCAGGTGCTGCCGTCAGCGATGCTGTTCGTGCCCAGTATCGGCGGAATCAGCCACCATTATACCGAAAACACCCGGGACGAGGACATCGTCCTGGGATGCCAGGTGTTTGCTGATGCGGCGGCGGCCATTCTTGCCGAGGCGTGAGGAAGGCCGGGCTCTGCCCGAACCCGCGAAAGGGCCGGCGGCCCCTTCGATCCCAAGCCTTATACCGGGGTTCCAAGAGCGGTTCGCCTTTGGCGGGGTCAAGGGCAGAGCCCCAGCCTTTCTTTGACGACTCTTGCACACAGTGGGCGTCAATGTTAGTGCCGCGCGACTTTTTAAGGGACTGACGCATGGCATCGACTTACGAAACCGTGTCGGGGATCATCTCCGACACATGCGACATCGAACCGGACAAGATCACGCCGGAGAGTCATGCGATCAACGATCTCGGCATCGACAGCCTCGATTTCCTCGATGTCGCCTTCGCTATCGACAAGGCGTTCGGGATTAAGATGCCGCTGGAGCAGTGGACCCAGGACGTGAACGCCGGGACGGTGACGACCGACGAATATTTCGTGCTGAAGAACCTCTGCGCCAACATCGACAAGCTGGTCGCGGCGAAAGCCTGACGATTTCACGTAACATTTTGCAACGGTGACCTGATGCGCCTGGAATACTTCCAGATGGTCGATCGGATCACCTCGCTCGACGTGCCGGGCGGCAAGATCGCGACCGCTTGCCTGGTGCCGGAGCAGTCTCCGGTGTTCGAGGGTCATTTTCCCGGATACCCGATCCTGCCCGGCGTCCTGCTGATCGAAACCATGGCCCAAACCGGCGGGTGGCTGATCCTGGCTACGCAGCATTGCGCCAAAATGCCGTTCCTGATGCAGGTCGAGAAAGCCAAAATGCGGGCCTTCGTCTCCCCCGGCCAACCGCTGGAGGTCGAGGCGACTCTGCTGCACGAAGGCTCCGGCTACGCAGTGGTGAAAGCCACCATCGTGTCGGGCGGCAAGAAGGTAACCGAGGCCGAAATCCGCTATGGCGTGGTGCCTTTCCCGAATGAAACGCTGAAGGTGGCGATGCTGGAAACGGCCCGCCGCGTCGGATTGCCCGAGGAATTCTGTAATGGCGCATGACCGCGACGCCCTGATCACCGGCATTGGCATTGTCTCCTGCCTCGGCTCTGGCGCCGATGCGCACTGGGCGGCGTTGAACGCGTTCAGCCCCGTGCTGGATACCGGCACCTTTGCCCCATTGGCGGTGCATCCGCTGGCGCCGTTGGCACTGGACACGCAGATTCCGAAACGCGGCGACCAGCGGCAAATGGAGGCCTGGCAGCGCATGGGCGTGTTCGCCGCCGGTCAGGCGCTGGATTCTGCCGGGGTAAAGGGCAATTCCGAAATTCTGTCGCGTATGGGCATGATCGTCGCGGCCGGGGGTGGAGAACGCGATTACGCGGTCGATGCGGCGATTCTGTCCGGCTATCCGAAAGCGGAAAACCCCGGCGCCTATTTGAACGAGCATCTGCTCGGTGACCTGCGCCCGACCTTGTTCCTGGCGCAGTTGTCGAACCTTTTGGCGGGCAATATCTCCGTCGTGCATGGCGTGATCGGGTCGTCCCGCACCTTCATGGGTGAGGAAGCCAGCGGCGCCGACGCGGTGCGCATTGCCTGCGCCCGGATCGCCGCCGGCCAGGGCGACATTATGCTGGTGGGCGGGTCGTACAACGCTCAACGGCCAGATGTGCTGCTCCATTATGAAATGGGCGGGCTGCTGCGGCGGTCTCCGTTCGACCCGGTTTGGGCTCGGCAGGAATCCGGCGGCGGCATGGTGCTGGGGTCTGTCGGATGCTTCCTGGTGATCGAAAGCCGAACGCATGCGGCGGCCCGAGGGGCTTCTGCATACGGCCATATCGCGGCGATCAAGACCGATCGCTGCCGGCGGGAACCCGGGCAGGCAACAGCGAATGCGCGTGCGCAGTTCGCGGCCATGGAAGCGCATTACGATCCGGCCGGGGCGGCGGTGATTTCCGGCGCGTCGGGCGTTGCCGCGCCGGCCGAGGAAGAAAACGCGTTCCTGGCATCGCTGGCGCTGCCGGTGAGGACGACCGCCACCGCTTTGGGACATTCGATGGAGCCATCGTTCCCCGCCAGCCTGGCATTGGCAGCGATGGCCATTCAGCACGGGTCTTTGTTCCCACCGCTGGAAGCCGCCGAACGGATTATGACGGCGCCGCTGACGCAGGCGTTGGTGACGTCCTGGGGACATTGGCGCGGCGAGTCGTCGGCACTTGTCACGGCGGCATAGGGGAGATGACGATGACCAAAGATACCGATCATCTGGACCGCCCTATCGTTGTGGTGACCGGCATGGGCGTGCTGACCTCGCTCGGCCAGGGACAGGCGGATAACTGGAAAGCGCTGACCAACGGGGTTTCGGGTATTCGCCGCATTACGCGGTTCCCGATCGAGGGCCTGCGCACGACCATCGCCGGGACCGTGGATTTCGTGTCGGTGCCCGAGCCATCGGCCCCTGCCCTGTCCCAGCGGCTGGCCGAACTGGTGATCGAGGAGGCGCTGGCCGAGTCCGGGATCGGACGCGTTGGCGACTTCCCCGGCCCGCTGTTCCTGGCGCTGCCTCCCGTGGAGATGGAATGGACCCAGCGCTTCGGGCTGGCCGCCGCGTCGGGCGCGAATGAGACTGTGACGTATGCGGACCTGATACGCGCTGCCGGGACCGGGAAATTCGAGCCCTGGTACCGCCGCTTCCTGTTCGGCTCCGTCGGTGAAAATCTGGCTGTGACGTTCGGCACCAAGGGTTCGCCCGTCGCCACATCGACGGCCTGCGCGTCGGGCGGAACGGCGATCCAGCTTGGGGTCGAGGCGATCCGACGCGGTGAGACCGACGCCGCGCTGGTGGTCGGAACGGATTCCTCGGTCAATCCGGAGAGTTTGATCCGGTTCTCTTTACTGTCGGCGCTGTCCACCCGGAACGATCCTCCGTCGTCGGCGTCGCGCCCGTTCAGCAAGGACCGCGAGGGCTTTGTGATGGCCGAGGGTGCCGGCGCGCTGGTACTGGAAAGTCTGTCCAGTGCGCGGGCGCGTGGGGCTGTGGTGCTGGGCGTGGTGGAGGGTTGCGGAGAGGTGGCGGACGGGTTCCACCGCACGCGGTCCTCGCCGGACGGCAAGCCGGTGATTGCGTGCATGCGGGCGGCACTGGCGGATGCGGGGCTGGAGCCGGAGGCGGTGGAATATATCAACGCGCACGGTACCGGCACGCCGGAGAACGACAAGATGGAGTGGGTCGGGGTTTCGGCGGTGTTCGGGGAACGCGCCGGGTCGATCCCGATGTCGTCGAACAAGTCGATGATCGGGCATTCGTTGACGGCGGCGGGCGCGGTGGAGGCGATCTTCTCGGTGCTGACGATCCGGCACGGATTGCTGCCGCCGACGATCAACTACGACATTCCCGACCCGGCGCTGCCGGTGGATTGCGTGCCGAACGTGGCGAGGGCTGCGCGTGTGAAGCACGCGATTTCGAACTCGTTCGGGTTCGGCGGGCAGAATGTTTGTGTGGTGCTGGGGGCGGCGGAGTAACGACGCGCTGCCGCGGCGACTGCTCACCGCCGGCTTGCCACTGTTTGTCATGGCTGGGCCTGGCCCCATAGACATCACCATAAGCGGTCGGCAGAGAATATTTTTTCCCTGGACGAGGGTTTATCGACTCCGCCATGGCCGGGTTTGGCCCGGCCATGGCAAAGCAGGGGAACATTCTGGGCCGCCGAACAAGAAAATTATCCGCCAATCGCTTAGTGCGATGCCTGCGCCGCACTGAGTGCCGATTGCGCACCCCCGAGATAGCTGCCACTTCCTGTGGGGTGTAGCTGGGCGCCGGCATAAATCATGCCCTTCTGGACATTGATTTAGGTCATCCAACGGGGCGATGGACGGAATGCTGTGGCAGCTTCTGGACGGTCACCCGGTCGCGATGGTGCCCCCCAGCCGCACCCACGGCGCAATCCAAAGCCAGCTCGGGTATATGATCGCCGCGCACCTGGATGTTCCCGGAAACCCGTGTTCGGTG
>JANXLQ010000126.1 GCA_025355085.1 Rhodopila sp.
GACCACCAATTCCACCGACAGGCCGGGATGGCGACCGAGCAGGGCGGCGAAATCCGTTACCAGCAGGATCGCGGCCCCGATCGGGACGCCGACACGGACAAGGCCGGTAGCTGATCCGCCGTTCTTGCCGAACCGATCCTCTAGATCCTCCGCCTGTTCCAGCAGATGACGTGCCCGAACCACCAAATCCTGGCCGTCGTCGGTCAGGCTGAGTTTGCGTGTGGTGCGGTGGAACAGGCGGACGCCGAAATGCTCCTCCAGTTGCGCCACCTGACGGGTGACGGCGGACTGGCTGGCGTTGCCTTCACGCGCGACGGCGGAAAAAGAGCCGGTTTCGACGACACGCATGAAGGTGTGTAGCCCGTTAATCAGGTCCATTGTCTGGTCCGCATCCGTCGTTCTTTCGGTTCTGGCAGACGCGGGCGATCAGACGGCCAGCCGTAGCGCCAATGCCTGGAACATAGGGACGGCGGCAACGAGTTCCGACAAGCGAACCGCTTCGCCGGGTTTGTGGGCGACACCGATATCGCCCGGTCCCATCACGACGCACGGGGCGATCGCCTGCAGGACGGACGCATCGGTGCCGAACGGTGCCGTCGTAGCTGGCTGACCGCTGACCTCGACGCATTGCCGGACAAATGGATGAGCGGCGGAGAGTTCCGGCGGGGATCCCTCCTCGGCTTCGGTGACGGCGATGTTGTAGCGGGCGGCGGCGGCGTGGACGGCGTTGCGGATCGGTGTCGGGTCGATTGCCGCCGAATAGCGGAACTTTATCCAAGCGGTGGCGACCGGAACGGTGACGTTGATCGCGGTGCCGTGGTTGTCGATCACCACGTTGAAGTCGCTGAACGGTGGGTCGTAGGCGCTGTCGTGCAGTGACTTGTCGGTCAGAATCCGCTCGTACACGGCTTTCATGTCTGCGAGGAACGGGATCATATCCCAGTTGGCGTTGCGGCCGATGCCCTTGGCGCTGTGGGCCTGGACGCCTAGCGCTACGCAGGTGAACAGAATATGGCTGCGGTGGCCTCGCACGGGCTGCAAGCCGGTTGGTTCGACGACCAGAATTCCCTTCGGGCGCACCGACCGGACCAACGCCGAACGTTCGGCGATGACGCGGGCGCCTTGCTTGGTGGATTCCTCGTCGGTGGTGATCAGGAAGGTCACCGGCACGGTATCCGGCAGCCCGCGGGCGGCGACGATCGCGGCCGCGACGGGGCCTTTCATGTCGGTGCTGCCCAATCCGTGCAGGACGCCATCCGCGTCAACCCGGCCGGACCAGGGGTCGTCTTTCCAGCCGGTGTCCGGGACGGTGTCCATGTGGCCGGAGAAGGCGATGCCTCCCGGACCGCCGCGATGGGCGACCAGCACGCGCTTCGGTACGCCGGCGGCGTCGAGGTAATCGATGCGTTCGATCTCGAATCCGGCGAGTTCCGGTTCGATCCGGTCGGCGACGGGGATGTTGGAGATAAAACTGCGGCTATCGAGCTTGACGAGGTCGCGGGTCAGGCCGGCGATTATGGATGTCAGATCGGTCATGCTGTTGCATAGTCCGGCAGCGCATTCGCTCGCAACTGGTACCCCGGCTTGAGCGCGGGCGCGGTTCCGCCCACACTCGGTTGCATGACCATCGATTATATCGACCCGCGCTCCGGAGCCACCTTCCCGCTCGATCAGCCACGCTGGTGCGGGCCGGATCATGCGCCGCTGTTGTTGACGCCGTTGCCGGGGATAACCCGAGGCGACATCGACACCGGCACGCGCAGTTTATGGCGGTATCGGGCGGCTTTGCCGTTCGCGGTGGAAAACCCGATTACCCTGGGCGAGGGCTGCACGCCGCTGATCCCCGCGACGGTGGCCGGTGTCCGGGTGCTGCTGAAATGCGAGTGGTTCAACCCGACGTGCAGTTTTAAGGACCGAGGCGCCAGCGTGATGCTGTCGCTGCTGCGTGCGCAGGGGATCGATCACGTCCTGGAGGACAGTTCCGGCAATGGCGGTGCCGCGATTTCTGCGTATGCGGCGGCCGGTGGAATGACGGCGACAATCATGGCGCCCGATTCCACCAGCCCGGCGAAGACAGTGCAGATGCGGGCACACGGTGCGGCGGTGGAGTTGATCCCCGGCACGCGTCAGGACACCGCCGATGCCGCCATCGCCCGGTCGGGTTCGATCTTCTATGCCAGCCACAACTGGCACCCGTTCTTCCTCCACGGCACCAAAACCCTGGCATACGAACTGTGGGAGGACCTCGGTTTCCGCGCCCCGGACAATGTCATCGTGCCGTGCGGTGCCGGTTCGAATGTGCTGGGCTGCGAAATCGGTTTTTCCGAATTGCTGCGCGCTGGCGAAACCGGCCATTTGCCGCGCATCTTTGCGGCTCAACCAGCCAACTGCGCGCCTGTCGCCGCCGCGTTCATGGCGGGGTCGGATGAAGCGGTGCCGGCAACAATCTCCCCCACCATGGCGGAGGGCACCGCCATCGCGCATCCCGTCCGGCTGCGGGAGGTTTTGGGGGCGCTGCGAGAAACGCGGGGTGGGGCGGTGACGCTGACCGAGACGGAGATCGCCAATGCCACGCTGGATCTCGCACGGATCGGCATTTATGTCGAACCTACGAGTGCGCAGGTCGCTGCCGCATTCGCGAAACTTGTGGCAACCGGGACGATTACAGCCGAACAGACGACGGTGCTGGTGATGACGGGTTCGGGATTGAAGGCGACGCCACGGATCGCCGGGCTGATGGGGATTGCACTGTGAGGAAAGTAATGGAAGACCAGCAGTTTTTTCTCCACCAGCATGACGAAATTCCACCCCATCCCGGCACAATTCTACGCCGTCCTGGTGAGCGAAGGCGCGCCCTCCCCCCCTTTGCCTCGCCAAGCATCGTAAGGCGTGGATGGCGGGCCTTCGCCCGCCATGACGATCGCAACGATGGTCGTCAAACCTCATGACCGGCCCGCCCCGCATCGCCCTCCTCGGGTTCTCAATCGAGTGCAACCGGTTCGCGCCGATCGCCACCGAAGCCGATTTTCAAACCCGCACCCTGATCGGCGGCCCAGATATGATCGCCGAAGCCCGTTCCCCTGCCCCGCGTATGCTGGGGGAGATGCCCGGCTTCCTCGCCGCGATGGACACAACCGGCCCGTGGGAGCCTGTGCCGGGCCTGCTGGCGATGGCGGAGCCCAACGGGCCGGTGGACCAGGGGTTTTTCGACAGCCTGATGCGGCGATGGGAAGCCGATCTTCGGGCAGCGGGCCACCTGGACGGTGTGTATCTCGTGCTGCATGGCGCGGGGCTTACCACGGCGGATCATGACCCGGAGGGAACTCTGCTCGGACTGGTACGGCGCATCGTCGGTTCGGATGTGCCGGTCGTCGCCTCGTTCGACCTGCATGCCAATGTATCTGACGCCGACGTAACCCTGCTGAACGGCTTCGTCGGCTATCGCACCAATCCCCATCTCGACATGCGGGAGCGTGGGGCGGAGGCAGCGGTGCTGCTGCGGCGGTTACTCAGCGGCACACGCACCTTCCTGGCACGGATCAGGCTGCCGATCGTGCCGCCGACTGTCACACAGCTTACCGGCCAGGATGCGCCAAATCGGCCGTATGGGGAGCTTATCGATCTCGGCCAGCAGCGGATGACCGAGGCACCGTTTGCGGGGCGGGTGCTGAATGTCTCGGTCATGGGGGGGTTCGCCTACGCCGACACGCCGTTCAATGGGTTGACCGTGGTCGTGACCGCCACTGACCAAGACGCCGCCGACACGCTTGCCGGGGAAATCGCGACCGCAGGGTGGGCGCGGCGCGACCGGTTCCGGCCAACCCTGACCAGCCTGGAGGAAGCCACACGGTTGGCGGCCACGACTGAGACTCCCCTTATTTTCGCCGACGTTGCCGACAATCCCGGCGGCGGCGGCCGAGGCAACACCATGGCCATCCTGCAAGCCTTCCATGCGGCTGGCGTGAACAATGCCCTGGCCGGGGTTATTCACGACCCGGCCCTTGCCGCCGAGGCCCATGAACATGGCGCCGGTGTTGCGTTCGAAGCGCGATTCAACCGCGATGGCGGCGATGAGTTTTCAAAGCCGTTCACCGCCTCGGCCGTTGTGGCGACACTTCGGGATCAGCCTATCCAGGGCCGGCGCGGCATCTATGCCAACAACACGTTGGACGTCGGCAAATCCGCCGTGCTGATATTGGATGGCATCACCGTTGTCGTCCTTAGCCACCGCTACCAGTGCGCCGACCCGATGTTCTTTGAGGCTTTCGGCCTCGACATCGCCTCCGCCCGCGTTGTCGTGGTGAAATCGCGCGGCCATTTCCGTGGCGGTTTCGACGAATTCTTCCGCCATGAGCAGGTTATCGAGGTCGATGGTCCCGGCCTCACCAGCCCGATCCTGTCGCGCTTTCCCTGGAAACACATGCCTCGACCGGTGCTGCCGATCGACGGCTATGCCGAATGGACACCCCCTATTACGCCCCCCACTGGCATGCCCTCCACTGGCATGCCCTCCACTGGCATGATTGAACCCACATGAATCTCGTTGATCTGCCGACCCCGTGCCTGGTGCTCGACCGCACGATTCTGACACGCAACATCCGCGTCATGGCGTCGGCACTTTCGCGGCTGAACGTGCCGCTGCGCCCCCACATGAAGACCGCCAAATCGATCGAGGTGGCGCGTTTGGCTACCGCCGGCCAGCCGGGCGGGATCACCGTTTCCACTCTGGCCGAGGCGGAATACTTCCTCGGCCACGGCGTCACCGACATCCTGTATGCCGTCGGCATCACGCCGCAGAAGCTACAGCAGGTTTGCACGCTGAACGCCGGTGGCGGACACATCATCGTGATTACAGACGATCCCGGGATGGCAGACACGATCGCCGCACAGCCTGTCCCGCCGCGTACTCTGATCGAAATCGACAGCGGCGAGGAACGCGGCGGCGTGCACCCGGACAGTGACCTGCTGCTGGAACTCGGTGCCCGCCTTGGAGACTGCCTGACCGGGGTATTAACGCACGCCGGACACTCCTACGCCGGCCGAGGCACGCGGGAGATGGCGCGCATTGCCGAAATCGAGCGCAGTTCTGTCACGCGAGCGGCCGGGCGGCTGCGGGATGCGGGGTTTAAGATCGATATCGTTTCGGCCGGCAGTTCCCCTACCGCACGCCACGCCGAAAATTTCGCCGGTGTGACCGAAATTCGCGCCGGGGTTTATATGTTTGGCGATTTGTTTCAAGCCGAGATCGAAACCCACGGAATGGACGCCATCGCAGTCACCGTGCTTACCAGCGTGATCGGCCGGCGGCCGGGGCGTATCCTGGTCGATGCGGGCGGTCTGGCGCTTTCGAAGGACCGCAGCACCGAAGCGGCGCCGCGCGATTACGGTTACGGCCTGGCACTGGATATCGAGGGGAAGCGCAGCCTGGGTAACGCGATCGTGCGAAAAGCCTATCAGGAGCACGGTGTCATCGATCTCGATCCGGCTTACCCCGCCGATTTGCCGATCGGCGCGAAACTGCGCATCGCGCCTAATCACACCTGCATGACCGCCGCCGCCCATGACCGGTATTTTGTCGTGGATGGAGAGCAAGAAGTGGTGGCGATTTGGCACCGCGTTAACGGCTGGTAACACTTGCGCCTTTCATCCGCCTCCCCAATGTAAGTGCATCGAAGGGATATTTGTAACGGATCAAGAAAGGAGCCGTGTCTTCCAGAAATCCGGTCCCAACGACTGGGGTTCGTCTCCGCGCTCCTCCTTACCGGTTTCACCAGTTCTCGCGCTGGTGGGGTTCGTCGGGCTGTGCCTGCTGGTTGGGGCCGTCGGCGGGACGATAACGGCCGGGTCCATTCATCTCTGGTATCAGACGCTGCACGCACCGCCCGGCACGCCGCCGAACTGGGTGTTCGGGCCGGTCTGGACGGCGCTTTACCTGACGATCGGGGTTGCCGGCTGGCGCGTTTGGAAGCGCCTTGGGGCCTGCCGGCCGTTGCAGCTTTGGGGCTGGCAACTTGCCGCCAATGCACTTTGGGCGCCGGCATTCTTCGGTTTGCGCAGCCCGGCGGTGGCGATGGGTGTCATGGTGGCCCTGCTCATTTTGGTTGCATTCTCGATCCGTGCGTTCCGCCGTGTTGACCGTGCCGCCGCTTTGCTGATGGTGCCGTATGGCTTGTGGTGCCTGTACGCCGCGTATTTGAACGCCGGGTTCCTGGCGCTTAATCATCCATGATCGGGCACCTATGATCGCGCACACATGATCGCGCACACATGATCGGGCGGATGGACAACTCCGCCCCGGATTGGCCAGAACTGTTTATCGGGCGTCGTTAGATCCGATGCATGCGGACCTGACAGGGCGCCGCGCATAAACCAAAATTCGTCCGGAGCGCACTGATGAACGATCAGCAAGAGCCGAACATCCTGAGTGCCGGCCAACTAACGCGCATGAACGCGTGGTGGCGCGCCGCGAACTACATTTCGGTCGGTCAGATATATCTGCTGGCCAACCCCCTACTTCGCGAACCCCTCCGCATCGAACACATCAAACCCCGTCTGCTGGGTCATTGGGGTACAACGCCGGGTCTGAATTTTCTTTATCTCCATCTCAACCGCATCATCACCGAACGCGATCTAAACCTGATGTTCATCGCGGGACCGGGGCATGGTGCGCCGGGTGTTGTGGCCAACACCTGGTTGGAAGGCACCTACAGCGAGACCTATCCCAACGTGTCGCGAGATGCGGAAGGCATGCATCACCTGTTCCGCCAGTTCTCCTTCCCCGGCGGTATTCCCAGTCACGCGGCACCCGATACGCCAGGGTCGATCCATGAGGGTGGCGAACTGGGCTATTCGCTGTCGCATGCCTACGGTGCGGTGCTGGACAATCCGTATCTGACCGCCGCCTGCGTGATTGGCGACGGAGAGGCTGAGACCGGGCCGCTCGCGACATCCTGGCACGGCAACAAATTCCTCAACCCGGCCACGGATGGGGCGGTGCTGCCGATCCTGCATCTCAACGGTTACAAGATTGCCAACCCGACGGTACTGGCTCGCATTCCCGCGAGCGAACTGCACGCGCTGATGACCGGCTACGGCTACGACCCGATCGAGGTTTCAGGGTCCGATCCCGACCTGATGCATCAGGCGATGGCCGCCGCGATGGACCGCGCTTTCGATGCCATCGGTCAAATCCAACGGGCGGCGCGGCACGGCAGCGGCGGAGGGGCACCGGTTCGGCCTACCTGGCCGATGATCATTCTGCGCAGCCCGAAAGGCTGGACCGGTCCGAAAACGGTGGACGGGTTGAAGACCGAGGGCTTCTGGCGTGCCCATCAGGTGCCGTTCACCTTGGACAAACCGGAACATCTCGGGCTGCTGGACGACTGGATGCGAAGCTATTGCCCGAACGAGTTGTTCGATGATGCCGGCCGGCCGGTCGATGCGATCACCGATCTGGCGCCGCGTGGCAGCAAGCGCATGAGTGCCAATCCGCATACCAATGGCGGGCTGCTGATGCGGCCGTTGCGGATGCCGGATTTCGCTGATTACGCCATCAAGGTTCCCGGGCCGGGTGCGGTGGACGGAGAGGCCACGCGGGTGATGGGCACCTTCTTGCGTGACGTGATGAAAGCCAACGCGGCCACCCGCAATTTCCGGGTGTTCTCACCCGACGAGAACAACTCCAACCGGCTGAACGACGTGCTGGAGGTGACCAATCGCGCCTGGGATGCCGAGACGATACCCGAGGACGACCGGCTGGCACCGGACGGCCGCGTGATGGAAAT